>CAJUTJ010000159.1 GCA_910589655.1 uncultured Acetatifactor sp. | reverse complement strand
GATTCCAAAGAGGAACTGGAAGAACGGATATATCAGTATATTGCCGAAATCAACGAACATCCGGTAGTATATCATTGGACATACAAAATGGATGAGCTTGAGATATGATTTTCCACATAAACTTTGAATACGCTATACTAGAGAAACGAATACAACTATCCATTTCGATATGTTTTTGGATAAAATGGGACAGCGGTTTTCAGGAGAATATGTACGGATACCAATACATGGTGATCATACTACCAGTAGTCTGGCTTTTTTGCCGCAAGTTATAATGATATTTTTGCTAAAGCTGTTAAAAGTGCCCCCTTGCATAATGTTTTATGGAGCACGTTTAGGTAATCTGGCAGCAGCAATTTCTCTGGCATATGCGGGTTATAACATTTTGCCGCAAGGATATAGAAAGATTTATGCAGTGTTGTATTTTGCACCGGGGATATGTTTTTTACGAAGCACAAGTTCAACGGACGGCATCCTTTATAGTATAGTTTTGCTATTTATTGCAATAGCTATCAGTCTAAAAGCAGAGCATAAAAGCGTGTGGAAGGGAAAGGTGATATGTACCCTGTTGATTTTGGCTTGCTGCATAGGGCTGATAAAGCTTCCATATCTTCTCATTATGGGATTGCTCTTATTGTTAGATCGTAAGCAATTTGCCTTAAAAGGGAAGGAGACGTTTATCTTAAAACTGATTTATGTAACAGGTATGCTTATGGCAGGCTGTATTTTATATTATATTAGCCATAGCATATTAGACAACAACGCAGATGTTGCTTCCAGTTTATATGCATCTTCTACTGAAATTTCCGGCAGCTATATCATATATGTATTACACCATCCCTTTAGGGTATTAAATATGTTTTTCCAGACTTTTTTTGCAGACTTTTATTCATACTATAGCAGTGCCATTGCATTACCCAAAAGCGACTGTCTTATAATTCCGTATTTATCACTTTGTGCTTTTGTGGTATTTAAAATAGGAGCAGATCAAATATTTAATTGCCGCGAGAGAATATTATTGATTGGGCTTGGCGCAGCTATGTGGATGATTGTTATAGTAGCATTTTATTTTGTGGGTGCGGCTCCTGATCTGGGGTATGTCTGGGGATTACAGGGTAGATATATGTATCCCGCATTTCCTGTTGTTCTATTTGGAGCTGCAAGTCCGAAAAAGAAATATGATATAGCAAAAGAGTCATTTGAGATAATTTCATGCGGATCAATTATTATGGTTCATGTCTTAGAGATTTTTGGATTATACTGGATTTAAGGCAATCAGGGCATGTTTGTCAGTCAATTTCTTTTGGGTATTTCCTTGGAAAGTTTATTATAGGCATATGCAAATAGATTAATTAGGAGGTTTATCAAATGGATTTTACTTACAAAAGCTATTTAAAATTAATCAATAAACTAAGGGACAAACGGTATGAGATTGTAACATATCAAAACTGGAAGCAAGCAGGACGCTGTGCCATTCTCCGTCATGATGTGGACAATGACTTGCAGAAAGCCGCTGCAATGGCGGAGTTCGAAAAAAGTATAGGTGTCCATAGTACATACTTCTTACTTTTGACAAGTGATTTCTATAACGTATTTTCGAAGGAATCGCAGCGACTCATCGATAAAATAAAGTGGGGGGGGCATTTTATCGGACTGCATTTTGACGAAGTCCGCTACCCTGAATTAATGGGAAAAACGGAGGAAATCAAAAGTCGTATCCTATATGAGAGTAATATATTATCGGAAGCGATCAACGATACGGTGAAGGTCGTTTCCATGCACCGCCCAAGCAAAGAAATTTTGGATGCTGATCTTCGGATTCCAGATATGGTCAACAGTTACGGAAGTGTGTTTTTCCACGATTTCAAGTATTTGTCCGATTCAAGGCGCCGGTGGCGGGAACCGGTGGAGGAGATCATCGACAGTTCAGAGTATGAGAGGCTTCATATATTAACCCACCCGTTTTGGTATTTCGAAGAAGGAAAAACGCTGGAAAAGACAGTGAGCGATTTTGTAAATTCGGCCAACCTGCAAAGATATGAGCAGATGGAAGATAATATTACGGACTTACGATCCATTATGAAACGGGAAGGAGTACGAATATGTTGATCAGTGTACAGGATATTATGGATTATTTACAGGAAACAGAGCATAAGGTGTTGCCGGAGGGCGATAAGAACATAGAAATCAGGAACTTCTGTTCCTTGTCGTCCCCGCAGAGCGAAGCTATCACATGGATCAAAAATGCGGAGGAGAACAGCCTGAGCAAGTTTTCGGGCTGTGGCAATTGCATCGTGGTTGCGAAAAAAGCAATCCCGAATTCTATCGCAAATTGCTGCTTCCTGATTACGGAAGAGCCAAAAGCAGTGTTTTTTAGCATTTTAAACCGTTTTTGGGGAGCAACAGCCCGGACCGGTATCGCAGCCAGCGCCGTCGTGGAATCGGATCGGCTTGCGCCAGACGTATCGGTGGGACATCACTGTTACATCGGAAAGGATGTATCCGTCGGAGCCGGAACGGTGATAGAGCATAATGTAAGTATATATAATAAGGTGGTTATTGGGGAAAACTGCCTGATCCACTCGGGAACGGTCATCGGGACGGACGGGTACGGTTATTTTATGGACGGCGGAAAACGGCCTGTAAAAGTCCGGCATTACGGCGGTGTGAAAATAGGGGATGATGTGGAAATCGGTGCAAATACGGCAATCTGCAGAGGAACTATGGATGACACTGTCATCGGAAATCACACAAAAATAGATAATCTCTGTCACATTGCCCACAACTGTCAAATCGGGGAAAATGTTTTATTGGTAGCCAATACCATACTTTGCGGCAGTGTAAAAGTAGAAAACGGAGCTTATGTTGCGCCCGGAGGAATCATTAAAAATCAGTTGACTCTGCATGAAAATGCTTTTGTGGGCATTGGAGGCGTGGTGCTTAAGGACGTAGATCCCGATACGGTGGCGGCGGGTGTTCCTGCAAGGGCAATGCGGAAGGTTACGGAGAAGGATAAGTAGGCATTCCATTAAAAAGTCTGATTCTGAAATAAAAGAATTAGGCTTTTTTTGTGTATAGGTGTATAATAGCAACATGATAGATGAAACTTTAGCCCACAACAGATCCGGTGCCATTCGTTCCGAAATATATGGGCAAACGGGCTTATTCATACAAGGAAAAAATTTATTTCTGTCAGCAGGCCACGGCGGTTCGGGAAATCAATGACACTTGAAATGCTGGCCCCTTGCTGCAGACGGGCTGTGATTCGGCAGAAAAATAAACCTCGCAGCCGTGTAATAGAAAGACATGTAAAAACCAAGAATAGTAACGGGTAATTATTAATTTTTTCTATTCTTATTGGAAGTAATTTGAAAATTATATGGAAGATATGATATGATAGGATATTACCAGTATGGTGCTGGAGCCGGATGCAGGAGGGCTTCTGCCAACAAAGCAGGTTTGCAGGAACGGGAGCATTGGAGACAGCAGAATCCCATTTATTGTATGTGCCGCCACGGGCGGCATGTCCGGAAGGTTGAATAAAAATGCGTATTCAACTATTGATTTGAGTGCGCAGCAGCGCGCAGAGGGGTATAAATATGGCAAAGAAAGCATTTATAACCGGAGTGACAGGGCAGGACGGTTCCTATCTGTCGGAATTCTTATTGGAAAAAGGATACGAGGTACATGGTATGATCCGCCGCTCTTCCGTGGACTACAGGGAGCGTATTGCCCATTTGGAGGGGAATCCTCATTTTCATCTGCATTATGGGGATTTATCGGATTCCATGAGCCTGATGCAGGTCATCGGATTGGTTCGTCCGGACGAGATCTATAATCTGGCGGCTCAAAGCCATGTGCAGGTGAGCTTTGACGTGCCGGAGTATACGGCGGACGTGGTGGCCGTGGGCGTGCTCAGGATATTGGAGGCGGTAAGGCTGTGCGGCCTGACGGAGACCTGCCGCATTTATCAGGCAAGCACATCGGAGCTTTACGGGAAGGTGGAGGAGGTTCCCCAGAAGGAGACGACACCTTTCCATCCCTACAGCCCCTATGCGGTGGCGAAGCAGTACGGATTTTGGATTGTGAGGGAATATAGGGAAGCGTACAATATGTTCTGCTGTTCCGGTATTTTATTTAATCATGAAAGTGAGCGCAGGGGCGAAACCTTTGTCACCAGAAAGATTACCCTTGCGGCAGCACGCATTGCACAGGGGAAGCAGGACAAGCTGTATCTGGGCAATTTGTCCTCTCTGCGCGATTGGGGCTATGCAAAGGATTATGTAGAATGTATGTGGCTGATCCTTCAGAACGATAAGCCCGAGGATTATGTGATAGCAACCGGCGAGCAGCACTCCGTCAGGGAGTTTGCGACCCTTGCGTTCCGTTATGCGGGTATCGAACTGAGGTGGCAGGGAGAAGGCATGGAAGAGCAAGGGATCGATACGGCTACGGGCAGAGTATTGGTGGAAGTGAGTCCTGATTTTTACCGTCCCACGGATGTGATAAACCTCTGGGGGGATCCCACAAAGGCCAAAACGGAGCTGGGGTGGAACCCTACCAAAACAAGCTTTGAGGAACTGGTTAAAATTATGGTGGATCACGATATGGGAAAAGTG
The DNA here is from genome assembly GCA_910589655.1 of uncultured Acetatifactor sp. Classification (GTDB taxonomy): domain Bacteria; phylum Bacillota; class Clostridia; order Lachnospirales; family Lachnospiraceae; genus Acetatifactor. The sequence continues at coordinate 85,321 of CAJUTJ010000159.1, read as the reverse complement.
GCGGTGGAAAGAGCCGAAGAGCATATAAGGACGAATTTGGCGGAGTACTTGGAGAAAGGTGTTGTAAAGTAATATGATGGAGAAAAATGCTAAAATCTATGTGGCAGGGCATAGGGGAATGGTTGGCTCCGCAATAGTGCGGGAGCTGGAAAAGCAAGGATATACCAACCTTATCACCCGCAGCCATCAGGAGCTGAATCTCTGCAGGCAAGAGGAAGTGGAGAATTTTTTCGCTCAGGAAAAGCCGGAGTATGTGTTTCTGGCTGCCGCAAAGGTGGGCGGGATTATGGCCAATCAGGAAGCTCTTGCGGATTTTATGTATGACAATATGACGCTGGAAATGAATGTAATTCACTCTGCATGGCAAAACGATTGTAGAAAACTGGAATTTTTGGGAAGCTCTTGTATTTATCCGAGGCTGGCGCCCCAGCCCATGCCGGAATCCTGTCTTTTGACATCGGAACTGGAGAAGACAAACGAGGCATATGCGCTGGCAAAAATTTCGGGATTGAAATACTGTGAATTTCTAAATAAGCAGTACGGTACGGATTATATTTCCGTAATGCCCACAAATCTCTATGGACCCAATGACAATTATCATCCTACACATAGTCATGTGCTTCCGGCGCTGATCCGGCGGTTTCATGAGGCAAAGGTTAATGGGGACAAGGAAGTGGTATGCTGGGGGGACGGCTCCCCTCTCAGAGAGTTTCTGTATGTGGATGATCTGGCAAATCTCTGCGTGTTCCTTATGAATCATTACAGTGGGGACGAGACGGTCAATGCTGGGACAGGGAAGGAGCTTTCCATTAAAGAGCTTACCGAACTGGTGGCAAAGGTGGTGGGGTATCAGGGGAAAGTCAAGTGGGATGCAAGTAAGCCTAACGGGACGCCTCGAAAGGTACTGGATGTATCCAAAGCCGCCGGGCTGGGATGGACCTATCGGACGGAGCTGGAAGAAGGCATACGCCTCAGTTATGAAGATTTCTTAAATAATCCCATGAGGGCGGAACGCTGACGTTATGAACCGCGGCCGCGCAGCAAATCGCAGCAAATGCCTGCCGCAAAATCGCTTATGCACATAGGGGGATAACACACTCCCTTGAGCAGCGAAGAAACGAGGATATTATGAATATAGTATTGCTGTCGGGAGGCTCGGGTAAGAGACTGTGGCCTCTGTCAAATGATATCAGATCCAAACAATTTATAAAAATTTTTAAAAAAGAGGACGGCGAATATGAGTCCATGGTTCAGAGGGTTTATCGCCAGATTAAAAAGGTTGATCCGCAGGCCAAAGTTACCATTGCCACCGCGAAAACACAGATTGCGGCCATCAGCCATCAGCTGGGGGAATCCGTGGGGATCAGTGTGGAGCCTTGCCGGAGAGATACCTTTCCGGCCATTGCGCTGGTGACGGCATATCTTCATGATGTGCAGGGAGTCCCGGAGGAGGAGCCGGTGGTGGTATGCCCGGTGGATCCTTATGTGGACGAGGACTATTTTGAGATGCTGAAAACGCTGGGGAATCAGGCCGCCAAGGGGGAAGCGAACTTAGTGCTGATGGGGATTGAACCCACCTATCCTTCCGAAAAATACGGGTATATCATTCCCCGCGGCAAGGCGAATCTGAGTAAGGTGGATTCCTTCAAGGAGAAGCCGGATGCGGAGACCGCAAAGCAGTATATTGCCCAAGGCGCCCTATGGAACGGGGGCGTATTTGCCTATCGGCTGAAGTATGTTTTGGAGAAAGCCCACGAGCTGATTGCATTCGACGATTATGAAGATCTGTTCCGAAAATATCACACACTGGAGAAAATCAGTTTTGACTATGCGGTAGCAGAGAAGGAAACGGAAATTCAGGTAATGCGTTTTGGCGGCAGGTGGAAGGATCTGGGGACATGGAATACCCTTACGGAGGCTATGGTGGAAAATACCATCGGCAATGTCATCCCTAACGATACCTGCGAGGATGTGCATATCGTCAATGAATTGGATATGCCTGTTTTGTGCATGGGGCTGAAAAATGCCATCGTCTCCGCCAGCCCGGAGGGGATTCTGGTGACGGACAAGGAACAGTCCGCCTATATTAAGCCTTATGTGGATCAGCTTGACAATCAGGTTATGTTTGCGGAGAAGTCATGGGGAAGCTTCCGCGTGCTGGATGTTACCGCGGACAGCATGACAATCAAGGTAACGCTGAATCCGGGGAACAGAATGAATTATCACAGTCACGAACACAGGGACGAAATCTGGAATGTGATTGAGGGAAAAGGGACGGTTATTATAGACGGTATGAAGCAATCTGTCCAGACAGGTGATGTGGTCACTATGCAGGCAGGCTGCCGCCATACCATCATTGCCGAAACGGAGTTAAAAGTGATAGAAGTACAGCTGGGCAAGGAGATCAGTATCCATGACAAGAGGAAGTTCCAATTGGAGGAATAGGGACAATCATCCCTTTCGGCTGAATCCGGCGGGAAAAGACTATCTATGGGGCGGGCGCAGATTAAAGGAGGACTTCTCCAAGGACATAGATATGGAGCCGCTGGCGGAGACTTGGGAGTGTTCCACTCATCCCGACGGGCTTAGTACCGTGGCCTCGGGAAAATTTATGGGACGTACATTAAAGGACGTTTTGGAGGAACATCCGGAGTATCTCGGGGAAAAATATGCCGGAGAAGGCGACCTGCCGATTCTCATCAAGTTTATTGATGCCAAAGAGGATCTGTCGGTTCAGGTTCATCCGGATGATGAGTATGCCGGAAAATATGAACATGGTGCAAGGGGAAAATCCGAAATGTGGTATGTTCTGGATGCCCAAAGGGATACGGAGCTTGTCTATGGGTTCTGCCGGGACTTGGACGAAGAGACTTTGCGTAGAAGCCTGCAGGCGGGCACTATAGAAAAATATCTGCAGAAGGTGCCCGTCCGGAAGGATGATGTATTTTACATTCCGGCGGGGCAGGTACATGCCATCGGCGCAGGGGCGCTGGTGGCGGAGATCCAGAGAAATTCAAATCTCACATACAGACTCTTTGATTATAACCGTTTGGACAAAGACGGGGAGCCGCGGCCTCTGCATATCGAGAAGGGAGTGGGAGCGGCGGACTTAAAAGGGGGGGCGGAACCGCGCCAGCCCCTTCGTGTGCTGCAGTTCAGAAGGGGGTATGCCACGGAGCTTTTGTGCCGCTGCCAATATTTCCAGACAGAGAGGATGCTGCTGAATACGGAGAGATGGCGGGAAGGTGCGGTCTTCCGGACGGAACGGGATTCTTTCAAAGTGCTCCTGTGTACGGAAGGTGTGGGAATCCTGACGGGAGAGGCGGAAAGCCTGCATTTAAAAGAACGGTACATGGAAAGCCTGCATTTTATTAAAGGCGACTGCATCTTCGTGCCTGCGGGATCCATGCCATTGAGGATCCACGGAAAGGCACAGCTGCTGGTGGTGGGGTGTTAGGGAAGGTTTGGTTTTTCAAAAAATGAAAGCTGTATTAGCGTTAAAGAGGATTGCATTTTTGAAACAATTATAGTATTATGAAAATATCTTAAATCTCTGGAAATCATAGTGTTTGCTGGGATCTTTCAGCTCTCAAAGATGTAGTGTTACAAGCCTTGAGACCCCCTAAATGTTGCGGATGATGAATGAGATTTAATTACAGGGAGTATCCTAGTGAATAAGATACGAATAAATGGCATACAATGTCAAAAAGGGGTGTGGCAATGAAGGTAATTCGGCTGACATATCAGGACACCGAAATTGAACCGAGCGTATACCTGCTTCTGTTCTTCCGGTTGGCAGGGATTTATGTATATGAGCGGTTTTGGGGGGCGAAGAATATCCAGACGGAAGGATTGAAGGTGTCGGACGAGGATGAAATCCACCGTTCTTCGGCGTTCTGCTCTTATGACTGTGATATTTTTATTTTGGAAAATGAAGATAATTTAAGGGAATACGAAATGCGCTTTGCCAGACAGGCAGAGCGGGCGGTAGTGCTGGCCAAAGGGCAAATGAGCCCTCAGGCCATAGATTATTCGAAAGTCGACGGAGAGGCGCTTTTGCGGTTGATTATAGGAGAACTGAGCGGTTTACACATTATTTCTCCCGAAGAACAGAATGACTTAAACAATCTGGCCGCAATCTACGCTGCCAATGATCTCATGAAGCTGACTTTAAGGGCAAAGTACTTCTTCACTGCAAATGAAGAGCCTCAGCTTTCGGCATTCCGGCAAGGATATGAGGGAGTTATAACGGATTTGACAAATTATATGGCTGTCAGCCAGTGTAAATGGGGGGACAGCAAGCTTTTTTATACGCAGTACGCCGCCATAAATATGATTTATGAGCTGAATTGTCTCTGTGCACGGTATAAAAGGCCACAGGTCTATAACAGGGATTCGCTATTGGAATTGTGTAATATACTGGAAGACGGAATGAAGGGATTCCTCGGTGACAGCATTGAAATGCTGAAGGGGCAGATATACGACGACTTGTTTTTTGAGCCCAACAGCGCGTATGAATGTTATGTGAAATGCTGTGATAATGACAAGACTTATAATTCATATGTATACTTCCGGAAGGGAAGCTATTGGCAGGAGTGCAATAAGAGCTGGGAACGGGCGTTAAAATACTATATGCAGGCAGTGTGTTTTTATCCGGAGTATTACAGGGCATGGTACAAGATTGGGTTGTGCTATATGAAGCTGGGCAGATATAAGGAGGCAATTATATCTTTTGAAAATGTAAGGAAATGCCTTTTGTACAGGATAGAAGGGAAATGTGTCAGACCCATGGAGATAGAACACATTTTCAAAGCTCAGATACAGATTGCCAATATCTGGGAAGAAGGGGGCAATCTGAGAAATGCCATAGAGTCCCTTAAGTGGTCGGAACGTATTTGGGACATGATTCAGCAGACTTCATTCTATCAGCTTATGTGCACATCTCCAAAGGAACAGGCGTTCTATAAAAAAAAGACACAAGAGAACCTGAATATCGATCGTGTCTATGAAAGACTGATTGTCCTGAATACAATGGTGGGAAACCGAAATGAAATCATGTATTATCAGAATAAACTTTGATGATAAGGGAGACGGAAATATATGTCTAAATTAAAGAACCTTTCTATTGAATGTGTAAACAGAGTAAAACTGGAAAAAGTGGAGGAATTTGAGGATTCCATTTTTAGCGATGTCTATAAGGCGGCACATATGCAGATAGAACGCATTATTAATACGTCCGGAACGCAGGAAATGGACAATGATGCGGAAAGGTTTTGTAATGGAAATGAAAAAAGCAACGTGATATCATTTGTCGGGGAGCGTGGCATGGGGAAATCTTCTGCCATGCTCTCTTTTACATATTTTTTAAAGCAATACCCCGACAATATTGGCAGTGTAAAGAGCAAAGCTTTTCAATTTAAAATACATCCTTTGGCAGACGAGAGGAAGAAGCTTGAGGAAAGCAAAGAGGAAATGTTAAGGAATGCCAATGTGCATTTTTATACGCTTTCCAAGGTTGATGTGGCCATTTTGACCAATGAAAGCCTTTTTGATGTGGTTTTGGCTAAAATGTGGACGGATTTCAGTGCAAGGGCAGGCAAGGCGGGAGATGACAGCTATAGCTTCAGCCATACAAAGGAAAGCTTTAATTCCATTAAAGATGTGTATACCCTATATTATAAGGACGAGAAGCAGAATAAGAATCTTACCTCCGTCAGCCAGCTTCAGGAACTGTCAAGAAGCTTAGCGCTGAGGGAGGAATTTGCCAAGCTTGTGGCTAATTTTTTGGACAGTATGGTAATAGACGGCAGGATAGCCGTGAGAGACCGTTTTCTTGTCATTCCCATTGATGATTTAGATTTGGCAAGCGAGAAGACAATGGCAATACTGGAGCAGCTGAGAATTTTTCTGTCTGTCCCGCAGGTGATCGTACTGACTACGGTTGATATAGAAAAGCTGCTTCTGTGCGGAAATAAGAAATTTTCGGACGAGCTTATGTGTGAAAGTAATCGGAATGAGTATGAGAAGGATCGCATACGGCAGTACTCCGACCAGTACATTGCAAAGGTTCTTCCGAGAAACAGCAGGATTTATATGCCCAAATACGGCGGCAGTGAAGCCGGAAAGTATGTTTTGAAATATGATAAATATGTAGCGGTATTAAAAGAAGAGTATTCGGCATATTGGGAAAGTGTAGACTATTTTACATTTATTAATATAGTGATAGCAGAGCACCTTAATTTAATAATAAGACGACGTGACAACTTAAATTCTGTAACGGAATCACTTAGGAATATCGTAAATAAAACAAACGAATTGTGGACCATATGCAGATACTATCAAGAAAATGCGAAGGATTTTATTTTTGACTGGCTGGAAAAAGAAATTACTATATCCGCAAACAGGTTTTATGACCAACAGAGTATTGTGGATATGAAGGAGCTGTTTGTTACCACAGATGACAGTTATAATGAATTTATTATAGGCCGTTTGACAGACAGGGATGATAGACCCTATGGATACGGCTACGGGTATGTGCTTTGCGCCTTGTTGAAGTATAGTGAAGAGCAATTTGGTAAACGGGATTACCTGAAAGAATTGATTTTATACTACTCTCTGCAGATTGCCAAATGCATGAACGGAAATGAGGAAGATACAATAAACCAGCTCTTTGTCCGCAATAATATTTTTTCGGCTTTTCTTGTCCGCAATATGATGTTTGACTGTGAAGAAACGAAAATAATAGACGGTTTGCTGCAGCTGACGCTGGAATATGATAATAACATTATAGAGGAGCAGCTGATCATGCAGAATCTGCAGCAAATTGAGGATATTTTTAAGCTCCTTTTATTTTGTGATGTGGAAAATATTATCGACAAAGTAAATTTTGAAGTCGCGTATGATTCCAATGAAGTAAAGGAAATACCCGGTAAGGAAAAGGATTCACATAAGGCGAGCCTGACCATCAGGACGCGGGGCGTATTATCATGGGTTTCCGTTGATAACTTCTTTCATAATGTCATTAATTACGAAGAATTATTTAAAGAGTATGTTGCTTGGATTTATAAGCAGTTGAGCCAGTTTGCCAATAGCAGCACAACCCGGCAGGGGAAGTTAAGCAAGAAGAAGTTTGATCCGCTTTATGCCAATATTTTAGAGAGCTCAGGCAGTGCAGGAGAATTGAAAAGATGGAAGGAACATTATGGGATACGGTGGATTTATGATCTTCTGCCTATACAAGATGTGGGAGTGATGCTGGGAGTCATAGGGAGGCTGGAGAAGGAAAATGATTTTTGGTGGGAAATTGATGATATTATCAATAAATTGACGGAAAGCTTTGTAAGTGAATTTGAAGAAGCCGAGAACGGGTGTGCATATGGCGGTCCGAAATGCTATAGGTATTCCGAAAAGATTAAGAAGCTGATGCAGATTTTTAATCTTGGCCGGATACCATGGGAATTGAAGAACCGGTTTTTTACCACAGGGCAGCAGTTAGAGGATACCACGAAACTATAAAGCGGACAAGTGTGAAGGAAATCACTAAGCTCGGAAAGACCTCGCTAAGTGATTTCACGCTCTGCGGAGCAGAGCTTCTTCCCAAACTGCTAAAGCAGTTAGAAGAATCGCCTCAGCGATTCTTACGGACTTGCACCGATTTATTGATTGTTTGTGCCGACTGCGTCGGCATTCCGGGAAGAACGCAAGAACAGCGTTCTTCCGGCCTTGCACCAGTTCATAAATTGTTTGTGCCGACTGTGTCGGCAATGCGTATTCAACTATTGATTTGAGTGCGCAAGAGGGTGTGTAAACACCCCTCTTTAAGCGCGCAGATGGGAATAAAAATGGATAATTTGCGAGGAGTTATTAAGAATCTTTTTTGTTATATGCCACCGGGGAAGATTTTGAGTACTGACGACAGATATAGATGTATTGATGAAGAACTGTTTGTCAGTCTGGGTGCCAACTACATACGTCAGTATTCCAATGATGAGCTCAGGAATATGTACCATTATATGAAGCATGAATTTGAGTGGCAGAACCGTAAATTCAGCAGGGCGGAAACAGGGCGCGGCAAAACGGAGCAGGACGAAGAATATGATGAAAAGGTGTATGTCGAAACGGGCATGGAAGAGAACCTGAATGTTTTTGACACGCTGCTGGCATTTAATTTCTCCGTGCTGATAGAGGAAAACAGCGAACCCTTGTGCCAATATATACACCTTCTCCGCTGGAGAGAGATGATTACGGCGCTGGAGGAGGATTTGTTTGTCACTTCCTTTTTGGCAAAAAACGATATCCAGAGAGGAGTAACCCGAAAGAATTTCTTTTGGAAACCCGTCATCGGACACAATAATTATGCTTTGAATAAATTGATGCAGAAGGGAATTGCGGAAAACCATTTTCACTTAAAAGGCTCGGCGCCCATGTTCCATCTCTCGTGGATTAATATGATGAATTATCCGGAAGAGGAAAAATTCGCTGATATTCTGCGGACATATGATAAGAACAAGCTGCAGAAGGACATGGAAATAGAAAAGAATCAGATGTCCGATAGTTATGTCACTATGTGGAGACAGGCGGCGCTGATTCGTGTTTTTTTATACACCGTGATACAAGATGACTATTTGGAAGCGCCGGAGGCATTCTGTACTGCGGAAGAAATCTGCAGGGTATGCTCGGAGAGCGCTTACGGTGAGATTTTCGCTTATTTTAAAGAGAGGAATATTGCGCCGGATCAGCGGATCCGGGTAAGGGATCATGAGACAGACATTGCCAAAAGAGTAGGCAGGCAAAACATTTTCGAGATCAAAAGATATGTGGGCGAGCAGTGGGTGCGGAATTGTTTGGAGGATCCGGAGGCGCTGGCGAGGGACTGCCGGAACTTGAAGAGAAATATCGGCCGTCTGAGAGACAAGTTCTGCGGAAAGAGCGGTACATTCGATTATGTGCTGTGCGGCGAATTGTTTATCCGTAATCCGCAGAAAAGGGTAAACGAGATTATCTGTGGGGAAAGGTGGTTCCTGTATGCCATGTTCTACCGCATCTACAGAAAGGAAAAGAATTTAAAGCCTGCTTATATTAATTGGTTTTACGCCTATCTGGTAATCAAGGCGCATATCAGGACAGAGATTATTCAGGCGAATATGAGCATAGGATTTGACAATTTCCTGTTATATCAGGACCGCAAGGAGCATTTTATCGAAGATACGGAGCTGGAGCCCGTTTATCTTAAGATGGCTCTCAGAGATACCATATATAATCAGTCCATAGTCAGCCTTGAGGCAAGGATAGTGCCTAAGAAAACGGCGGAAGATTTAGCCGCGGCTATCCAAAAATATGATGAAGGCGCGTGCTGGGGACTGGAAAAAGACAGTAAGGAAAGGAAAAAACTCCTTGACAGGTTTTTTTATGTGGTACATTTTGCAAAGGAGCCGGATCTCAAATTAGGCAGGGAAAATGACTTTGTCAATTGCAGGCATTTTCAGAAAAGGCAGGAGGTTATGGAGCAGGCTTTAGCCGTTGCAAAGCTGCGTGAGTGGGGGGCGGCAGAAGCCGAGAGAATCCACGGAATAGACGCCTGCTCGCCGGAAATCGTGTGCAGACCGGAGGTATTTGCTCAGGCATATCGGTATCTGAAAAACCATACACCGAAAAAGAAGTACACCCAGCCGGGGTTTCCGTGCACAAATCTGATGGCTACTTACCATGTGGGAGAGGATTTTCTGGATATAGCGGACGGACTGCGGGCTATTGACGAGGCCGTTTCCTATTTGAACCTGCGCTGCGGCGACAGGCTGGGACATGCTCTTGCGCTGGGGCTGGATGTGGAAGAATGGTATTGCGGAAAGTCTCACCGCATTTTGATCAGCAAACAGGAATATATGGATAACCTTGTATGGCTGTATTCAAAGCTCCGCAAGTACAATATAGTGGATGCGGTGGACGCACAGTCCTACATAGAAAAGCGGTTCGGAGAGTATTTTCAGGAAGTTTATATTAACAATATCGCAACCCGGGAATATGAAGATACCATACGCGAGGCACAGGAATACTATAGGGGTAGAAGGGATGACCACGGATACAGGCATACTTCCGCCGAGTTTGGTATTCATGAATATTATAACGCGTGGAAGCTCAGGGGAGATAATCCGGAACTGTATAAGGCGGGTTATTTTGTCAAGGAGAGATGTCAGATGGACGAATGGGACGATTACGCGGAGAACAAACTCTTTCCCCAGAATTATGCCATCCGCTATAATCCTGCGGCGGCATTCCTCTACAAGACATATCATTATAATTACAGAGTCCGCAAGATCGGTGCGGAGATGGTGGAGATAAGAGTTCTTCCCTGTATGGTACATGCCGTGAAAATGGTTCAGCGGATGATGCAGAGGGAGGTTTCCGCATTGGGCATCGCAATTGAGACCAATCCCTCTTCCAATTATTTGATCAGTTCCTTCCGGCGGTATGACAGGCATCCCATCGTAACATGGTATAACAATGGCTTAACCTATGATGAAACGGAATTGAAAAGCTGTCCGCAGATTCCGGTATCCATCAATACGGATGATCAAGGAGTATTTGCTACATACCTCGAAAACGAATATGCCTATATGGCACTGGCGCTGGAAAAGCATGTAAATGAACAAGGCCAGCGGATTTATAACAGGGCGCTGATTTTACAGTGGCTTGACAATATCCGGAAAATGGGAATCGATATGAGCTTTGGAAAAGCCGTATTCTACAAAGAATAAAAGGTGAAAAGGATATTAAGATTTTGCAAACACGCTCAAAAGCAGTTTGAGGAATCGCTGATGTAATTTTTCCGGATTTGTGGCAGATCTTTGACTGCTTGTGCCGCTGAAGCACATGTCCAAAAGAGTGATGTACACCGGAAAGAAAGCTTTTAAACACGTTCTGCCGGAAATGAAGAGAAGAGCATGGGAAAAAAATATTGGAATTAAGAAAGGATTTATGAGATGGATAGGAACAAAAGAGTTTTTATCGTAAAAAACAATTCGTTTCAATCTGACATTTATAAAAATGCCGAAAAAAGTTTTCTCAAAGATACAAAAGAGCAATATTATACCTGGAAGGAAAATAGAAAGCGTCTGGAAAAAGAAGCCCAAAAGGGTGACAAAGGGCTGTTTCTGTTCCTGACCTATGGCGAGGACAAGGCTAAGGATGTAACCGATATTTTTATCGGGGAAGAGGCAGAAGTCCTTGAAGATATGAGTGTCACGTACAAAATGCGGAGACATTTGAGCGGAGAGAATGACGCCCGGGCTATCCAAAGTATTATTGATAAGATGGATTTGAACATTGACGAAGATTTTACGGAGAATACCTATGTGCTGGTGAGTGATATGCGAAGCCTGTACGAAGAATTGCGGGAGAGAATCAATTCTTTAAAGAAGAATACCGTTTATAATGCTAACGATAGGGAAGTACAGGGGGATTACCGATTAGATCCCTTAGCCCAGAATGACTGTCAGGCCGTGAGAATATTTGATGAACCGGTTTTGGGCAATAGGACGGAATTTCAGAGGGACAGGGAAAGGATCGTGAATTCCACCGCGTTCCGGAGAATGGTGGACAAGGCGCAGATTTTCAGTGCGGAGAAGGGCGATTATTTCCGGACGCGGATGACTCATACGCTGGAGGTCAACCAGATTGCCAAGGCCATCGCATATGCCCTTCACTTAAATATTGATTTGACGGAGGCCATTGCCCTTGGCCATGATTTGGGGCACACACCCTTCGGGCATCAGGGGGAGCGCACTTTGGATAAGATCTTATGCGGGGAAATTGACGCGGGAATCGTGACTTCCAAAGAATTGTTGAAGAATAGGTGCTATGGGGGATTTAAGCATAATTACCAGAGCGCGAAAATCCTCACACAGTCGGAAAATAAATATATTCCCTATAAGGGGTTAAATGTAAGCATTCAGGTGGTGGAGGGCGTGCTCAAGCATACCCGGATGAAGAAAGAAATTGACTTGAGGGACTTTCTGGGCGAGGAATATCGGGAGAAAATCCATTTTGACTACTCCCGGCCGTACTGCCCCATTGCAACCTTGGAGGGACAGGTGGTCGCTATCGCAGATGAGATTGCCCAGAGGGGACATGATGTGGACGATGCACTGACTTCGGGGGTAATGTCAGTGGATGAATTTGTTGACTTGCTTTCCATCGGAAAATGTGACGACCTGCGGAATATGCTGGAGGGGGAGATAGAAGGGGTGGAAAATGCCGTCCGTATTTTTCCAAATAAGAGAAAAATGCTGGCAGCCAGAATCGTACATCGAATTATCCGATATTTTATCTCGGATGTGACGGCCTGCTCCCGCGATGAAATGGAAAAGAATTCTTTATCAAAAATAGATATGAATAATACGAAAATGTTCATAGCTTTCTCGCCCAAGGCCAAGAAAGTAAATAATTACTTGGAGAAAATCGTGCAGAAGAAGGTGATCTGCAATTATGAGGTAGCCAGAGCCGATTACAATGCGGAAGTGGTAATTAAGACCTTATTCCGTAAATATTATGAGAATCCAAGGCTGCTCCATACGGGAACGCTCCATAAAATCTTTATTGATACATTGACCCATAAAAATATCTATGTATCTAACAGTGCGGTATGTTTAAACGACTGCAGCATTGCCATTGTGGATAAAGAAATCGAGGAAATGACGAGAAAAGAGATTTCCGAGAAGGGCATAAAAGAAGACCTTGGGGGCAGCGAAGCGGTAACCCCCGATGTTATCCGGTATGAGAAGCGTAGAATCTTGATCCGGGCCATTGTGGATATTATTGCGGGTATGACCGACGGGTACGCGCTTCAAGAATATGAGAGGATAAAGTAACGGTTACTGTTCACTTCGTTCACAGCACCCTGTGCACGGAAATTGCAAAACAGCGATTTCGCCCATGTCTGTCTCGGGTTTCACCTCGCGGCAACAGCGGGTGAACAGTAATAAGTAATGGTATTTTTATTTGAATGAAATTGCGTTCCGGTGGGTAATATGTTATGATAGGATTATTATGCAAGACATGAAAATGCGGAAAAGAGGAAATTATGTTAAATAAAAAATCTATTTTAATTACAGGCGGGACAGGCAGCTTCGGAAAAGAATTTACCAGATACGTCCTTGAAAATTACGATCCCAAGAAGATTATTATTTATTCACGGGATGAGTTCAAGCAATTTATTATGAGGAACGAGTTCAAAGAATACGAGGACAAGCTTCGTTTCTTTATCGGTGACGTCCGGGACAAGGACAGACTGACCCGCGCCTTCGAGGGCGTGGATTACGTGATTCATGCGGCGGCGCTGAAGCAGGTGCCGGCCTGTGAATATAATCCGGCGGAGGCCATTAAGACCAACATTAACGGCGCCCAGAATGTGATTGACGCGGCATTGGACACGGGAGTGAAGAAGGTGGTGGCATTGTCCACGGACAAAGCGGTAAACCCGGTGAACCTGTACGGCGGTACGAAACTGGTATCCGATAAATTGTTTATCGCGGCAAATGCCTATGTGGGAAGCAAGGATATCTGCTTTGCCATAGTGCGTTACGGGAATGTGGCGGGAAGCAGAGGTTCTGTGATTCCCTTTTTCCAAAATATTATCAAAAACGGCGGCACGGAGCTGCCCATTACGGATTACCGCATGACCCGTTTCTGGATCAGCCTGCGTCAGGGTGTGGAATTGGTCATCAAGGCATTGGAGGAGGCAAAGGGCGGCGAGACATTTATCTCCAAGATCCCTTCCTTTAAAATTACGGATCTGGCCGAGGCAATGCTGCCCGGATGCAAAACCTCAGAGGTGGGCATCCGTGAAGGGGAGAAGCTGCATGAAATCATGGTAACGGTGGAAGATTCTCCTAATACCTATGAGTATGATAAGCACTTTATCGTATATCCTCAGATGGTATGGAGCGAGAGCAGAAAAGCGAAGCCTGCGGGCCGGCGTGTTCAGGAAGGCTTTTCCTACAGCTCCGGCAATAATACGGAGTGGCTCAGTGTAGAAGATATTAGAAATCTGCTGGCAACGGTTGATTTAGAAAAGTAGGATGCGGCTATGAAAAAGTTGCAAAAGCTTCCGGAAAACGGAAGAGCGGACGTATTGTGGTATGGCTTTTGCTTTGCGCTATTTGGTTTGATTGACCAGCGCCGGGGGAGCGCGGAAGGATTGCTGCAGATGGTTTTTGTCAATTTGACGGGAATCGTGGTGGGGATGCTTTTGCTGCCCTCCATACAGCGTCGGTTTTGGCATTCAAAGCCTTGCAAAATATGGTCTGCATTCTGTGTTCCGGGAATGATTATAGGCTGTATGGCAGGCCGCCTTTTTTGGCCCAATATTTACCAGTGGTATATGGCGGCGGCCAATGTGGCAGTGATAGGATATCTGATAATTTATATAGGATGGAACCGAAATGAGATCCGGGAAAAAAGCAGGCTGAACAGGGGCTGCTTTTTTCTGATTACGGCGATGTTGGCGTTAATGCAGTTTTCCGTCCACGAAGTACTTTGGCCGGGCTGGTTTCTTTGGCTGTTCGGGTGTTTTTACGTAATCGGGCTGCCGAAAGACAAGGAAGAGTCTTTTATCGAAGGAATGCTTCTGGGTATTATCCTATGGTTTTTCGTTCAGCAGACTCTGGCGTTCGCATTCAGACCCTATGACTATGTGCGCTACAAGGGACTGTATTCCGGTGAAACCCAGAACGGAATATTTTATATGATTGTCTTCTGTGCGTTTACGGGAATGTGGCTGCTGCTGAAAAAGAGAAACGCCAAGCTTGTATGGAGGATTCCGTGTTTTTTGCTGTCGGCAGGGAGCGTGGGATTCCAGCTTCTGACAGGGGGGCGGGCGTCTTTTTTGGGAATTGCCGCGGCGGCGGTTCTGGCATATATGGCATATGACGTGATTGTGGACAAAAGCTTCCGCCATTGGATTTTGCAGGGAATGGTTCTGGCGGTATGCATTGTCGTGCTTCTTCCGGCAGTGTATGGCAGCATCCGGTATCTGCCTACGATTCTGCACCATCCGATTTGGTTTGAAGGAGAATATAATGCGGACACCAGCGTCCATTCCTATGACCCGTGGAACAGTGAGAGATATATTTCTTTTCGGACATCCATGGGGGAGAATGTGGGAAGGCTGCTTGAAATTGTGGGGATCCGGATTTTTGCGGAAGACGGTAAAGTGAGCTTAAGGACTCCGGCCACCTTGACGGCATACGCTGCTGCGCCGGGAGAACCGGGCAGCAGCCCTGAGAATCCGTTTGTCATGGAGGAAACGGATTTTGAGAGTTCCATCAGTATCCGCAGAACCATCTACTTTTATTACATGACGCATTTGAACCTGACAGGGCATCATAAGGCCGATGCGGGATTTTATATGGAAGACGGAAATTATTACGGACACGCACATAATATGTTTTTGCAGATAGCCTATGATTATGGAATTATTGCGGGTATTCTATTTTTGGGATGGAATTTGTGGTGTCTTGTGCGGCTGCTCTTGAGAAGGGACATCCAAGGCATAGTCTGTGCCGCCTTTTTGGCTGCCGTTTTGGTCTATGGCTGTGCCGAGATGGCAGTGACCACGGGACAGATTACTATGGTGTTACTGTTTGTAATCTATTATTTCGGAAGTGTGAAAGGAATGAATTCATAAATTGTTTGTGCCGACTGCGTCGGCATGTTTGGAAGTGTTTTCAGCCGCAATTCTGAAGACCTCAAAGCCGCTTGTTTTTCCGGATATAAAAATGTCTGCTATTCGGTGCTTTTGCGGACTCAAGTTCAAAAATCCTCTTGCAAGGGAGCTTGCATGGGGATTTTTGAACTTTTGCCCCCGATACCTTTAGCCCCTGATACCATGTCATTCACTTAAGCCGATCATGTTCCAAATCTATTTAGAGGGAACCCTAAAAAAAGAAAAATATAACATTGCTTTTTTATAGGGGGATTTGATATAATAGGGCAAATTACCTATGGCATATGGAGGAAGGTGTTATATGAAAAAAACAAAGGGATTAAAATGCTTTGCATTGACAATGTTGACATCACTGGTGATTACGGCCTGTAGTCAGCCTGCCGGAGACGCGGCGCCGGGAGTTTCCGCGCCGTCCCGGACGGACAGTATTGACGGCGCCGCATCTGCTCAAGGGGAAGGAACCCGGCCGCCGATGATGACGGAGCAGCAGTTGAGGGAGGCTGTTGCCGGTTTGGGGCAGACGGGGGACGATCTGGATCAAAAGCAGGAGTATTATGAATTACTGCTTTCCATGGATGTATTTACGGAGTCAGATTACATAGAGTTGGCACAGATATACGGTAGTCAGGGAGACAGTGAGGGACAGCGGCGTATGCTTTCCCGGGCACTGCGGCTCTATCCTTCCAAGGAGTATGCGGAACGGCTGAGCGAGATCGTGGTAAAGAGAACGGATGCCGACATGGAAACGGCAGGTCTTGCGGACAACCTTATGAATGCGCTGGAGCAGCAAAATCTTCCGGAATTGAAAAGCTTGATTCAGTCGGAGGAATGGCTGAAGGCTATGCAGGAAAATATTAGCGGATTGGGGACTCGCATTTGTTATCAGGCAGGCGGGGACACCGTCCAGATTTTCTCGGACAGCCCTGATGTGGAACTTACCTGGCAGCGGAGTGACGGAGGGCTCTATTATTACAGAGAGCGGGGTGACGGTTCCGTTCTGGGGACGGCTGATTATGGGGACGGAGCATATAACGGCGCGGTGACGGTGACTTATTATGATGCAGAAGGAAATGTAAACAGAGTCTACAGCGGCACTATGTCCGGAAATGTTTGTGTGGGAAGTATTACGGTGACGGTGGACGGTAAAGAGTATACCGGAAAATTGAATGACGACGGCACTACCGCAGAGGAACAGTATAAAGCGGTGGAGGAGCTGGGAGGGGTACTGTATGCTTACAGTGCCGACGGGAATTCTTATCTGTACCAAAGCGGCATAACGGCGGAAGCTTTTAAAATAGATTGTAGTTTTCTGGGGCTGCCTGTCTATGAAGCTTGGGAATGACAAACGAAATCTTTCTGCAGCCGGCCTCTCCGGCGAAAAGGAAGGCCGGAGATTGACTGATGCATACAAAACAGGGCCGGAAACGGAATTTTACACTTTTTTGTGGAGTATGGTTTTAGGCTTTACGGAAGAAAGAGATCGTTAAAAAGGAAATCGCTGAGAATGGAGAATGCGTATGGATAAGGGATTAAAAGGTATATTTTGTAATAGGAAAATACGTGGGAAGGGATTGTATGCAAGGATATGCTTTGGCGTAATCCTGCTTTTGTCGCTTTCCCTTGTATTTCCGCAGCTTCCGGCGGCTTCTGTGCAGGCGGCAGGCGCTCCGAATATGGCCAATCTGGTGGTATTCGTCCGGTATCAGAGCGATACGCGTGATGTGTATAATGCATCTCAGTCGTTTAGCTCGGGTTATGAAATACATAACTGGCAGGAAATAAAAAAGATGTATAATACCGGAAACGGGAATGACGGAAATAATTCTTTCAGCAGCTATATTTCCGCCATTTCGGAGGGGCAGGTAAATGTGACGAATTATTTTCCTCAGGAATATGCGGACGGAAGCGGAGTTGCCGTCTTTACATTGTCTCAGGATCATTACGATATCGACTCCCAGATTGTAACGGAAGTTTTGCTGGCAATACAAAACGGCACCATTCCCATTGATACGGTAAATAATAAGATGGATAATTGTGATGCCGGAGTTCTGGATAATTTGACGGTTATTGTGCAAGGAGACGATATTAACGGCAATACGCATTCCTTCCGGGCGCAGTATGGCGGCACGGAAACCATCGGCGGATTGCGGGTGGTAAATTATAATATGATGCCGTCGGGAACACTGGTTAAGGAGGACGCATCCATTAAAGCGGGAGGGCAACAGGGAACCATAGCCCATGAATTCCTGCATACTTTAGGAATGCCGGACTTGTATCGGTACAGCGGCGACGGAGTGCCTGTAGGCATGTGGGACGTAATGGCGGCGAACACCAGCTTTTTGCAGTATCCTCTTTCCTATCTGAGGGCACAGCAAGGCTGGGTGGCTATGGATACCATTACCCAGAGCGGAACTTATACGCTGACTGCCGTGACGGAGAGCGGCGGCAATAAGGTTTTTCTACTGAAAACACCTTTGTCCGACTCTGAATTTATTTGTCTGGAATATCGTTTAAAACCGGCAACATGGAATGAATTCGACTATTCTATCCCTTCCAGCGGTCTGCTGATGTATCGCGTGGATACGAAAGTAGAGGGCTTGAAAAATTCGGCGGGGGAAAATTACATATATGTCTATCGTCCGGGGGTAACACATCCGGAGCTTGCGGAGGATAAAGATGTCAACGGGCGTAATCTGGTGAATCAGGCGGCACTGGATGTGGCGAATGGGGAAACGGAATACGGAAGTACGGACTTAAGCGCAGATTTTACACAAAATACATTGTATTATTCGGACGGCTCAAACAGCGGTATCAGGCTCAGCGACCTGCAGCTGTCTGCGGATCAGAAGCAGCTGACGTTCACGGTTACTTTTGCGGATTACGGAAGCGATACTTCTTGGGAAAAGGTAGGGGATAATGTCAGCAATAAAGCTGCGGGAAATTCTACTTTGTATTTGGATCCTGCCACGGGAAAAGCATATATGGCCGTGGTAGAAAGTGAGAATGGCTGGAGCCATATACTTCGTGTAAAGACATGGAACGGAACAAGCTGGGAACAATTGGGAGCGGATATTAACGGAGTGAATGTCAGCTGCGAAACGGCGCTGGCAGTATGCGATGGCGTGCCCTATCTGGCATATGCCGATTCGGGAAATTTGATTTATTGCAGTTTTGACGGTATAAATTGGAATCCCATGGCAGCATCCTTATCGGGAAGTTATACTTATAGTATTCAATTGATGGTGGATGGAAGCAAGCTTTATTCTGCTTACGAAGAGGATATTTCCGGCGGGAGAAGGCTGGTAGTCAAGGATGTGAAGGATAATCGTGTAGTTACGGATACTTTGACCGTTGCCGGATATGCCGGTTTCGGAAATCCTGATCTCAGTATGTATGGCGGAAGTTTTTACGTAAATTACACTGATTTCGGGGACGGAAAAACTTATATCAAGTCCTGTGACGCTTCCGGCGTGTGGAACAATGTATGGGGAATTTCAGTAGGACAGGCAAACTGTCATCAGCTGGTGTCTCAGGGAAACAAGCTCTATGCTTTTGCGGGCAACGGCCAAAACGGTTCGGCGTTGGCGGTATTTGACGGAAGCGTCTGGACAGAACTGTCCCTGCCATCCGTTAACAATTATTTTGAAGTCTCCATGAATGTGATTAATGATAAAGTATACCTGACATACTATGACACTCAGGAGAAAAAAGGGAAAGTGCTGAGAATCACGGGACAGACAGTGGAGGTGTATTGTGACAATGTGGGCGGGAACCTGCAGGCTCTCAGCGCCGATTCCTATAACGATTGGCTGTATACGGTGAGCCAGCCGGAAAACACTACCTTTGTGGCAGTGAGAAAGAAATCGGTTACTACACCCGGTAATACCGGCACCCCGGGAGACACGGTAATTCCCACTCCTCCGCCGGTACAGCCTACAGATCCGCCGATCCAGCCCACAGATCCGCCGACAGTGCCGGAGGAACTGATGGTGGCGTTGGCTCCTCCGGCAGGATATGATGATCCGCATATTTATGTGGACGGAGTGCGGTACGAGGCGGTGAAGGACGAGAGAGGCTATTCGTTGAAACTGCCGGATGCATCGGGTAAGACGGCGGTAATGTATTGCTACAATGCAAATAATGTACCCACGGGGATGTATGTGTGGAAACTTTCATGGCAGGGAAATATGTGCACGGCGACGGCACTGCCGGGTCTTCAGGATTTATTGAGTTATCATGGCTTTTCTATCCGAACGCAGGGGTCTGCGGGGATTCGGTTTAAATCCGGAATCGATTCCAATCTGCGGCAGCAGCTTATTGAGGGACGAGTGGACGGATGCCGTCTGGTGGAATACGGGACACTTATGATGACAAAGGAAAACAGCGAGATATATCCCTTTGTAAAGGACGGTACAAAAGTAGCTTCCGGCAGATCTTACTGGCAGGAGAACGGAAAGGTTTACGATAAGGTTTTGGAGACGGTAGGAGGAAGAAAGCGTTTTGCCTCCGTGCTGGTAGACTTAAAATCAAATATGTATGCCAGAGATCTTTCTTTCCGGGCCTATGCAATTCTGGACTGCGACGGGCAGACGCTTATCGTGTATGGCCCTCCTGTGAGCAGAAGTGTGTATACGGTGGCAAAACAGGTACAGGCAAAGGGAGAGTTTGCACCCGGAACAAGCGGTTATAATTTTGTACAGGGAATTATCGATTCAGTGGAAGGCAGATAATGCCTTTATGATTTTAAAGTGTGTTTGAAACGGAGGAAGATATGGGTAAAAAACAGGTTTTTGTTACCGCAGTAATTGCATTGACTACTTTTGCGGTTGGCTTCGGAGCGGGAGCTGTGGTCATGTCAGGCGAGGGACGGCAGGCACCGGCGGATTCGGGGCAGATAGTAGCCCGGCAAGAGCAAGACATGACACAGGAGGAACTGCTGGCTCAGGGATACTTAAGTGCAGATATCTTGAAAGTTCGTATTCATGACGGTGATGTAGAGTGGTATGACGGCACTTTGTGGCATGTGGCAGCTTCTGTGGAAGAACTGCAAAAGGAAGATACTTTTTATATGGCACAGGCAGAGTTTGAAAAGTTTATGGAACAATTAAAGCAGGAAAAGGAAGGGCAGCAGGCTGGCAATCTGCAAGGGGAATCCGGTGAAGGGGATTCACGGGTTCTCATTGGGGAAAAGGACGCGCCTCCCAAACCAACGACTACGCCGAAGCCTCAGTCTGCCGGTTCTCCGACAGCGCCGACACAAGCGCCTCCGTCCCAGACGACCCGGCCAAGCGCCGGTTCAAATAACAACGGTTCTCAGGAGGATTCCAATGATGATTCGTCAGATGACGATTCCTCCGGCGGAGATTCTTCCGGCGGCGGCGACTCTTCCGGCGGCGGAGATTCTTCCGGAGGAGGAGATTCTTCCGGCGGCGGTGATTCTTCCGGTGGCGGCGATTCTTCCGGAGGCGGTAACGATTCCTCGGGAGGAGACAGCGGTACGGGTGACGGAGAAGATATCGGATGGTCCGATGATTATTTGTAGGACTATATTCCTTTGCATATATCCCAACGGCTATCCCGAATTATTTGATAAAGCTTTTTCGGCTGCTGCGTGAGCTTGATATCTGCAAAAACAGCGAAAAGCAGCCATTCTTCATAGCAAAATGAGTGGATTTAAGGTGTTTTAGGATTGTACGGGCATGAATAGTGGAGTAATCTGTGATATTATAGGAGAACGGAATGTAGAGTAATCTGTAGTATCATAGGAGAACGGAATGTAGAGTAATCTGTGGTATCATAGGAGAACGGAATGTAGAGTAATCTGTGGTATCATAAGAGAACGGAATGTAGAGTAATCTGTGGTATCATAGGAGAACGGAATGTAGAGTAATCTGTGGTATCATAGGAGAACGGAACGTAGAGTAATCTGTGGTATCATAGGAGAACGGAATGTAGAGTAATCTGTGGTATCATAGGAGAACGGAATGTAGAGTAATCTGTGATATCATAACAGCATGAAAAGTGGAGTAATCTGTGGTTCTATAGGGGGTAAAATGCCTTTTGCCCCCTATATTACGATATTGGGTTAAATAGTAACATAAAATGTAAAAAAATGTAAATTTTTTATAAATAATACTTTATTAATTCTTTAAAGAGTTGTATAATATTATCAGACATGGCTGTAGTCTTTTTTGATGATTTATCTGCGTAATAACCTTGGTTACATCAAAAAGATTACAGCTATGTCGTTTTTTATTTATAATTTTTCTGCATTTCCAGATAGCTTTCCTTATTTCCGATATCAAATCTTTTTCCGGGCATGAGATAAGCGTGGACAACTGCTTTTTGGCAGAGCCAAGCTATAAAGCTGCCGGGAGCATCCGTACCGCACGCATTGGACGCAATGGCTTCCGAAATATAGTGAAGGTCACTTTGGGGATGGATATAGAATGGCGGCACTGCCCAGCTGCTTAAGGGCTCTTGGGGCTTTTCCTGCATTTGCAGCACTTTGCCGTTTTCATCTATTACCGCTACACCGGTACGTCGGAGCCTTTCTGCAGAGGGTTCATAATGTCGCATAATGCAGGATGTTCTTTTCTGCGTAAAAAAATCTATAAATCCATTGACAGAGAAATCCAACAGATTATCACCTGCCATAACCAGAATATCCTCATCCAGCTTGCATTTTTCAATAGCAAATCCAATATCTTTTACCGCGCCAAGACGATTATCATTGTTCGTAGAACCATCGTCTATGACCGTGACAGTGAGGCGGGTATGCAGTGAAGCTTTCCATAACAGAAATTTTTCATAGAATTTGTGGTTGGAAACGATTACAGCCTCATCTATCAGGGGAATGGTTTGTATATCGTCCAACAGCCGTTCCAAGATACTTTTACCCTGAATATCCAGAAGAGGTTTCGGATAATTTTCCGTCAATGGGTATAATCTTGTGGCATATCCAGCAGCTAAAATAATACATTTCATAGGTATCCTCCTTGGAAAAGCAATTTGAAATTGTCAATAGATCACTCATGGGACTGCCCTGCACTGTCTCTTCAGACATACAGTTAGGCCGAACTTTTACTATAAGTAGTCCATAAATTATCCTATCCAATGAAGCTTTTACGATAAGCTGACTCCGTCTGCCGTGGTGCAGAAATGTACGGAAACTTTATTTTTTAGGTTGGGAAAGACTTTCAGGTAACGCTCCAAAACATTTCCGGCAATATCTTCTTTGCGTTGGGGATCGATCAGTGCTATGCTGGAGCCGTTGAAACCGGCACCGGAAAAACGGCCGCCATAGATGCCGGAGGTGCTTTCCATAATTTCATGGAGAACGATCAGTTCCCGGGAACCGGTTTCGTAATTTTCGATAGAACTTCTGCCGGATTCAAATATTAACTGACCGAATTTTTGCAGATTTCCTGACCGCCATGCCGTTACTCCGTCTCTGACACGTCTCTTTTCCGAATAGAAATGTCTGGCTCTTTTACGCCAATTTTCGGGAAGACAATCCTCGTATTCTTTGAAGATCCCAAGGGGAACATCACGAAGTACTGCGTCCTGAAATTTTCCATATTCCATACCGCTGTGTGCCATGAGGCAATAGGCGGCGGCTTTACACTCGTCCACTCTGGCATTATAGAGGGAACCGGCAAGGCTGCGCTCCAGACCGGAGAAAATTGTCATGATTTCAAAAGGGGGCATTGCGGTGTCTATGGGAATGATTTCCGTAGAATCGTCTTTGGTATCCAGATAGAGCAGGCTGTTCTTTTTACAGTATACTTCACAACTTTGATCCAATTTCCCCACCTTCACACCGATATAATTATGTTCTGTCCATATGGCAGTGGAAATCATTTCAGGCTTTGTAATGTGGATATGATTGGCAATGCAGAAGGCATGAATATATGTGATGATCACGGCAGCCGAAGAGGAGAGACCGCCCACAGGCAAGGTGCCTTCGACAGTACCCCTAATACCGCGTTTTAACCGATATTTGCGGCTGAGAGCAATGGCGGCGCCTCTGGCAAAATCCCCCCATGTGAGCTCACGCTCGGGGGTGTCCGATACATGAAAAAAAGTATTTCCGGGATAGTTCTTACTGATGAGGTTTACCTCTCCGCTGTCGGTCACGTCAAATTCCAGAGAGACTCCCTTATTTATTGCAAAACCTGTAACGGGACCATGCTGATGATCCACATGGGCGCCCAAGGGGCAGACACGATAGGGTGTGAATATTTTGTTTTCCATAGAAGCGGTATCCTTTACACGAGCCTGAAGGTACATATGCCTGAACAGAAATTTCGGCAAGTGGAGCGGTTCAACTCGGAAGCACAACACTAACACACCTAAAACGGTTTCTGTTGAACTGTATATCACATGCTTATTTATTGTAACAGTGCAATAAGCGGATACCCCGTAAGCCTGAACTCAAATATCAGGCTTGTTACGGGGTATTTGCTTAAAGTGGCATATGTGCCAAATAAAATTGTATGTTGACAATATGTACAAGGTAAGAGTGATTATAACAAGGAGATATACAATTTTATTTGGGGTTGAACAGTTGCAGTTTGGAGACTTTACAGTGAAGGCGATATGACTGCCTAATGCTCAATGATAACGCGTAGTTCTTCAGGTACATCATCGATACTGCTGTATGTGGTTATTTCTGAATTATGGTTCTCCAAAGAGTCAACTGTTTCAATCAGAAATCCGCCGTAATATATATTATAAGAATTGCTCTCAGTTAAAACAGCATAAATATTAGGGTCATATGTTCCAAATGTATTATCTTCAGGCACAACATAATATGCTTCAAATATAAAAAGGTACGAAAACAGATAAAGAGCCATTGTAATAGCTAAAACTATCATGTTTATCGGTTTTGCATATGCTTTTGGTTCTTCTCCCATAATATGGAATCTGTTAATTAAATTATTAAACATATGTGAATCGTATAGTGCAATAGAGCTTTCAGGTAGTTTGATATATTTTCTGCTTTTATCGTTTCCAAGCTCGGCTACATAGACAAGACAATTTAAGTAACCAAACTTTGATTCAAAGGTATCTCCGGCAATGCCATTATCAATACGCATTTCTAAAACAGCATCCAACTGGGCTTGTAATAGATAACATGCGGGATTCCACCAATATATAATTGTAAGTAAATTAGCCGCCGCTTTTGTTAGGATATCATGGTGGTAATAATGAGCTGTCTCATGGGACAGCAGGTATTGAAGGGTTCTATGTGGGATTTCTACACCGGCAGGAATCAGAATCCGGGGATGACGTATACCATATAATATGGGAACTTTCAATCCACCTAATTCAATAACACGGAAACCGCTATAATTATGCTTTTCTGTGCGTATTTCTTTTAATGTATTTGAATAATATTCTTTGTCGGTAACATCAATGCCATATAGCTGGATGGTGTGGTAAAATTTTAATTCACCTTTAAGAAATTTCGCAAATTTTATAATAATGCCGACTACCCAAATAAACTTGAAAATATTCCAAATAGAGATATTTACATAAGGTGACTGATAGAAATAATGCCTTAAAAATACAATTGCTTTTGCGACTGTCTGGGGCAGCACTATATTAGTAGTAAATGAAAATTGGACAGGAAAAATAATGCGCAGCAAAGTTATACCTATCAGAAAGGCAAATATTTTGTAGCCAATGGAAATTAGAGTGTCTTTATTGCAAAAACAAATTGCAGTGAAGACAATGATAATATTACTAAACAGAACAGTCATTAATACGGTAGAAAAAGATAACTGAAACATAATTGCAGATACCTCCTTTGATTTTTCAGTTAAAATTATTATACAAATGTCAGACAGATATAGTCAATATGCAAAACAGAATAAAATTTAAGTCTTTCAATTTATAAAAATATTTTTGTTCGTTACACATTAACGCTAAATTTTTGGTGGTAATATTTCTATGGGCTTAGTGCAAATAAAACTACAAAAAGCCCATAATTTAAAACAATAGCAATTAACCGGGATATTCACCGAGATAGATCCAATCGCCTTCCCAATTGCCTGTAGAGCAGTTGTACAAACGTTTATAAATTTTTCCGTTTTCAATTTTATATCGCCATTCAACGATGTCTGAATAAGGCGTTATGGTTTCTGACTCTGCGGCATGGGTGGCAATGGTAGCTGCGGGACAGATAAACATATTTAACGATAAACATGCTGTCCCCATGAGAACTAAAAGTTTTTTGATTTTTTTCTGCTTCATAAAGATTCCTCCATCTTTCGTATATTTGATATCCGTTACCGGAAATATCCAAAATAATTTAGTAACCCTGACATAATATAATAATCGCTTTTGTATAAGAAAATAATGTACTATAATGCGTTGTGACATATATGTAAAAAACATTCCCTGCGAGATAACAGGGAATATTTGTGAGAATATCAGACCCTTATTCCTCTTTTGGTTTCCTGTTCCGTTTTTCAAAGTCGGCCAGCATTGATTTCAGCTTTTTGACTTCATCTTTGGCTTTTGCGGAATCCTCGTCAATCTCCAAGATCGCAGCACATAAGGTGGACTTGGGAATGACATTGCAGAAATTGCGGTAGTCATTTTGGAAGTTCTCCAGAATAATTTCTCTGGAAGCTTCAGTGGGACGATAAGTTCTGCTGAGAACTTTTCCACTGTGGGTTACACCCGAAACCTCAACGAGCTCGTCCTTTAAAAGCTTTCGAAGAACAGCGATAACCGTGCTTTGGGTCAGACCCTTCTGCTCGTTTACGATGTCAGTGGACGTCATGGGCTCGTCAGACTTCCATAAAATGTTCAAAACATCCAGTTCTCTGGGATTCATCTGCGTCATATTAGCTTACCTCCTTGGTTACTAATTCTAATTATAGTACCTAGTCTGCAATAAGTCAATAAAATTAATCTAAATGACAATATACTATTGACAGACAACGTAAAAAGTAATATGATAAATTTCATATATGATTATTATAAATTCAATGAAAACAACAAAAGTTGTATTCGGAAAGGAGAAGATATCTGAAAACATTGGGATATGATTAAGAAAAATATTCCAAAACGAAAACACTACAAGAGAAGGTAAAAAGAATATGATATTTTTATGTTTTTCATCTAAGGACGTGCAGGAACCGCTGAGAGAGGTGCTGCATTATGTAGAGAAGTATGAACTGCCTGTTTTGTACGATCCGATGCGGCTTTCATCAGAAGATGACTACAATCTGAAAAGCTTTAATGCAGGGATCGAAAAGGCTGATTATGCGATTCTTCTACTTACTTCCAATTCTGTTTCATCTACCTGTATTCAGGAAGAAATTCACCAAATTTGTACACGATATGAAAAAAGAAATATAGTTATCTTTCCGATACTATATAATTTAGATTCCGGCGGTTTGCCTTTGCAATGGCGATTTTTAACGAAAATGATGTACTATGAAGTAAACCAAGAATCGGAATTTTTTGATATTTGCAACCATATTATTTGCCATATTCTGATGAATGAATTAAATAAGTATCCGTTCAGGGAAATTCAGACATTTATACTGCAGAATCAGAATATTCCGCTTATGAATTATCCGATCAGACTGCTTAATGCTTATAGTTCTGTGGATGACAGAAATCAAAAAGTTAAAGTTTCGCTCTTATATGCTCTGTATACTTATATTAGAAGTTCTTATAATATTCATGTAATTCCCCCATTTTATTATATCGGTATCCATAAGCTTTTTGATGCGGCTCGGCTGCGAATATCGGTGGATGAAAGAGAGATTATTATTTTGGAGCGTCTGACGCTGCTCATGCTGAATGCGGTGCTTTTTGGCCATATAAAATGATTCTGCTTGTAAGACTTGGAAAATCCTGTTAAACTATAGGCATTGGCGGAGAGCGTTAAGGTGTAGCTTTTCCGCACAAAATAAGCGAGAAAGCAGTAAGAGGTTATCTATGGAAAAATTAGCAATATTTGGAGGCAGGCCTGTTCGGGAACAGCCTATTTCTTATGGAAAACAATACATTGACGATGAGGATATTGCGGCGGTTACGGAGGCCCTGAGAGGGAAGGATATTACCGGAGGTCCTAAAATTGACGAATTGGAGAAAATGCTTTGTGAGATCACAGGCGCTAAATATGCCGTCGCAGTGGCCAACGGTACGGCGGCCTTACACCTTGCAGCCATGGCGGCCGGAGTGCAGGCAGGAGATGAAGTGATCGTAAGCTCAATTACATTTGCGGCATCTGCTAACTGCGTCTTATATTGCGGCGCGATGCCAGTCTTTGCGGATATCAGACCTGATACCTACAACGTGGATCCGGCTTCCGTCCGAAATTTGATTACTCCCGAGACAAAGGGAATTGTGGCGGTGGATTTTACGGGGCAGTCGGTGGAAAATGATGAGCTCCGCGCTATTTGCAAAGAGCATAATTTGTTTTTTATTGAAGATGCGGCTCATGCAATCGGTACAAAATATAGGGGGAAGCCGGTGGGGAGTCTTGCGGATATGACCTGTTTCAGCTTTCATCCGGTAAAGACAGTGACCGGCGGTGAAGGAGGAGCCATAACCACAAATGATGAGCGGCTGTATCATAGCTTGATACGCCTTCGTACCCATGGGATCACCAGAAACCGGAACGAGATGGTTCATCCGACGGATGCAAAGTGGTATAACGAGCAGGTGGAGCTGGGATACAATTACCGTCTGACAGATTTTCAGGCAGCCTTGATTTGCAGCCAGTTGAAAAAGCTTTCCTTATTCTCCCAACGGAGGAAAGAGATCGTCGAAAAGTACAATAAGGCATTTGAGGATATGCCTGAAATCTTTGTACAGAAGGAGATACCCCAGTCGGAGACCACCAGACATTTATACATTCTGCGCTTGAATTTGGATCGGCTGAATTGCGACAGACGGCAGTTTTTTGATGCGCTCTGGGCAGAAAATATATGTCCGCAGGTTCATTATCTTCCTGTTTACTGGCACTCTTATTACGAGAACATGGGGTATGTGAAAGGACTCTGCCCTAATGCGGAAGCATATTATAATGAAGTTATGAGCATTCCTCTATACTATTCCTTGACAGATGATGATGTAGAGGATGTAGTTTGTGCCGTGAAGAAGGTGGTGGATTATTACCGCAAGCAGGATACTATATAGTGCTGTATGGGTAGAAGACAACATTGTAATGGCAGAAAACGTTATTGCAATGGCGAAAGTATGTCTGCAAAGCCGGAAGACATCACAGCAAGGGTAGAAGTATGCCTGCAAAGCCGGAAGACGTCACAGCAAAGCCGGAAGCATGTCTGCAAAGCCGGAAGGAGTCACAGCAAGGATAGAAGTCCACCTGCATAGCCGGAAGACATCACAGCAAGGGCGGAAGTATACCTGCAAAGCCGGAAGGAGTCACAGCAAGGATAGAAGTCCACCTGCATAGCCGGAAGACATCGCAGTACGGGTGAAAGAAGCCTGCGAAAAGGTTTAGGCATGAAAAAAGATTGGAAATGAGGACCAAAGATAGTCAATGGGAGTGAGCATGGAGGCAGAAAAAAGAAATCGTATTATAGATTGGAGCCTGTTTGCAGTGATGCTGCTTGCAGTCTCCGCCGTAACATTATGGCTGTTTTATAAGCAGACCACGGGGAGCCCTGAGCTGTACCACTCTGATATGAAGGCATATATTCTGGAAATGCAGGGATTGGACAGCGGTTACAGCTTTCCTTATCCAATATTTTTCAAATTTGCCGCATTGATTCATTTATTTGCATCGCCGGAAATGGCGGTAGCCATTGCGACTATGTTTTTTAACGGTTTGTCCATATTGATTACAAAATCGGCGTTTCAGCATTTGTCTCCGCCGGCGGTGAAGGAAAGTTTGGGAGGCCGGATTTTTCTGAGTGGGTTGGCGGTGTCGCTGTTTTTTATCTCTATGCTGTATCCGCCGTATCGTATTTCTCTGCCGGGAATCAAATTCAGATACTTGGGGGTGTTTACGGCCAATCCCTTTCACAATGCCACATATATGGCGGCAAGGCCTTTTGCCGTTCTGGCGTTTCTTTGGTGTGGAAAGCTTTTGACCGTATATGAGAAAGGGATTCACGGAGAGAAAGAGAAGATAAAAGACTACGTCTTGTTTTCACTCTTTCTGCTCCTTGCCACCATGACGAAACCCAGTTTTACTATTGTTTTAGTGGGAACTACGGGAGTGGTCATGGTATTCCGTCTCTTCCGCTCCGGTTTTAAAAATCTGGTGCCTGCTTTGCAGCTTGGGCTTTGCTTTCTCCCTACTTTTGCAGACTTGCTTTATCAGTATAAGGGAGTGTTCGTGCCGGAGGAAGGCGTGGAGGGCGGAATCGGTTTTTGCTTTGGGGAAGTGTGGGCGCAGTATTGTACCAACCTGCCGCTGGCGGTCTGTCTGGGAGTGGCGTTTCCGCTGCTGGTATTGGTTTTAAATTATAGGGAGCTGAAAGAAAACGCAATGTATCGTTTTGCGTGGCAGCTATATCTCATGAGCTTCGCGATGGCGTTTTTCCTGTTTGAAAAGGGCTTTCGCAAGATGGATTTTAATTTTTCATGGGGATATATGTACGGCATTTTCTTCTGCCATATGGGGGCGTTGCTGGTACTGGTAAAGTCCATGGGAGAAGGGAGGAAAAAGCCGTTTCTCATAGGGCTGCAATGGATGGTATATCTATGCCATTTGTTATGTGGGCTGAATTACTTCGTTGGGTTTCTCCAAGGGAAGATGTATTATTAAATGATAAGTGACGATTTCCGGATAAATTGGCCGTATGGCAGGAATGAGGAGACGGGAGCATGGGTGTGAAAGAAACGGAAAATGGCATGGGAGCCGTTTTTCACAGAATAAAGGAACTGCATATGGAAAAGCGTCGGCCTTTTCTCATTTTGCTTATAGTAGAGACTTTCCTTCTGATAGCAGGAATTGCTGCTCTGTTTGGGAAGGATGCTGTCTATGAATATGGACGGGAAGCCATGACTTGTAATTTCGGTACATTTTCCGAGGAATATCAGGGGGTTGTGGCTGACGGCGAGAAGGGTATGACGGGAAATATGGTGGAGTTTACGGGAATCACTCTGCCCAAGGGCACTTACCGCATACAGCTGAGTTATGTGACGGATACGGATTGGAACAATCAGGTGCATGTGACGGATGAATCGTTGAGTATGACGAGTATCCGGACGAACGGGGTGTCTTTGTATCAAGGGCTGAATCACACGGATTTTGATATGTGGCTGCTGCGTGACTCAGATCAGGTGACGGTGTACGCATATTATGACGGGGAAGGCTTTTTGGCTGTACAAGGATTAAGAATATGCCGGACAAATGCATGGAACAGGATGCTGCTGTTTATTATGGTGTGTTTGTTTACCGTCATAAACGTTGTGTGCTTGTATTGGGGTTATGACAAGAAATATTCGATTCCGGTGAAAAGCAAAACGGTTACTTTTTGTCTGGGGCTGATTATTCTATTTGCTTCCCTTCCGATGACCTTGGATTATGTGACTGGAGGGGGGCGATTTGCTTTATCATCTGATGCGTGTGGAGGGAATCAGGGATGGTTTGGCGAACGGGCAGTTTCCGATCCGCATTTCGCCGGAATGGCAGCAAGGATACGGATATGCGTCCCCCATTTTCTACGGTGAGACATTATTATATCCTGCGGCGCTTTTCCGGCTGGTGGGATTTAGTGTTACTACAAGCTGCCGCATGTTTATGTTTGGGATCGTGACAGCGACAGTATTGATTGCCTATTATTGTTTTAAAAAGATATTTGGAGAACCCTATATCGGGGTGTTCTGCAGTATGCTGTATTCCCTTTCGGTTTACCGTATTTATAAGACTTATCATTGCGGTTCATGGGGCGAATGCTTTGGCATTATGCTGTTGCCCTTTTTTGCCTATGGCTTTTATCGTGTTTTTACGCAGGATATCCATGAGGAAAGCTATAAGCGGAGCTGGGTGCCGTTGACGATAGGGTTTTCCCTTGTGGTGCAATCCCATCTTCTCACCGGCGAAATGGTGGGGTTATTTACAATAATTTTATGTGTGATATTCTGGAAAAAAGTAATCCGTCCCAAAACGTTTATAGTATTAGCTAAGACGGTTGTATATAGTGTTCTGCTTAGTGCATGGTTTCTTGTGCCATTTGTTGATTACATGACTACGGGGGACTTTGTGATTCACCACGTATCGGGACGAACCATACAGGATCGGGGAGTATATCCGGCGCATTTGCTTTTTACCTATTTCATCAGTGGAGAGTCGGTTTTTTTTGATGAGACAGGCATGTATGACAGCGCGCCCATGGGAATCGGAATTGTCCTGATTACGGCGTTGGTATTGTTTGTTTATTTGCTTTTTGCAGGAAAGACGGGTGGGCTCTCCAAAGAAGAGAAAAAGCTGGGCGTGGTCGGGAGTGTTTTTTCAATAGCGGCTATGGTTATGAGTCTGAATCTGTTTCCATGGGACAGAATTCAATCGTGGAATGGAATTACGGCTACTTTAGTATCCAGCATCCAGTTCCCCAATCGTTTTCTGACAATTGCCAATATTGGGCTTACGGCAGTGGCAGGCGTGATGCTCCAATATTTTATGAAACGGAAAAATAAGGCCGTGACAGCCTGCTATGTGGGTGGCATGATCTTACTGCTGGGCTGCGGCAGCATTCATTTGCTGGAGTATTCGCTGAATCACTGGGAGCCTATAAGAATTTATAACAGTGAGGGCATGGGTACCGGATATATAGCCGGATCGGAATACCTGCCGTTTGGCGTGGATCCTTGGAAGTTTGTATACCATGATCCGGTATGCACCGGAGATTTGGAGGCAACGGATTATAAGAAGCTGTCTCTGGGAGCGGAAGCGCATCTGTCAAACAATGGAGAAGATGCGGAAAGCGCTTCTTATGCGCTGCTGTATTATAAAGGGTATCGTGCTTTTGACACGGACAGCGGCGAGGAATTAAAGTGCTATCCGGGGGAAAATTGCGAGGTGGAAGTGGAAGTTCCGGCGGGATTTGACGGCAATGTGAGAGTGGAGTTTGACAGCCCTGTGTACTGGAGGGTGGGTGAAATTGTCACGGTTCTTACATTATTGTGTATGTCAATCTCTTTTTGCAGGCAGAGAAGACGGGAGGTGTAACGATGGATTTGCGTGAGAAACGAATTATCCTATATCTTATACTGATTGCCGGAGTGGTATCTGTACCCCTTATGACGGATTATCTGATGACAAGCAGCTCCCTCGCCTCTGAATTGAGTCATATTGAGGTGATAAGCCGTGAGATTGGCAAGGTGTTCCCTGTACGGGTGGGTTCTTGGGGGTCCATGGATTATGGGTACAGCGCAGCATCTTTTCAATCGAATATGTGCTATCTGTTGCCGGCGCTGCTTCGTCTGGCCGGGATGGGGTTGGGGAATGCCTACAAGTGGACGCTGTTTTTATACCATTTGGGGACGGCTGTGACGGCATATGTCTGTTTTACCAAATGTTTCGAAAAGCGTGATGCGGGATTGCTTGCAAGCATACTGTATACATGGTGCCCTTATCGTCTCAGCGAGATCTATCTGGTGGGAGATTTGGGAGAAGCGGCGGGCTGGATGTTCTTACCGTTGATTTTATTGGGAATAAAACGTATTTTTACGGAGGATGTAGAAGAGAGTGCTTACAAGTGGCTGTGGGTGCTTCCGGCATGGGGATTCAGCCTGATCCTTTTGTCCTCCACTGTGTTCCTGTTCGGGGCAGTGTGCATGACGGTTCTGTTTCTGTTCTCCATGGGAAGACGGAGTCTGCGGAAACAAACGCTTGGAGTGATCGGGAAGACGGCTGCGGCAGTCGTTTTAGTGAATGCGTGGTTTCTGATTCCCATGCTGCTTAGAATGAGGGATGCATCGGCTGTAGGAATCCTGATTCCTCAGGATATCAGGGGAAGAGGAATGTATTTCGTTCAATATCTCTCCGCCTTTCCATGGGCAGGAGACGGTGTAGGGATGACAGAAAACGGGATCTGCAACGCACAGGTGATGAGTCCCGGGGCAGCAGTCATCTTATTGGTGGTTTTGCTTTTGTGGATGTTGTTTACAGGGCATTGCAGGCAGGGCGGAGATTTTGGTTTTACCTGCAGGATGCTGTCAGTGAGCGGTATTTTAGTGTTTTTCAGCCTAAATTTCTTTCCGTGGGATCTTTTCCAAGATAAGAATATGCTGTTTTCTATTTTGCTGGCACTCATGGGTTCTCCGGCAAAATTAGGGATTCTGGCATGTGTGGGGTTAATTTATGCGGGCTGTCAGGCTTTTTTATGGATGGGGGAGAGCAGAACGCAAAAGGAACGTCATATTCTGTTGCTTATTGTAATTGCCATGTCGTTAGGTACGGCGCAGTTTCAGCTGGGAAATATCTTGAGTGCAGGCTCCTTTGTGAGAGGAGATGAAATACAGGCGCTGGGATCGCTTATGCTGCCGGTAGTGGAACAGGAATCCGTGATCTGGCGGCTCAGCGAGGGAATTTCGGCGGTGGCATTAGCCGGATGTATTGCGATGTGGATTGTGAGGAGACGGAAACGTGTTAAGAAAGTCTGAAGCTTTGAAAAATAGAAAGTTTATAATACTGCTGTGTGTGGAGCTTATCTTGATTCTGATAGGCATGGCAGGCCTGTTTGGAAAGCCGGAAGTCGTCGTGGGAAACGAAGGCATGGACAAGCTTTTGGGGGAAGGCGTTTCCGTACCTGCAGGCGTCTATAGTATGAGGGTCTATTATGATGCCCATGAAAACGGGGAGGGAGAACTTGCCGTTACGGTTTCGGATCAGGATAACAAATTTAAGACATTGCTGGCCAACACAGTGTATATGGATCCCGGGCTGCATGAGAGAGAATGTCAGTTTTATCTGTTGGATTCGGTGGATAGCCTGAGAGCCGACTTAGACATAACTCAGGATATGGAAATCTTGGGATTGGAGTTGGTTTCCAGTGGGGCAGGAAGCAGGATTTATCTCTTCTGGCTGATAGGTATTCTTCTGGTATTGAACAGCGTGCTGGTACTGGCTATGTATCAAAGAAAGCAGGAGATTCCCGTTGAGAAACAGCTGGTAATTTTCGGAATTCCGTTTTTCGTATTGATTGCTTCTCTGCCTTTACTGGTGGATTACAATATTATCGGCGCGGATATTGTTTTCCATATGATGAGAATAGAAAATCTGGCGGAATGTATCCGGAGGGGAGAGCTGTCTGTCAGGATAGAATCTACATGGATGGCGGGACATGGCTATGCGAATTCGATTTTTTATGGGGATACATGTTTGTATTTTCCTGCATTGCTCAGGATTATGGGCTTTCCCATGGACAGCGCCTATAGGATTTTCCTTGCTGCCGTGAATCTGGCAACGGCATTGGTCGCTTATGTCAGCTTTTCAAAGTGCTTTCGGAGCAGGCTGATTGGAATGTTCGGCTGTGCGTTGTATACGCTGGCGCCTTACCGCCTGTACAATATGTATAACCGTGCGGCGGCGGGGGAATTTACGGCAATGATATTCCTGCCGCTGCTGGTATGGGGATTTTATCGGATTTATACGGAAGATCCGGACAGGAAAGGGTATCTGTGGAATTGGGTTATTCCTGTTATCGGCTTTTCGGGAATCATTCAGTCCCATCTTCTGAGCTGCGAAATGTCAGGCTTTTTTGTAGTCCTGTTGTGTCTATGCCTGTGGAAAAAGACATTCCGGAAACGTACTTTTTGTGTGCTGTTTCTCACGGTTGCCATGACCATTGCTATAAATGCATGGTTTTTGGTTCCTTGCCTTGATTTGATGACTGCGGATCAGTATGCATATGCCGGGAATTCTCATGTGATGATACAGGAGCGTGGTATCTATCCGGCGCAGATTTTTTATACCTTACAAAATAGAGGCTCTTCATCAAGATTTGTTGAGAACGGTATGATGGATACGGAACCCATAGGAATGGGTGCCGCCTTGCTGTTGTGTATGTTTTTGTGGCTGGCATTGTGTGGGAAACAGAAAGGGAAAACAATGACGGAAACGCAGATAAAGGAGAGGGCGGCAGGGAATATTGTGCTGGCGATGACGGGAATTGCTCTATTTATGAGCACAAGCTGTTTCCCTTGGGACTTTCTGAGTTCCTGTAATAGGCTGTTTGCCACACTGGTGGGATCCTTGCAGTTCCCTACCAGAATCACTTCCATTGTATCCGTTTTGGCGGTATTCGTCGCCTGTGTAACGGGAGTGTGGATACTGCGGGAAGGGATAGGGTTTCTTCCGGGTAAGGCAGTACTGCTTTTAATTGTATTGGTGTCTGTTATGTTCGGTAATTATCAGGTCAATGATATTTTAATGGCCAGTGACGAGCAGATTAAATTGTATTCCGCTCAGAATGTGGGAACCACGGCGGTGTTGGGGGCGGAATTTATGCCGGAAGGCTCGGATGTCGGCCATATGACATATCACGCCCCTGTGCTGTCGGACGGCATTGTTATGGAGGGGTATGAGAAAGACGGGCTTAGCGCATGGGCGCAGGTAATGTCTGAATCCGGAGAGAAAGGTTATATTGAGTTCCCCATGCTGTATTATAAGGGCTATCGTGCCGAAGCGGTTGTTTCGGGGGAAAAACTTCCGGCAGTTAAGGGCGATAACTGTGATGTGAGAGTATGGATTCCTTCCGGATTTCAGGGAAATATCCATGTGTGGTATGCCGGTATGTGGTATTGGAGGCTGGCGGAGGCGGTCAGCTTATTTACCGGAATGGGTCTTCTGGCCTATTATATATTAAAAATGATGAAAAAGACGGGAGGAAAATACATGGGAAAGGGAAAAGAGGCATAATGAAAAAGATTGCGATCATCACTGCCAGAGGGGGCAGTAAACGGATACCGGGAAAGAATGTGAAAGAATTTTGCGGCAAACCTATTTTAGCCTATTCCATAGAGGCGGCGCAGGAGTCCGGTATTTTTGACACAGTGATGGTGTCTACGGACGATGGGTGTATTGCAGAAATTGCACAAAAGTATGGTGCGGATGTACCGTTTTTCCGCAGTCAGGAAACCTCCGGAGATTATGCCACCACCAACGATGTCCTTTTGGAGGTGCTGGCGGAATATGAGAAGAGAGGGGAAACATATGAAATAGGGTGCTGCATCTATCCAACGGCTCCTTTTGTGACGGCAGGAAAATTAAAAAATGCGGTGGAAAAGCTGACGGAAAGCGATGCGGATACTTTGATTCCTGTAGTGGCGTTTTCTTATCCGCCCCAGCGTGCCATGGTGGTAAAGGACGGCAGGCTTGTTTTCAAGTATCCGGAATATTTGGACAGCCGGTCTCAGGATTTAGAACCCCATTATCATGATGTGGGACAGTTTTATATATTCCGCACCGAGGCATTCCGGAAGAATAAGAAATTGATGCTTGGGAATATTCTTCCCATGGTAATCTCCGAGATGGAGGTTCAAGATATTGATAACCAAACCGATTGGGAGATTGCGGAGATGAAATACCGCCTGATGAAACAATAAGCAGCGGTTTCATGCAATTTAGTAGTTTTGAAAGAGGCCGGAAGTTCTGCGGCAGCGGAAGTTTAAGCCCGGTTTTTCCGAAACGGTTTTCCATGCAATTTCTGTATAATCCAATAGATTCCCTTGGCCGTATAGGGAAGCAGCAAAAGGCTGTAAAGAAAGATATAGCGGGAGTTCGCCTCCCAAATTATATGAAACAGAAAACCGCCTAAAACGGCGATAAAACATAAATAAACAGGAAGAAGCTTGCTGCCCCCTTTTGCGCCGGAGCCTTTCCTTAAAGTATAGAAGCAGCTCAGGGCGCCCAGATATAAGATATTCTGGTAAATATTGCAGTAGCCGACAAAATATTTGCTCAGCAGCCCTTCATACAGGGAGACAAAAAAGCTGCTCCTGCCCCCGTAGGTGGCAAGCGTGGCTTGTCTGCAGGCATAGCTTCCGTCCGCCCATTGGGACAGATGCTTATGAAGATAGAAATCGGCGGCATAAGCGGGATGGTTCCCGAAGTATTGAAGCCGCTCGGAAACGGCCTGCCTGCTGACTTCATTTGCCAGATCCGTATTCAATCCGGACTCCTGATAGGCAGTAAAATTAAATCCGTTGTACCACCCGTTCCCGCGCGAAGATTCCTGCATTCCCATGGCCAGATAGGAGGCGGCGGTAACGCCGGAACTGAGTTTTTCCCCTGACCGGAGCTCATAGGTTTTCTGTACCAGAGGCAGAATACAGAGGCTGCATACGGTGCATGCCAGACCCAGTGCCAATAGCGCATGCCGCCTGCTCTTTGCCCATTCCAGAAAGAGGACGATGATTGCGGCGATAAGCAGAATCAGGTTATTTTTGCGCAGCATAACGCTCAGGGAAAATCCCAGTATGGTGAAAACGGCATGGACAATATTACTTTTGCGGGAAGAATTCTCTTGCCGAAGCATTTTAATCAAGCAGTAGATCCCTGCGGAGGCTGCCGCAAAAGAGGGGATTTCACCGTAGACAAAGGAGCTGTACATAATAAAAGGAAGGTTGGAGCCTATCAGCAGTAGATAAATGCAGTCTGCTTTTTCGTCATTCCATAAAAGGTGGACGGTTCTCTCCTGAAAACAGATAATGACACAGAGAAGCCCTACATAGACACATTTGATAAAGTGATATGCAGGCACACTGAAAGGGAGCAGATTCCAAAGACGGATCAAACACTCGAAAAATGCGGTTAAACCTATCTGTTGCGGATAATAGGACAGGTAGGATTCTGTGGGATGGATCACGGAAGTATCGCCCTCTGCAAGCGTTTCGGCAATGGAATAGACGGAAAGCGCGTCCGCTGCGGGAACCGTCTTGCTCAACAGGATCAGTATCCCGCCCAGACACACGCACCAGAGCAGGATGAGGATACGCAGGATTTTCAGCGGAGAGGAAGAACATCGGAACAGAAGGTGAAGGATTCCGGAAAAGAGCAGCAGAAAAAACGCCATGCCCAAAGCACCGGCCAAAGGAGGATCCCATTTGGTAAGAACCAGCTGTGTCTCCATATTTTCGCTGTAGCAGGTACATAAAAAAGCGCCTGCGAACAGAAGAAAGGATAGGAGCAAGGAGCAGAATTGTATAAATTGACAGGAAAAGGTGTATAGTTTTGTTGAGAAAGTATTCATGTGGCTGGCCCTCTTTAATATATTGTGAAACAATGGCAGGACAGCGTAAGCCGGCTTGGTTTTTTGAGTGTTTGATATCATGTTTTCCGCTAGTACTCCATCCGGCCGGAAATTGAACCTTGGAGCAGCCTGTTTCGCGCAGAGAACCGGAAAACCTTTGGTTTTCCGGATTCGCTTCGCTTGGCGGATGTCTATGCGGCCGCTTGACTCTGTCCGTTGCGGATAGTATACCATAATTAAATTTATAAAAACAGTGGCTGTTAAAAAGTAATCGTGGTAAAATAAAAGCAATGTGTTGCCGTAGGGCTTGCCCAAACAGTGTTGGCGGCATGTCCGCAGGTGTGAAAGGATTGTAGTTATGGATAAGATAGCTGTGTTGATTCCTTGTTATAATGAAGAGCAGACGATTTCCAAAGTGGTTGCTGACGTAAAAGAAGCGCTGCCGGAGGCTGTGGTCTATGTCTATGATAATAATTCTACGGACAGGACGGTAGAGCTTGCAGGAAATGCCGGTGCGGTGATTCGTCATGAATATAAACAAGGCAAGGGGAATGTGATCCGCAGAATGTTTCGGGAAATAGACGCAAAGTGCTACTTGATGCTGGATGGTGATGACACGTATCCTCTTAACTGTGCAAGGGAACTGGTGGACAAGGTATTGGAGCATAACGCGGACATGGTGGTAGGGGACAGGCTTTCCTCCACATACTTTACAGAGAACAAGCGTCCTTTCCATAATTTCGGCAACAGCCTGATGCGGGCGGGAATCAATCGTCTGTTCCGTTCCGATATCAAAGATATCATGACGGGATACAGGGCATTCAGCTATGAATTTGTAAAAACATTCCCCGTCTTTTCCAAGGGGTTTGAGATCGAGACGGAGATGACCATACATGCGGTTAATTATAACATGCAGGTGGAGAATGTGGTGGTGGAATACCGGGATCGCCCTGAGGGCAGCGTATCCAAGCTAAATACTTACAGTGACGGGATAAAAGTGATCCATAAGATGCTGCAGCTCTATAAAAATTATAAGCCCATGCCGTTTTTCGGGGCTTTGTGCGCGTTGTTGATTCTGGTTGCAATGACTTTGATGGTGCCTATTATCAGTGTCTATTTACAGACGGGTCTGGTGCCCAGATTTCCTACTTTGATTGTCAGTTGTTTTGTGGCTCTTGCAGGGATACAGGCTTTTTTTTCGGGGATGATACTTCAGGTTATGGCGGCCAAGGACAAGCGGGACTTTGAATACCGTCTCGCCAAGATAAATGCGGAAAAACGGATTTTGGCAGATAACCATGAATCAGAGCAATCACGATAAAGGAGAAATCAGATAGTTTCGATATGGGGCAGGACAGGCTTTTGCGGAAACCAATTGCATATGCGATATTCCTTGTGATGGGATTTCTGTTTGTCTTTTTCTGGCTGACGGGGAGAGAGCTGGCAGCGGAGGGAAATATTTTGTGGACGGGCGGATATGTATTTCGGACTTTGCTGTCCAGCCTGCTTGCCGGGGGGCTTTTGGGGATGGGGCTGTGTGCCGTACTTTATCTGCTGGCGGCCCGTCAGCAAATGTGTTCAGGAAAAGCCGGTGTGGCCCGTCAGAATACTTGGGGTAAAATAAGGGGTAATCGGCAAAGTCTTACCGGAGGCGTTGTGTTTTGGGGAAGCTTCCTTTTACTGGCGCTGGGATGGCTGCCCGGATATTTGGCATATTATCCGGCAATCTGCTCCTATGATTGCCCGACACAGATAGGGCAGATAGCGGAGAACTCTTACATTGATCATCATCCCATTGCCCATACCTTATTGATGAAAGGGGCAATGTCCTTCGGAGACAACGTATTTGGCAGCACAAACGCGGGAATCGGATTCTATGCCTTGGTGCAGCTGCTGCTGTTGGCCGCAGTTTTTGCGTTTGGCATTTGGCGCATATATAAGCGCGGAGCAAAGCTGCCATGGCTTGTTGTATTGCTCATGTCAGCGATGTTTTTCCCTTTTAACGTGTATATGGGTATAACTGTCACAAAAGACACGGTGTTCAGCGCCTTCTTCCTGCTTTTGATTTTATCGGTTTATGAGTTAACATATAAATCCGGGGAAGAAAAGAAAGTAACATGGAAAGAGCTGCTGTTCTTGGGTTCTGCCGTATGCATGATATTGTTCCGGACGAACGGGAAATATGCATTTTTGGTATTTCTGGCGTTTTCGGCATTGACGGCGCTTTTGGGGAAAAGAGACAGAAAGCGGTTTGGAAGGATATTTCTGTTGGCGGCTGCCGGTTTTTTGGCGGGGAATATCGTTCTGGCCGTTATTTTCCGGGCAACGGACGCTCAGCAAGGCGATAAAAGGGAGATGCTGAGTATGCCCATACAGCAGCTGGCACGTTGTATGCTTTACCATGGCGGAGTCGGTATCCTGCCCGAGGATGATAATACCATGGATGAAGTGGAAAAATCATTGATCCAAGACTTTATTTTGGATGAGGGCTATAAGAAATATGATCCTGTGATTTCCGATCCGGTAAAAAGACATACGAATACTTATGTGGTAAGATACCGGCTGAAAGAATTTGCCGCCGTATATCTGGGACTGCTGGCAAGGTATCCGGGGGATTTCCTGAATGCGGCGTTGGCGGTGGATGCAGGCTATCTGTATCCGGGGGATGTGACCCATGCTTATGTGAATGTGGATTCAGACATAAGCGGAATGGGGTATGTGCAGACTCATTGGAATGAGGAAGTTTTTGCTAATTACGGGATATACAAGGACTCTAAATGGGATTGGCTGCATGAGAAAATGGAGCGGTGGGCGGATGAAAACGCATACTTGAAAATTCCCGTGCTGCGGTACTTTTTTATGCCGGGGATATGGGTATGGCTCTATTTGGCGTTGTTTGGCTGGCTGGTGATTAAGAGGGAGTTTGCGAAATGTCTTCCGCTGGCGTTGGTGTTGGGATATTATGGTACCTTGCTGCTGGGTCCCGCGGTTCAGCTCCGCTATATATATCCTATGATGATTGCGTTTCCTTTTAT
Organism: uncultured Acetatifactor sp.; assembly: GCA_910589655.1. Taxonomy (GTDB): domain Bacteria; phylum Bacillota; class Clostridia; order Lachnospirales; family Lachnospiraceae; genus Acetatifactor. The sequence continues at coordinate 43,367 of CAJUTJ010000159.1, read as the reverse complement.
ATTGCTTGGAACCGGATGTGGGGACGGAGAAAAAACGTAATACGGAGTGTTTCGGTTTTTTTGTATTATTTATGTGGGTTATGAGGCAAATGGGGGGAGCCGGGAATTCCGGTTTGGAAGAACGCTCCAATGTATTGTTTTTTGTGGAGAATTGACAGGGAAGCCGCTTTCGGGTGATGGCAGAATGAGAGGAAAGATGACGGATAAATTGATAATCGGCGCAGGGCTTTACGGGCTGTATGCTGCGCTGTACTGTGCAAAGAAGGGGCAGCAGGTAAAGGTGCTGGAGATCGGCGGAGAGTCTTTTGGACGAGCCACGTATATCAATCAGGCGAGAGTGCATATGGGGTATCATTACCCTCGCTCCCTTGCTACGGCAATGAAGTCGGCAGGCTATTTCAAGCGCTTTGTGGAGGATTATGATTTCTGCATTTTGTTTGATTTTCAACAGGTGTACGCCACCTCAAAGCATTTTTCATGGACGGATGCGGCGGAGTTCCAAAAGTTCTGTAAGGATGCGGATATTCCCTGTGAGCCTTTGTCCGTGGACAGATATTTTAAGGAAGGAAGCTGTGACGGCGCTTTTTTGACGAAAGAATATACGTATGACGCGCATATTTTAAGGGACTTTTTTTTGGAGGAGCTGAAAAAGTATCCCCATGTGGAGCTTTGCTACAATAGAGAGATACAGCGCATTGTCAGGCAGTCAGACCGCTATGAAATTGTGGCGGTGCATGACGGCCGGGAAGAGATGTATCAGGCGCCTTTTGTGCTCAATGCTACTTACGCTTCCGTAAATCAGGTGTTAAACTGTGTGGAAGGGGTGGAGACGGAGCCCTTTAAGATTAAGTATGAGCTTTGTGAGATTATACTTTGTCAAGTGGAGGAACGTCTGAAGGATATCGGGCTTACGGTGATGGACGGTCCCTTTTTCTCCATTATGCCCTTTGGGAAGACAGGTTATCACTCCCTGACTTCCGTCACGTTCACGCCCCATAAGACAAGCTACTCTGCAGTTCCTGACTTCCCATGCATTCCGGGCGGAAGCTGCAGCGACAGATGGCTTGGGAACTGTAATGATTGTACGAATAAACCAAAGAGTGCGTGGGAATACATGTCAGCTCTTGCACACAAATATGTGAGAGACGAGTATGGATTTCGTTATGAGAAATCACTGTTTTCCATGAAGCCTATTTTAAAGGCTTCCGAAATTGACGACTCCAGACCTACGGTTATAAAATATTTGTCACAGGAGCCGGTCTTTCTCAGCGTCCTGTCCGGTAAAATCAATACTGTTTATGATTTGGATCCGTTTCTGGATTAAATAAAAAATAGTCTTCAAATGGGGATGCCGGGAAGGAAACTTGGACGAGCCGGTGCGATTTGGCCGGTAGAAATGGCAGGACAAATCACCGCAGGGAGGCAATGGAATAAAACGGGATAAAAGGGACGGGGCTGGAATACAGAGAACCGGAATAGGAGTAAGAATGGTGCAGAATAAAGAGAAAAATTTTATTTCGTGTGTGGTATATCTGCATAATGAGGAAGATACTGTCAAAGGCTTTCTGGAGAAGACGTGTAAGGTGATTCAGGAGAACTTTGAAAAGTATGAGGTGGTGTGTGTCAATGACGGATGTGTGGACGGCACCATAGAAAAGGTAAAGGAATTTCTGGCGGAAAGCAGTTATCATCCTGTTGTCAGTCTGGTCAACCTCAGCTATTATCAGGGGGTGGAGTGCGCTATGAACGCAGGCTGTGATTTGGCGGTGGGTGATTTCCTGCTGGAATTTGACAGCTGCAGAATGGATTTTGATCCTTCGTTGATTATGGAAGTGTATCATAGGGCGCTCCAAGGCTATGACGTGGTGGCGGCAGCCCCTAAATATGGTATTTCATTTACTTCCAAACTGTTTTATTTGGTATATAACTGGGGCAGCAGATATAAGGCGAAGATTCGGCAGGAGCGTTTCCGTGTGGTTTCCAGACGGGCTGTGAACAGGGTCAATCAGATGAACACTTATGTGCCCTACCGTAAGGCCATGTATATGAATTGCGGTTTGAAAACGGATACGGTGGTGTATGATAATAAGGCGGATACGGCGGGAAGGAGCCGGAACAGGGAAGAGAGGGGGAACAGAAGCACGCTGGCGGCGGACACTATTATTATTTTCACCAATGTATTGGAGAAGCTTTCCATGGCGGTCAGCGCGGTATTGCTGGGGGCGCTGGTCATTATGTTTATGTATTTGATTTGGTCCATTTTCAGCAAGGTGCGCCCGGTGGAAGGCTGGCTTTCCATTATGGCATTGATGGCCTTCGGATTCTTTATGATATCCGTGATGCTGACGTTGATCTTAAAGTATTTGTCCGTGTTGCTGAATATGGGCTTTAAGAAGCAGCGATATGTAATAGAAGGAGTTGAAAAGTTGACACAATGATACTGACGATTATATTTCCCGTGTTAAACGAACGGCTGCGGCTGGAAAGCGGCATTACCAGAACGGTAGAATATTTGGCAAATATTTCTTTTACGGATTATGAGATCATTATTGTGGATAACGGATCGGAGGATGAAACGCCGCAAATTGCCCGTTCCCTATGTAAAAAGTACGATCGTGTCAAATATGAGCGTATCGGCACCCGAGGGGTGGGGGCAGCTTTCCGAAAAGGTGTAGAGTTAAGCCGGGGGCAGGTGGTGGGCTATATGGATATTGATTTATCCACCAATATCAAGCATTTGGGTGAGGCTGTCCATATTTTTAAAAACCGCCCCGAAGTGGCATATATTAACGGGAGCCGATTTGCCAAGGAGTCGGATACAAAAGGCAGAAAATGGTATCGTAAGATTACGTCACAGGGCTTGTTGATATTGCTGAAACTGTTTTTGCGGATGAAGTCCACCGATGCCATCTGTGGATTTACCTTTGTCCGCAGGGAGACGGCGATTTCTCTGGTGGAAGGCAGCAGTCAGGACAACGGTTGGTTTTATATGATAGAATTTCTGCTCCGGGCGGAAAAACGCGGGGTTAATATATTGGACTACCCTGTGGAGTGGCAGGAGGACTATAATACTACCGTAAAAGTTTTTAAGACCATATGTAATTATCTGGTGCAGATTGCGAGATTGTTCCGGGAATTTTATATTAAGAAAAATATTTAGGGATTATTATGTGGTTTGATGGCGTCGGCGAAAGAGCTTGCTGATATAGAGAGCGGAAAAACCGTGTGGACAGAGGCGGGGAGTTTTACTAACGACAATGCGGCGATGACCAAAACAGAGGATGCCGGCTGTCTGGGAAAGAATGGCCGGAATAGCAGAGGATGCCGGCTGTCTGGGAAAGAACGGCCGGAATAGCAGAGGATACCGGCTGTCTGGGAAAGAACGGCCGGAATAGCAGAGGATGCCGGCTGTCTGGGAAAGAACGGCCGGAATAGCAGAGGATACCGGCTGTTTGAGGATGACAGCCGGGAACGAAAGGTGTGGAGGGATAATAATGAGCGGACATATTAAGAGAATTGACCTTTCCAGAGATTATGAGGCCCATAAAAGGGAATATCAGGAAGCTATTGAGTCGGTATGTAAGGAAACGGCATTTTCCGGCGGCAAATATGCGGATCGCTTTGACGAAGAATTTGCCTCTTATGTGGGGACGAAATATGCCAGCGGCGTGAATAACGGTACTTCTGCATTACATCTTGCCATGCTGGCGCTGGGGGTAGGACCCGGAGATGAAGTGATTGTGCCTGCGAACACTTATATTGCTACGGCATGGGGTGTGACCTACACCGGCGCGGTGCCCGTATTTGCGGACTGTACCGCCGACACTTGGGAAATAGACCCTGAGGCGCTGGAAGCAAAGATTACACCGAAGACCAAGGGGATCATCGGAGTCCATCTATATGGGCAGCCCTTTGACTATGCGGCAGTGCGGGAAATAGCGGACAGGCACGGATTGTTTGTGGTGGAAGATTGTGCACAGGCCCACGGCGCGAAGTTTGAGGGCAGAAACGTGGGTTCCTTGGGGGAGCTGGGCTGCTTTAGCTTTTATCCCGGAAAGAATCTCTATGCTTTTGGAGAGGGAGGAAGCGTTACCTGTGACAAAGAAGAGTATTATAAACATATGGACAGGCTGAAAAATCAAGGCTGTGATGTGAGATATTATCATGATGAAGTGGGGTACAATTATCGTTTGGAGGGAATTCAAGGGGCGGTACTGAGCGTCAGTTTAAAATATCTGCCCCGTTGGACTTCCCAAAGACAGGAAATCGGCAGGCGGTATTTAAGGGAGATCAGCAATCCTTTAATTACCATGCAGAAGCATCCTGAGAATACGGAACCGGTCTTCCATTTGTTTGTAGTTACGGTGGAGGACAGGGAGGAATTTATAAAATATATGGCGGAGGCGGATGTGGAGTGCAATATGCATTATCCCGTACCTTGCCATTTACAGAAAGCATATGAGAATCTTGGATATGGGAAGGGGGACTGTCCCAATGCGGAGTATTTGGCAGAACACTGTGTGACACTGCCCTTATTCCCTGAAATGAGGGAAGAGGAAGTTTCCAGAGTGATTGCGCTGTGTAACGGCTGGAGACGCGATTCCTCCGGCCTTGTATCAATGCATTAATTGTTTATGCCGCCGCTGGCGGAATGTCTGCGCGATTGATTAAAATGCGTATTCAACTATTGATTAGAGTGCACAAGAGAGTGTGCAAACACTTCTTTTTAAACGCGTAGATTGGCTAAGGTTAATAAAAAAAATATATTCAACTATTGGTTTGAGTGCGCAAGAGGGTGTGTAAATACCCCTCTTTCAGCGCACGGATTGGTATAAAGATGAGACAATATAGGGATGAGAAAGCAGGGATTTATCTGCGGCTTATGACATCGGAGGACACGGACCGGATTGTGGCATGGCGGAACAAGGATGCCGTGCGGAAAAACTTTATATATCAGGAGCCGTTCACCAGAGAAGGGCATGAGAGCTGGATCAGGAATCAGGTGGAAACAGGACATGTGGTGCAGATGATTATCTGTGATGCGGTTTCGGACAGACCTCTCGGCTCCGTCTATATCAGGGATATCGACCGAAAGAACTGCAAGGCGGAGTATGGTATATTTATCGGCGAGGAAGATGCCAGAGGGAGAGGAGTCGGCACGGCAGCGGCAAAGCTGATGCTGGAGTATTGTTTTCAAGAGGAGAGACTTCATCGCGTTTATCTGCGTGCGTTTGCATCCAATCTTCAGGCTGTCCGCAGTTATGAGAAGGCAGGGTTTGTGAGGGAAGGGCTTTTAAAGGACGATGTCTGCATAGATGGGGAATATCGTGATATTGTGTGGATGGCGGCATGTCTGAAAGAGTGAAGGATATGAAGAATGGACGACTTATTATAGGCGACATAAGCGCAAAGAGTTAGATAAAAGGATGAAACGGATGAAAAAGATAAGTTTTGTGATTCCCTGTTACCGTTCGGAGCATACAATTGCTCATGTGGCAGCGGAAATTGATGCAAAAATGAAGACATTAACACAGTATCAATACGATATTATACTGGTCAATGACTGTTCTCCCGACAATACCATGGGAACCATACGCAGATTGTGCGGGGAAAACTCCCATATTATTGGAATTGGATTTGCAAAGAATTTCGGACAGCATGCGGCATTGATGGCGGGGCTGCGTCACTCCGACGGAGATTATGTGGTGTGTCTGGACGATGACGGGCAGACGCCTGCCGATGAGGTGGATAAGCTTCTTGATAAGCTGGAAGAAGGCTATGACGCGGTCTATGCCAAATATGAGCATAAGCATCATTCTGCCTTCCGTAATTTGGGAAGCAAAGTGAACGAATTGATGGCTCGTGTCATGCTGGAAAAACCAGACAATTTATATGTATCCAGCTACTTTGCGGTGAAGCGGTTTGTAGTGGAGGATATGATTCAGTATGAAAACTCTTATCCCTACGTGATCGGATTGGTGCTCCGGGCTACGGGAAATATTACCAACGTGGTGGTAAACCACAGGGATCGTGAGGAAGGGGTTTCCGGCTATACCTTGAAAAAGCTGTTCGGGCTTTGGTTTAATGGCTTTACGGCCTTTTCCGTTAAGCCGCTGCGGATTGCTACATGCTTCGGGGGATTTTGTGCAATATTGGGATTCTTGTACGGAATTTACACCATCATCAAGAGATTGGTGAACCCTAATGTACCCATGGGATTCAGCTCCACCATGGCGGCAATTGTGTTTTTTGGAGGTATGATTATGCTGATGCTGGGTCTGATCGGTGAATATATCGGGCGTATCTATATCAGTTTGAATAATTCCCCCCAATATGTAATCAGAGAGAAGCTGAACTTTGTACAAGGAAACATGGGGCATACGAATCGGGAATAATCAAGTCAGAGGCAAGAGGATTCATAGAAACCGGAAGGAAGTTTAGATGGAAAGATTTCAGAATTGGTGGAAACAGGAAAAAAGATATCTGACTATGGTCAAGGCCGTATTGCTGGCGCTTCTGCCGGTGGTATGCTGCATGGTGTACTGTGCCATGCAGGGAAAGAGTATCGGTGACGTCTACCTGCCTTGCTCCGAATGGAATGATGAGCTGTTCTATTTTAAGCAGGTAGAAGGTATCGTGAATTATGGATATCCCCAAGGTTATTTTGGATTTAACGAGAGCCATGCGCTGAAATTATCCTTTGCGGCATGGAGCCCGGTATTGGTATTTCCGTGGATTTTCTGGGGAGTATTGTTTGGCTGGAATATGATGTCTCCTGTTATCTGTAATATTTTTCTGATGACCCTCGCCTGCTTCTTGTTCGTGTGGCTGGTAAAGCCCGGATGGAAGCAGCTGGGGATTACGTCGCTCTTATTTTGTCTTTATACTCCTTTTGTGAGATATATGCTGTCGGCAATGCCGGAGGTAATCTGTTTCAGCCTCCTGATTATATTTTACAGTCTTGCCATTAATTATCTGAACCGGGAGAGAACCGTCAAATTAGTGATTCTTTTTGTGCTTTCCGGATTATTTACATTGATGCGCCCCTATGCGCTGCTGTTTATGCTGCTGCCGGCTTATCTGTGGTGGAAGAAAAGCGGATGGAAGGGACTGGCCGGTTCGGGAGCCGTGTTTGCTGTTGTTCTGGCAGTGTATGCAGCCATTAAGCATTATCTGGGGGCAGAATATTTTGCACCTCTGTTCTTTACGGATTGGGTGGAGGCATTTTTCGAACAAGGTCTGTGGGGCGGAATCCGGTTTACGGCATCTAAACTGTATTATATGGCAACAGCTTTTAACTCACATGTGGTACAGGGATTCCGCACGGGTCTGGCTTCGGGGGCATTTTTTGCGGGTTATCTGATCATGCTGGTCGTGTTTCTGGGTCAGTGTGTAAAAGACCGCATTTCTCTGGGCAGGCTGAGAAGGCAGGTGGAAAGCGGCGGAGAAAGCGGAAGGGAACGCTCCGGAGCCTTAAAAAAACAGATGACAATAGAAATCCATTTTGCGTTCAGTCTTGTGGCCATGTTGTTTGCGTTATTATTGATGTATAAGCTGACTGAGGGCAGCAAGCATCTGCTGACTTTTCTGGCTGCAGGCATATTTATTGTGAGTACATTGGAGACTAAATTTTATAAGAAAGCGATGGTGATAGGCGCGGCGTTTGCGTACTTTTATTCTTATATGGCAATAGATCCCTATGACTATCAGGTGCCTTTTGCCCGGGAAGAGAGGGTGGCTCAGGTAGAAAGCTGGCGGGAGACATTGACGGATACATTGACATTGAATATGGCAGAAACGCCAAGCTTTGAAAATTCCGTGATATGGCTGTTCCGGGATCAGAGTGCAGGGGAAGACCTTGAAAATGTCTCCAAAGAGTATAAGAACGTAAAGTGGCAGCTTTTGTATGCGCTTCCGGAAGGCTTTGGAATCAATTGCTGTGAAAAAGAATACATACTGGAACATTTCGGAGAACTTCAAAGCCGCTATATTGCAGTTCTGGCCGGCGGTGAGGTGGATGTGAAATGCCGGGAAGCGGGTTATACGGAATGGAACCGGGATGAAGATATGGTGCTCTATCAGATTAACTGACAGAGCGCCTTTTGGGCAGATACTTGAAATTCTTATGAACTCTCATACGAGCGTCCCGTCACCGGACAGAAAACTTGAAAATTTAGTAACGGTTTAGACAGCCCCACCCGCAAATTTAAAATCACATCTCTATGCGATGCGAGCGCTAAAAGCATTCTTTTCGCGTTTTGTGTGCATTCTTGTAGCGGCGCAGTGACCTGTCTGAACTGTTACTAAATTTAGCTGATGCCTATAAAGGAAAACGTATTTTAATCTTCTATCTCAGCCGTAGAGAATGGAATTAAGAGGGCAGCGGTAAGAGCCCCCGTTTGAAATGGAGGCTGCTGACTTAGAAGCAGTCTTATAGCTTGTCCAGAAGCTCGATGAGCTGCCGGGCAATCATAATGCGTCCTTCCTCGTTAGGATGGCATCCGTCGGCGGTAAAGTCCCAGATGTTGGACTCGTCAATCTTGAGGTCACGGTAGTTATCAATGCAGTAGATATTCAGTTCCTCGGCCAATGCTTTTGCCGCATCCACATAATCAATCAGGCTGCCGCCAATGTCGCTGTTATGATCCGCGCCATAGGAGAAATATTCGGTAAAAGTAGGGGTCATAATGATAAATTCGGCATCGGGGAAGCGTGTCATGCATTCCTCTAGGCAGCTGCGCAGTCCTCCCGTGTAGGTGGTAATATCGTAAGGATCCTTCGGATTTTCCACGGCGGCTCCTCTAAAATAATCGTTTAAGCCGTAATTTAAAATAAAATAGAGTTTTTTGTCCGACAAATCGGTATCTTCCGGGGAAAATCGGCAGGCACCGTTTTCCTCGGTACAGTATTCCTCAAAAAACTCGGACAGAATGTTGGGGAAATCCTTGATATCCGTTGACTCGGTGCTGGCAGCGGAGCCGCCCACGGAATAATTATAGGTGAGAGCATCGGTGAATCCTGTGACATATCCCGCAATGGTAGTGCTGCTCTCTCCGTAAGCAGTGACGCTGTCCCCGAAGAATACTAGGCATCGGTCGGAAAGGTCAGGATAGACGGTGGGGGTATAGCGCTCCCTTGCAACAAGTTCTCTCAGCATATTAAAGAGGATCGGCTCGTTGACGGGGGTAATCTGGTTCCCGCCGTCGCAAAAGCATGTAAGAAAAATTTTCTTCGTAATATCGGCATTTGTTACAAAGTCGGATATATAGTTGTCAGGATTGATCAGCATCCAGTTTTCAAACCCCATGAAAAAGGTTCGGATATTTGCATAGATGTAAGCATCTTCTATAAAAGTATGGTAAGCCGACAAGATATCTTCCAATACAGTGGGTTCCAATCCCAGCCAATAATTTAGAGAAGGATAGGGAAGCATAATTTCAAAGTTAACGTCGGGATGAGCGGAAACATAAGAAAACAGTCCGTCCTGCAGCGCCTTGTCCCATTTAGAATCCTCCCGATTACATGTGTTCCGAATCAGATCGGGATCCAGAAGAAGAAATACATGATTGACAGGATTGCCTGAGGAGAATATATTTTGGAAATAATGATTCAATTCATCCATGGATTGAATCTCGTAAGAGGAGAGCAAAGTGTTGAGCCCATGATAATCGGCAAAATCCTCCTGCGTGAAACCGGCAGTGGAATGCATGGAGAGGAAAACACTGTCATAGGAGCTTTGTGAAAAGCGCCGGAGATCCTTCCGAAACGGAGTGCCGCCCCACAGATAAAAAAGGATGCCGGATATTACGGCGGCGATTATTATGATGATTAAAATCACCAGAATACGGTAATTTTTTTTAGATGCCATGTGAGTTCCTCCTGTTTTGGTCATTTTTCTATGCAAAATGGCTGCTTTTCGGTGCTTTTGCGGATTCCAAGTTCAAAAATACTCTTGCAGGCAAGCTTGCATCGGATTTTTATGAACTTTTGACCCTGATATCACATTAATTTTATAGCACATTTTAAATAGAAAAGAAAGAGAATTTACAAGGAATGTTTTTTCAGGTAAAATGTGGATGGTATAGTGTCGAAGAGGAGGGACGGAACTGGAAAACAGTCCCGGAACGGAGACACCCGGAAGGAATTTCAGACGCGTCAGCGTCGGAAATTAACTTCCATGGAAAGCGGTGTCGAAGAGGAGGGACGGAACTGGAATGGAAAATCGCTTATGAAGAAATATGGAGAGAGTTTTATGGCCTTGTGTAAAAACAAGGTATATTTACTGCCGCTGGTTCTCACGGCGGTTCTTGCATACGGATTTATGGTGACGCATCCTGCGGTGGGGATTGACGATACGCCGTATGCCTATTATTTTCAAGAGGGACTGGCGGCGATTGTCGGCCGCTGGGTATTGTATTTGCTGAATAAGGTCTTCTTGGTTTGGGAGTTTGCTCCGCTGGTCACGGATTTGGCGGGGGTATTGATCTTTATGGCGGCGGTGACGGTATGGGCGGCTTTGTTCCGGACTGTATTAATGGAAAAGGTTCCGGAGTGGGGATACCTCTTTTTTGCGGCTGTCTTTTTATCCTGCCCGTTGATCAGTGAGGTATATACTTATTATCTCCATAACGGAATTTCCATCGGTTATCTGTGCGCAGGGGTAAGTCTGTGTTTTCTCAGGGAGTGGTGGGAGCAGCCAAGGAAGCTTTCACGGTTTGCGGGGACAGCGGCCTTTTTGTGGATTGCGTTAGGCTGTTATGAGTCTTTTATGGTGGTATGGCTGCTGGGTGTGTTTTTGCTGCTTTTAACGGAGAAGTACGCCGGCGTGGAGCGTAAGATTCTGCGTTCTCTCTGCATGGCGGCGGGGGCGGCGCTCTGTTCCGTGGTGCTGCGCAGCCTGATGATAGCTTTGGTGACATCCGTTTTTGGGCTTGGTTATTTGAAGGAAGAAGCGGTGCAGCGTTCTGTGGCGGAAATGGCATCTTGGATGGTGGAGCCCGGAGCGGGAGCGGAATTTATCATGATGCTGAAACGGATTTATGTGATGTACGGTGTCTTTTCATTTGCTTATTTACCTATTAAAATATTTGTTCTGGCGGCAGCTTTTATGCTTGGGTATAGTATTTATGGGAGTATCCGGAGAAGGAGCGGATGGATTATAATATTGACCGTGGGCAGCTTTATCGCTTCTTTTCTGCTGGTGCTTGTGGAAGGGAAGACCACATTATATCGGTCTGCTCAATTTCTGCCTGTAATCTGCGGGTATGGTGCTCTTTTATTGTGTATGTGTCTTCAGGAGATGAGAGGAAGCTTTCTGTTCCGCAGGCGGCTTAGCGTAAAGGTTCCTTTTCTGCGTGGCGGAGAGGGTGCCGTCAAGGTTTTTTGCCCGGAAAAGCTTTGCACCGGAGCGGTAATTTTTGGACTTTGCGCTGTCCTGTGGAACCAGTGTACGGATATGAACCGCTGGTTTTACGTGGACTATACGAAATATGAAGCGGCGAAAGAACTCATGAACCGGGTGGCATATGAGCTGGAGAAAAATTTTCAAGCCGGGGACAAACCCATTCTGTTCACCGGTACTTACAAGATTCCGCAGACTTTGATTCAGCCCGCTTATGTGGCTTACAATTCGGAGACTTTTTATCGCATGAAGCGATGGACGGATCCCATTGACGAGCATCTGCTGGAAAAGTATTACCGTGATTATGGGGTGTGGGTGGCTCAGACACCGTCCCTGTCGGTAATCGAGTGGGGCAGATATGCTTTTGACAGCGATGCGGAGCTGGTAAGGTTTTTCCGGATGCATGGTTATGGACTGGAGCCATATTTGCAGATCGGTGATTATGCGGCGGCGGAGGAATATGCGTTGAATCTGCCGAAGTTTCCGCAGGAGGGATCCATTGTGGATCTGGGTGAGTACATTATGGTACATTTTTAGGGGTGGCCTATGGTGGTAAAGTACAAGAAAATAATGGCGCCGTTTATTGTATTGGCCATGGTGGCGGTAATATGGCTGAAGACGGGTATATATTTTGAAACCAATGACGACAAATGTATTACGGAGATTTTATGCGGACAAATGACAGGGGCGCCTCAGGCACGTACTGTGTATGTCAGCTATCTGCTGACGCTGCCTGTTTCGCTGCTGTACCGGATTACGGCAGGGGTTCCTTGGTATGGGTTGGCCTTGGTTTTGCTTCAAGTGATTGCCTACACGGCTGTGCTGGAGAGTGTTTACAGCCGCTGCAGGAAAATATGGGATATGGCGGCAGGCACGGTATTTCTGGCGGTGGTAATGCTGATGGATTTGTACATTTTGGGATGTATTGAATATACATCCACATCCGGTCTTCTGGCTGCCGCAGGCTATTTCTGCCTTCTGTTACATAAGGAGCCGAAAAAAGGCTGGTTCCGGTTCTGTTTGTTGGAACTGTTGGCTGGCCTGCTCCGCATAAATGCCATGCTGATGGTACAGCCCTTGGGATTTTTGGCTGTTGCGGGTCTGTTTTTGGTGAAAGAGGGAAAGTCCTTCCGGGAACGCTTGACTGTGCTGGGAAGGGTGGCGCTGCCTCCGGCGGCGGTATTTTTGGCGGTATTGGCAGTAGATGCATTTGTATACAGGGGGAGTGACTGGAAGGCTTATATGAAATTTAATGATGCCGAAGAGGTGTTGTTTGATTATGTGGGAGTACCTCCCTATGATGAAGTCAGAGAAATTCTCGACAACCATCAAGTTACGGAAACAGATTATAATGCATATGCCAATTATATGATTTTGGACTGGGTGATTTCGCCGGAATGTGCCCAAGAGCTTGCGGCTTATGCGCAGGAACACAGGGAAGAGTGGAATATTTCCGGACTTTGGCAGGAGCTGTTAAAGCATTTATTGGATGAACCCTTTTGGGGACTGAACCGTGTGCTGTTATTTTTATGGGCAGCATTGGCAGCGCTGGCGTTCCTTTGGAGGGATAAGGCGCTGTTGCTGCCGGCTCTCGGACTATTGGCCGGAAAGCTGTTTTCATGGACCTTTTTGCTGTGGGAGGGGCGTTTTCCCTTAAGGGTCAGTATGCCGCTGATAGCCGGGGAAGTCCTGCTGTTATCGGCGCTGCTGCTTCGCCGGGGGACAGATACGGAACTACAGGGAAACCCTAAGAGACTGCGGTATGTGGGTTTGGGGGCGTTGCTTTTCGGTATGTGCATTGCAGGTTTTATGACGGGAAGGCAACAGTATTCCTACATACTCAATGAGAACAGAGGCCAGAAGATTTTTATGGAAGGCCTGCGGGAAATCCGGGCGTACTGTGATGCCCGTCCGGAGAACAGGTACATTCTGGACGCCGTGTCCATGAGTTATTATAAAGGCAGTGCTTTAGAGTATGAGGTTTATCAAGGCGGCAATTACATTGTTTCGGGAAGCTGGTATTCCAACAGCCCATACCTGAGAAAATATAATGCGGAATATCTCTCGGGAGGAGACGGGATTTACTTTCTGGTTTACGACGGCGGCGGGGGGATATCCCATCCCGGAGTCTCCTACCTGATTCAGGAAACAGGAGTACAGCCCGAGATATGCGACAGAATTACGGTTTCTCCCGGAGGGACGTATTTGGTTTACTATTTTGACGGAAAATATTGTATAGAGGAATCATAGAGCAGGATGGTCTGCGCCGCCATAGGACGCATATCCGCAAGCATGATTCGTTGAAGGGAATAAAGGATTGAAAAAAAGTAACTTGATGGAAAAACTGAATCCGGAAAAATTGAATCAATGTGTCTGCCGGATCGACAGGATGCCCCTTTGGTGTGTGGGAATTCTGCTGCTCGCCATAACCTTTGCCCCGTATTTAATTTTGGGGGAGGGAAGTGTATTTCCCGTGCATGACCAGTTGGATGAGACAATCATGACATATGTGTTAAATGCCAGACATTTTCCCGTCGGGGGAGACACCGTTTTCCCCGAACTTCTGGGCGGGATCCGGGCAAGCGGTATGCAGCCGTCGGCAGTTTTGTTTATTTTGCTGTACAGGTTCCTGCCGGTGTCAGCCGCCTTTGTGGTACAATATCTCATTGTCAGTATAGCGGGGTTCTTTGGGATGTACGGCAGCGTTAAGGAGATAACAGGCAGCGGGATTCTGGCATTGGCATCGGCAGGATGCTTTGTACTATTACCGATTCAGCCGGTGTACGGACTGTCGGTGTCGGGGGTGCCGCTGCTGCTGTATTGCTTTCTGTGTCTGCACCAAAGAAAACATGTGGCGGGCAGCTTTGGTGGAATCTTGTTTTTCGGGCTGACGACTCATCTGGTGTTAATCGGGTATGTGGTGCTGGGGTTCTGGCTGCTGGCTGTTCTGTGGATGTGGGTGAAAAAGAGGCATAACCGTTGGATATACTTGGGCTTTGTATGGCTTACGGGAATCTATATAGGGGTAAACCACAGCCTGTTCAGCGAGCTGCTGTTGGGAAAAGGCAGTTATGTCAGCCACCGGGAGGAGCTGGTAAACTATGCATTGCCTTTTTGGGAAACGGTCAAAGGGGTCTTTCTGGAAAGCGCCCAGCACGCACCCTCCTTGCACGGCCGATTGATTCTGCCCATTTTCCTTTTGCTGGTCTTGGGGCTTGTCTGTTGCAGGAAATGGGAACCGAAGAGAAGGCGGCGGCTGTCAGCAGCATGGGCCGGTATGGCAGTGTTAGCCGGAATCGCCATACTATACGGGATTTGCCATTTACCCTTTGTGGTGGATTTCAAAAACAGCTGCAACGGGTTTCTGCGGTATTTCCAGCTGGAACGTTTTTATTGGTTATATCCTGCGGGATGGTATCTGGAATTTGCGCTCTGCAGTTCCGTGTGGTGGAGTGGCGAGGCTTGTAGGGTGGAAAGTATTGTGACGGAGGATGGGAAACCGGAAGCCGCGGGGCCGGAGGATGGGAAACCGGAAGCCGCGGAGCCAAAGGATGGGAAACCGAAAGCCGCAAAGCCGGAGGTATCCTGTGCTGCCGGGGGATATCAGGCTTTAAAGTTTATCCTATTGGTAATTTTACTGCTGCCCACCATGCAGTTAATTAAAACGGAATCCTATTTTTATCTGAATGTAAACCAAATAAACAACGGTTCCGGTATTACCGGATATATCACATGGGAAAGCTATTATGCGGAAGAGCTGATGGAACAGCTGGAAGAGGCCATAGGAAGAGAACCGGAAACTTACCGTGTGGCTCATTTGGGCATGAGCCCGGCGCCCGCCCTGATGCACGGTTTTTATACGGCGGACGGTTATTCCAACAATTATTCATTGGAGTATAAGCACCTGTTTCGTCAGGTGATTGAAAAGGAATTGGCAAAAAACGAGCAGACAAGATTGTATTTTGACCAGTGGGGAAGCCGGTGCTATTTGTTCAACGGCAGTACGGGGAATGCTTGGATGCTGGGGAAAGCCATGGAAATTAAGTATGAAGGGCTGGAGCTTGACTTGGCCGCTTTGAGAAATTTGGGTTGTGAGTACATTTTTTCCGCAGGTGAGATTGTTGACTGGGAAAAAATGGGACTGGAATTTCTGGGATATTACGAGACTGACACCAGTTTTTGGGGCGTTTGGCTCTATGGGCTGAAAGAGGGTAATTATTAAATTTTTTTTAAAATGATGGGTTTATTTTACTATGCATTTAAATTGTGTTAGAATAAAGAACTGAAATGTTAACAAGTTCATTTTATGAAGAAGCTTTATATTCCGCAAGCTGCCGGTTTATCGTACTATTGATAATGCGGGAACAGTCAAGGCGTTTTTCATCTTGATTTGAGATTCCGCAGAGCGGAATCATGGAGGATAATGTGAAAGAAAGCAGGAAAAAGCACCCTAGAATTTATGTGTGCCATACCTATTATCATGTATATATCACTTTCCTAAAAGAGCTGAAGCTGCCGAAAGAGCGGCAAGGGCAGGCGGTTTTAATGCTTTCCCGTATGTCCAATGATTTCGAGGACCTTAAGAGCCGTGTGGAAGCTACGGGATTGTTTCGTGAGGTTGTGGAATTTGACGAGAAGAGGGAAGATTATTTCCCGGAGCTGGCAAAGTGGAGAAAAGGAACGGGAGGATTCTTAGGAAATCTCTATTACCGTATCCGCTTTACCAAACGCTATGCGGAGCTGGAGGCTCCCTTTGTGCCGGTGGATTTCAGGGAGTATGAGGACATTTATGTCTATTGCGACTCCGACCCCATCGGTTATTATTTGAATCAGAATAAAATATATTATCATGCGGTGGAAGACGGACTGAACTGTCTGAAAAATTTCGATGCGGCCCGGTATGATAACAGGGGGCATTTTAAGCTGAAAGCATTTTTGTCCCGGAAGCTGAATTTGATTTTTGTACAGAACGGTTACGGGAAGTATTGTCTGGACATGGAGGTCAATGATATCTCCGCTATCCGCTATCCCTGTCCTCAGTATATCGAAGCTCCCAGAAAGGAGCTGGTGGACAGGCTCACCGACGAGGATAAGGAGTTAATTTTGAAAGCTTTTATCCGGGATATGGAAGGACTGAAAAAGCAGCTTGCCGACGGCGCGGAGGAGAAAAACAAGATACTGATTTTGACGGATCCTTTGTGTACGATGGATATCAGGGAGCGCATTTTCCGGGATATCATTAAAATGTACGAGCCGGAGGGGAAAATTTTTTTAAAACCTCATCCCAGAGACGACCTGAATTATCAGGAATTGTTCCGGGAGTATCCGCAATTTGACGCCAAGATTCCCATGGAGATGCTGCAGTTTTTCCCGGGAGTGCGTTTCCGAAAGGTGGTGGGGGTCTTCACGGAGATCAAGGATCTGCCCTATGCGGAGGAAACGGTCTGTCTGGGAGCCGATTTTATGGATGCCTATGAGGAGCCGCTGATACACAGGCAGAATGAGCAGATTTAGGGCTTGTGCCGGCTGCGCGGCATGGAGGTAGGATGGAACTATGTTAAAAATTATCAGGAAATTGCAGGTTTTGCTGGATGGAAAACAGAAGCGTGCCATGGCAGGTCTGATTGCGCTTATGATTGTGGGCGCTTTTTTGCAGACCGCAGGAGTGGGGATGCTGGTTCAGGTAGTGGATGTGGTGATTGACCCCAATGCGGTGGAGAACAATAAAACGGTAGGAGCCCTGTACCGCTTTCTGGGTTCTGACAGCTATGTCAGCTTTTCCGTTACGGTAATGGCGCTGCTGATTGCCGTGTTTGTGGCAAAAAATGTGTTTTTGTTTTTCCAGCAGAAGCTGACTTTTTCTTTTGTCTATACCAATCAGTTCAGAACTTCGGAACGGATGATGCGCAATTATCTCCGCAGAAGCTATGAATTTTATCTGAATGCAGATACCGCGGTGGTGCAGAGAAGTATCACATCCGACGTCAATAATATGTATGCCTTGATACTGGCGCTGCTGCAGCTTTTGTCCGACGGTGTGGTATCTTTGTTTATCGTATGTTACTGCTTTGTGAACAACGGCGTGATGACCGCTATGCTGGCGGTGGTGCTGCTGGCGTTGATGTTTGTCATCAAGAAAGTGCTGAAACCCATTATGTACAAGGCAGGAAAAGACAATCAGGACTACTACAGCGGATTATTTAAATGGATTTCCCAGACCGTACAGGGGATCAAGGAAGTCAAGGTAAACGGTAAGGAACAATACTTTGTTTCCGAATATAAAAAGTGCGGAAAAGGGTATGTGGATGCGGTCCGGAAGTACAGTTTGTACAATAATATTCCCAAACTGTTGATCGAGACGGCCTGTGTGGCATCCATGATGGGATATATGATTCTGCAGGTGGTTTCGGGAATGCACACGGAAGAACTGGTAACTGCCATGGCCACATTGGCGGCGGCGGCAATCGTGCTGCTTCCCGCCGTAAACCGTATCAACAATCAGATTAATTCCATCGCCTATTTTGAGCCCTTTTTCATGGGGGTAAGCGACAATCTTCAGGATGAGATACAGGGGGATAAGGTGGATCTGTCCTTTGCCACGGAAGAGGAAGAAAAGCTGCCGGTTACCAAGTCCATCGAATTGAGGGACATCACATATGCCTATCCTAATACGGATAAGCTGATTTTCGATCATGGAGAGATGACGATTCCCATCGGGGCTTCCGTGGGAATCGTGGGAACTTCCGGTTCGGGCAAGAGTACGGTGGTGGATATCCTTTTGGGGCTTTTGGAGCCGAAAAGCGGCGGCATCTATGCGGACGGCGTGGATATAAAGTTAAATTACAGGAAATGGCTGAGAAATATAGGATACATTCCTCAGATGATTTTTATGCTGGATGACACCATTCGGAACAATGTGGCTTTCGGGGTGCCGGAGGAGAAGATTGACGAGAACAGACTCTGGGAGGTGCTGCGGGAAGCTCAGCTGGACGAGTTCATTAAGACGCTGCCGGAGGGTCTTGACACCGGCATCGGGGAGAGGGGGATCCGTCTCTCCGGCGGGCAGAGACAGCGTATCGGCATCGCCAGAGCATTGTATCATGATCCGGAGGTCTTGGTTCTGGACGAGGCTACCTCGGCGCTGGATAACGATACGGAGGCGGCAATTATGGAATCCATCAACAGACTTCACGGCAGGAAAACATTGATTATCATCGCCCACAGGCTCCAGACCATTGAAAAATGCGATCTGGTATACCGGGTGGAGAACGGCGCGGCAGTCATTGAGAGAGGCGGTTTATGAAGCTGAGCATTATCGTGCCGGTGTATAACATGGCAGCGGAGGGAAAACTGAATTATTGTATGGATTCGCTGGTGAACCAGACAGTGGAGGATTATGAGATTCTGGCGGTGGACGATGCTTCCACGGATTCCTCTCCGGACATCCTGAGGGAATACGAAAGGAAGTATCCCGGTAAGGTAAAGGTTTTCACTAATTCCCGGAACAAGCGTCAGGGCGGCGCCAAGAACGAAGGCTTGAGAGCTGCCCGGGGAGAGTGGGTGGGATTTATTGACAGTGACGACTGGGTGACTCCTGATTTTTATGAGAAGCTGATCCGAAAGGGGGAGGACACCGGGGCGGATCTGGTGGGCTGCGATTATACGCTGGTATCGGAGCATACTTTTAAAACGGGAAGTGTGGTACAAAACAATACCTTGGATCAGACAGGGGTTCTGGATAAGGAAAAGCACAAAAGCCTGTTGATGCGCATGGGAAGCATGGTGATAAAAGTTTATCGGAGGCGGGTCATTGCGGATAACAGGCTGGATTTTCCAGAGGGGATTTTCTACGAGGATAATTGTGCGGGGCCGTTGTGGTCGCTGTATTTTACCCATTTTGAAAAGGTAGAAGAGCCGCTGTATTACTATTATCAGCATCAGGTGTCCACGGTTCACTATATAACGGAAGAAAAGTGCAGGGACCGCATGAAAGCGGCGGTTTTATTGTATGAAGGGTGTAAGGAGCGGGGCTTTTTCGGTGAATACGAAAAGGAAATCGAGTATCGTTTTACGGAGATTTATTATGTGAATACATTGTTTTCATACATGGCGGGAGTCAAGCATCCCAGATTATCCTTTGTAAGGGAGCTTCGGGCCGGCCAGACGGAGCGTTTTCCTATGTTTCAGCAGAATTCCTATTATCGGGAAAATACGGGGGAAGAGGAACAGCGATTGGTGGCGCTGCAGCAAAGGTCAAACCTTGGATTTTATCTGCTGTACCGTTTGAAATTGTCTGTAAGGCGGATGAGAACGCGTTTGTGCCGCCGCTGACGGCATATATGGAAATGTGAAAGTGATAAAGCGTATGGGAATGAAAGGGGCAGGATTTGTGCGCCGGAAGGGAGGATACCCATGGAAGAAAGCGGTAAGGGCAGGCGCATCGCGCTGCTTTCCAATGTAAACATGAATGCCTTGATCCGTATGCTGCGGAAGGATGCGGAGGTATATGAGGCGGAGGGCTACGGCAATGAGCTGGGAGTTTTGATGAATCCTTCTTCTTCCTATCATGCTTTTCAGCCGGAGATTACTTTTCTGGTGATAGATTTGATGGAGCTTTTGGAACATGACACGGATTTGCAAGGAGCAAAAGGGCGTGTGGAAAACTGGTTTGCAGCCTTTGAAAACGCCATAAATCTTTCCTGTACTTATTATGTCAGCGATGCCTATCTGTGGGCGGTGGAGCTGGAGACGGCAGGTATTTTGGCAGATCGAGCCGGGCTGGAGGGAATCTGGCAGGAAAGACTGAATGCATTGTGTAAGAACCATGGAAATATACGCATTCTGCCCTATCATGATATGATTGCGGGCATGGGAGAGGAGAATGCCTTTTCCCTGAAAATGTGGTATATGGGGAAAATTCTTCTGGGCGGCGAGTGCCAGAAACGTCTGGCCGCGCTGATTCTGCATAAAGTGTCTCTGGAGGGAAGAACCCCCAAAAAGGTGTTGGCGCTGGATTTGGATAACACTCTTTGGGGAGGACTGGCGGGGGAGCACGAGCAGACTCCCATATTGCTTTCGGAGGAACATGGGGGGCTGGCTTATAAAAATCTCCAGCGTGTGATTTTATATATGCAGCGTCAGGGTGTGCTGCTGGCCATCGTTTCCAAGAATAACAAGGAAGATGCGGAGGAGCTGATACAGAATCATCCCCATATGGTATTGCGCTTGGAACATTTCGCCGCCAAAAGGATTCATTGGGGGCCGAAGGACGAGAGTCTTACGGAGATTGCGGAGGAACTGAATCTAGGGCTGGATTCCTTTGTGTTCTGGGATGACAGGCCGGAGGAGAGACTTTTGATCCGATCAGGGCTGCCTCAGGTGACCGTGCCGGATTTTCCCTCAAAGCCGGAGGAGCTTGCTTCCGCTATGATACGGATTTACCATGAGTATTTTGAAAAGTCCGTACTCACGGAAGAGGATTTGGAGAAAACAAAGCAGTATGCGTCCAATGCGGAGAGGACAAAGATGCAGAGGGCGGCGGGGAGCTTTGAGGATTATCTCCGACAGCTGCGGATTACCGTTACCGAAGTGGATGCGGGCAGCCATATCAAGCGGCTGGAAGCCTTGTTGAACAAGACCAATCAATTTAACCTGACGACCAAACGCCACGGCGGCAATGAGCTTCAGTCCATGCTGGCAGACAAGGAGAAACGGGTTTATCTCTACCGGGTGGAAGACTGTTTTGGGGACAACGGGGTAGTGGCGGCAGTGATTGCGGATGTGTCCGGTAAAACCCCCGTAATAGAAGAATTCGTTATGAGCTGCCGCGTCATGGGCAGAAACATAGAGCAGGGAATCCTGACCCATGTGGAATCCGCTCTGAGAAAAGAAGGCTTTGAACGTATCCGGGGAATTTATATTCCTACCGCGAAAAATAAGCCGGTAGAAAATCTTTACGCACAAGCAGGCTACACAAAAATATCCCGCCACGGAGAAGACGCAATTTACGAGCTGTCGCTGCAAGACACTCCCCACAGAACATTTATAGGAAATATGCAGACAATAAAAAACAAAAACAGTCTCGGAACGGAAACGCCCGGAAGAAATTTCAGCTGAAAATTCTTCCGTTGCAGGGGGCGTTGAAGAGAAGAGACGGAACTGGAAAAACAAAAAACAGTCTCGGAACGGAAACGCCCGGAAGAATTTACAGCTGGAAGAACTAACCAGCTGAAAATTCTTCCGTTACAAGGGGCGTTGAAGAGAAGAGACGGAACTGGAATAAGAGAGACGGAACTGGAATAAGAAGAGCCGGAACCGGAATAAGAGAGCCGGAACCGGAATGAATAGGAGATTATGGCTGATATGGAGTTGCAGAAGAAAGTGACAGGGCTGATTGAAGAGCTGCTAAAGCTGCCCTCGGGAACCATTACTTTGGACACTATGATTGAGGAGATAGAGGAATGGGATTCTCTGGCTCATGTGATGATTATAGGAGAACTGGAAGAGAAGCTCGGCATTACGATTCCCTTGGAAGATGCCATTGAGCTTACCGGTGTGCGGGAGCTTCTGGAGAAGGCAGGCTGCCTATGAGTGTAACGCTGCGTCCCATCCGGGAGGAGGACTTGGAAGAAATTATGCGCTGGCGCATGTCGGAGGAAATCACACGCTATATGAATACAAACCCCAAGCTGACTTTGGAGGGACAGAGAAAATGGCTGGATGCCGTAAGGCAGAATCCGGATGTGAGGTACTGGCTGATTCAGGTGAACGGGGAAGATGCCGGCGTCATCAATCTTACCGGACTGACAAAAGCCGACGGCAGTCTGGGCTGGGCGTATTATGTGGGAGAGAAACGTCTGCGCAGCCTGAAAACGGCCTTGGCCTTGGAGATGAGCATGTACGATTATGCCTTGCTGGAACTTGGAAAGAAGGCCGTGTACAGTGATGTATTCACTTTAAACGGGGGAGTGATACAGCTTCATAAGCTTTGCGGCTGTGAGGTCGCGGAGGAGAAAAAGCAGGCGGTTCTGAAGGAAGGCATTTATTATGACGTGACCTATATGTGTATGACGGCGGAGCGCTGGCAGGAAATCAGAAAAACAAAGAAATACGAGAGAATCCTGTTTGCGGTATAAGGGGTAGATTTAATATGTAGTGCAATTATGCATATGATTGTAAAGATGATTTCACAGGGTAAAATCAAAGTAAAATTTAAATCTTAAAATTTGAGGTTCCTACTTGAAAATACAGACGGTATATCGTATATTATTTCTATACACTTAATCATTTCGGGCATGGAGGAAGGAAAATGACAAAAGCGGAAATTTTAAAGAAAGAAATTTTAAGGCAGTATCGCAGCGTTCGTCAGTTTGCAATGGAGATGAGTATTCCTTATAGTACGCTGGTGACGGCGCTGGAACGCGGCATTGAAGGTATGGCTTATGGCACTGTGATTAAAATGTGTGATAAGCTGAGTTTGAATCCGGTAGATTTCTCGTCTCTGGAGAGAGATGCTTCTCTGGGGGCACAGCTTCTGGAAAATAGAGTAATGCAGTATTATATAAAGCTGAATCAGAATGGACGGGACAAGATTCTGGAGTTGATGGATGACTTTGTCCAAATCGACAAGTATAAAGCTAAGGGTAAGAAGAGTAAATGATATACGACTATCTGATTGTGGGCACGGGGCTTTTCGGAGCGGTTTTGCCCATGAGATGAAAAAGGCCGGGAAGAACTGTTATTGCATTGACAAACGGAATCATATTGGCGGTAATATTTATACCGAAGAGGTGTGCGGCATTCAGGTACATAAGTACGGAGCCCATATTTTTCACACTTCTGGCAATGCCGTTTAGGAATATGTGAATCGGTTCGCCCGGTTTTACCGTTTTATCAATTCACCTGTAGAGAGGTATATGGGGACGAGCTCTATAATCTGCCCTTTAACATGAATACCTTCAGCAAGATGTGGGGATTAAGACGCCGTCGGAGACCCGTGCGATTATAGAAGGCAGAGGACGGGAGCCTTACCACCCGATCAATGACAAAGAAAATATGAGGCGTTATGAAAAGTACCGCGAACTGGCAGCGGCCGGAGGAAACGTGACTTCCGGAGGCAGACAGGGAAAGTATAAATATTATGATATGGACAAGGTGATTGCCGAGGCATTAAAAACGGCTTCCAACGAAATGTAATCGTCGGAAGCCGTTTTCATATAGAAAAATATTGTGTTCATAACTGCTCAGCAATAACTGTTAAACATCATCCCGGTATATGCACTGGTGGAATAGGGACTGACATAATTGCGGCTCGCAATAGGGTTCTTGTAAGCGACCAATGTCTTATCCACATAATCCATAGGGTTTAAGGACACCTGATCACTCTTGCGGAGTAAAGTGGTCGAAAAGTTTTTCAGGTAGGCAAAGGTTTCACCGATATTATCGGATTGCGATACGGAACGGCGCAGCTGGTCTTTATTTATGGTAAAAGTGCCTTCTTCCGTAAGATTCATACCCATAGATTCCATGGCGGGCTGATATACGGTCGCAATCCCTTTAAATTCCTGAACGAGCTTCTTGCTCTGGGACTGGAAATCCAGATAGGTGGAAGCCGCTCTCATAAAATCGTTATAGCCTTTGATCAAATGTGTCACATTATCGGTGAAAGACTCCACGTCCGTTTTCAAACCGATCTGCACGGTCTTATCTTCCGGGCTGATGCCGGTCAGCTGTACATCGAACAGTTTACCGATGGTGAAATGATTGGAAGAGGAGGTGCGTTCTTCCCCGTTCAGTAAAAATTCGGCATTGTTAGCCTCTCTGCTGACATAATCTAATCCAAAGTAATCAACCGTACCGGATACCTTGCTGGTATGGGAGTCGGTTATGGTAAAAATCTGTGACCGGTCTGACCCTAAGCCGGTAGATTCGGAGGTCAGTCTGAGAGATGTGCGCCCCTCGGATTCTGCCAAGGATGCCCTTAATCCGATATCGGAATTATTGATCAGACGAACCAGTCTCTCCTGTACTTCCCGATTTGTCTCAGACTCACCGATGGTAAACTGGAATTCATAGTTCATATCGTTGACACCTACGTCAAATGAATAGGTGTCGGGCGCCAGAGCAACCTTTTCATTGGGAAGGAAATAACCTAAATTTTCCTGAGAAGAAGCCAGAGACCTTACCTCCAGCTGCAGTTCGGGAATCTCTCCCTTTGGTTTTTGCGAACCGATATAGGAAGCCTTGACAATGCTTTCATCGGAAGAATAAGCGCTTTTTTTGCTCAGAAGACTGTTGTCTTCCTCCAGCCCTCCCAGCTGTGCGATCGTATTGTGCAGATCCCGGGCGTTTTCCTTTAAATCTACGGCGTAATGCTGTGTACTTTTATTAGTGGTGGGAAGATACCATGGAGCGTCTTTATTTAATTTTACAATAGAGTTATAAACTTTGCGGAGTTCACTCTTTTTATGCGTGTCATATTTTGTCAACGCTTTGGGTGTATACGTGGAGAGATAATTGTTGTATACTGTATTCAGTGCCATGCTCATTGTACGCTGCCCCCTTCCTAAGTGTAATACTGAGTATGAAAACGCTAAACACGTAATATAACGGAATACAATACTTTTTTTATAATAATTTGTGCGATTATTATACATTAATATCGACATGATGTTATTTTTTCTTTATAGCCGATTTGTAAAATTTTGCAAAAAATTAATAAAAATTTAAGAAGAACAAAGGCGCTTCCCGCCCAATGCTATTATAAAAAAGAATCAATCCGGTTTCCAAACCATTTGTGTACACAACAGAAAAAGCTGTTGACGGCGTGTAAGGGATGTGTTATAGTAATCACGCGAGATTAAGATTTAGGTCTTTTTTTTATGCTCAAAAAGAGAAAGAAAATATGATTTTAAAAAACATATGGAGGTAGCGAAATGCGTACAAAAATCACTTTGGCTTGTACCGAATGCAAGCAGCGTAACTACAATACTACCAAGGAAAAGAAGAACCATCCTGACAGAATGGAAACAAAGAAATATTGTAGATTCTGCAAGAGACATACAGTGCACAAGGAAACGAAGTAATTGTTCATTCTAATTGTTGGAGGTTGAAATGGGAGATTCCGCAGAAAAGCAGTTACGTCCTAATTTTTTTCAGGGCGTAAAAGCTGAATTAAAGAAAGTAGTATGGCCGGATAGAAAGTCCACATTAAAGCAGTCTGTAGCTGTAGTTGCAATCTCAGTAGTTGTGGGAGTGATCATTGCCATTATTGATTATGCTGCGAAGTATGGCGTGAACTTCTTAACATCAGTTTAGAGTGAGGGTGATTGTATGGCAGAGGCAAAATGGTATGTGGTTCATACCTATTCGGGATATGAAAACAAAGTCAAAGCCAATATTGTGAAGACCATTGAGAACAACAAGCATCTTGCGGAACAGATTCTGGAAGTGAGGGTTCCTTTGCAGGATGTTGTGGAAATAAAAAACGGCGCCAAGAAGACTGTCCAGAAGAAAATGTTTCCCGGATATGTCCTTATCAATATGGAAATGAACGATGATACTTGGTACGTGGTTCGTAATACCCGCGGCGTTACCGGATTCGTGGGACCGGGAAGCAAGCCTGTTCCGCTCACCGAGGCTGAGATGAAGCCTTTAGGGATCAAGACGGAAAACGTTTCCATTGACTTTGTGGAGGGAGACAGTATTGCGGTGGTAGCAGGTGTCTGGAAGGATACCGTGGGTATCGTACAGAAGCTTGACTACGGCAAGCAGACAGCCACCATCAATGTGGAACTGTTTGGAAGGGAGACTCCTGTGGAGATCAGCTTTGCAGAGGTCAGAAAGCTTTGACAAAAGTTTTGTTTCAAAGGGTATTCCCGCCGGAGAGAAATCAACGGCGTGACATACATTGAGCATTAGGCTCAGGTAATAAAGTGGGAGCAGGAGAACAGAATATTTCCTGCGCCGAACCATCGTTGCGGCAAGCCGGTATCAGCGGCACGCAGCGGTTTACCACATTATAGGAGGTGCCAAAATGGCAAAGAAAGTAGAAGGATACATTAAATTACAGATTCCTGCCGGCAAAGCTACACCGGCTCCCCCTGTTGGTCCCGCGTTAGGCCAGCATGGTGTGAACATTGTTGAATTTACAAAGCAGTTCAACGCAAGAACGGCGGACAAGGGTGATGTCATTATCCCCGTAGTTATTACTGTATACGCAGACCGGTCTTTCAGTTTCGTTACGAAGACTCCCCCTGCAGCAGTATTGTTAAAGAAGGCGTGCAATCTTAAGACTGCATCTGCGGCTCCTAACAAGACCAAGGTGGCTACCATTTCCAAGGCAAAGGTTCAGGAAATTGCCGAGATGAAGATGCCGGATTTGAATGCGGCAAGCATCGATGCGGCTATGAGTATGATCGCAGGCACTGCGCGCAGCATGGGTATCGTAGTAGAGGAATAACTATTAATAATTGGGAGACAACGGATGTTGTCGCTGGAACCTAGGAGGTAAGATAATGAAACATGGTAAGAAATATACCGAAGCTGCAAAGCTTGTAGATCGTATGACATTCTATGAGCCCGGTGAGGCTATTGCTTTGGTTAAGAAAACTGCAACAGCAAAGTTCGATGAGACCATCGAAGTACACATCAGAACCGGATGCGACGGACGTCATGCAGAGCAGCAGATCCGCGGTGCGGTAGTACTGCCTAACGGAACCGGTAAAAAGGTTAGAGTATTGGTAATCGCAAAGGGCGATAAGCTGACGGAGGCAGAGGCAGCGGGCGCTGATTATGTGGGCGGTGACGAGCTGATCCCCAGAATCCAGAATGATGGCTGGCTTGATTTTGACGTAGTGGTTGCAACTCCTGACATGATGGGTGTCGTAGGACGTCTCGGTAAGATATTGGGACCTAAGGGATTGATGCCCAATCCCAAGGCCGGTACTGTTACAATGGATGTTACCAAGGCTGTCAATGATATTAAAGCCGGTAAGATTGAATATAGATTGGATAAGACCAATATTGTGCATGTTCCCATCGGCAAGGTTTCCTTTACGGACGAAGCCATCGCGGAGAACCTCAACGCATTGATGGATGCTATTGTGAAAGCAAAGCCCAGCGCATTGAAGGGACAGTATATCAGAAGCATTACCTTGACCAGCACCATGGGCCCCGGTGTAAAGGTAAATGTTATGAAATTCTAAAAAGTAAGAAAAATGAAGCTATTGACAAATGCAGAAGCCTATAGTATTCTGTATTAGATCATTAGATTGCGCCGAAGACAGTAGGTCCCGCAGTCTCACAGAGACAGGGGTAAGCATAGCGCCTACCGAGGAAAGAGTTTAGAGTAAGACTTTTTGCCTTCCTGTCTTCAGGAAGGCTTTTTGTATACACAGACTCCTTTCGGCAGGGGAAACCCATTTTATTCTATAAGGAGGTAAAAAAATGGCAAAGGTTGAGTTAAAAGCGCCCATTGTAGAAGAAATTGCTGCCAATATCAAGGATGCCCAATCCGTAGTTCTGGTTGACCACCGCGGACTTACCGTTGAGCAGGATACACGGCTTCGTAAGAATCTTCGCGAGGCAGGCGTTACCTACAAGGTGTACAAGAATACTTTCATGACCCGTGCATTCAAGGGTACCGAATGTGAAGGCCTGACCCAGTACTTGGAAGGACCCAGTGCAATTGCAATCTCTACCGAGGATGCAACCGCTCCTGCAAGAATTCTTGCAGAATTTGCGAAGACTGCCGATAAACTGGAGATTAAGGCAGGTATTGTGGAAGGCACCGTGTATGATGCCAAGGGAATTGCTTCTATTGCAAGCATTCCTTCCAGAGAAGTGCTTATTTCCAGATTGCTTGGCAGTATGCAGAGCCCTATCACCAATTTTGCCCGTGTCATGAATCAGCTGGCAGAAAAAGGCGGAGCTTCCGCAGAAGCAGCCGAATAAGCAAAACAATTATTGTTTTAACACATTAAACTGAAAATGGAGGAAAATAAAATGGCTAAATTAACAGCTCAGGAATTGATTGATGCAATCAAAGAGATGACCGTATTAGAGTTAAACGATCTGGTAAAGGCTTGCGAGGAGGAGTTCGGTGTATCCGCAGCAGCAGGCGTTGTAGTGGCAGCAGCAGGCCCCGCAGCAGCTGAGGAAGAGAAGGATGAATTTGACGTTGAGCTGACCGAGGTTGGTGCAGAGAAGGTTAAGGTTATTAAGGTAGTACGTGAAGTAACCGGTCTGGGCCTGAAGGAAGCAAAAGACGTAGTAGACGGCGCTCCTAAGGTTGTAAAGGAAGCTGCTTCTAAGGCAGAAGCTGAAGAGATTAAGAAGAAACTTGAAGAAGTAGGAGCTAAGGTTACTTTAAAATAGTCGTGATAACCAAGTGACTATGTGACAAAGAAAGGAAGCGGATTCCGTGCTCGCACGGAATCCGCTTTCTTTCTTTGTCACATAGGCGTGTGCAACACGCCTCGGGAAATTCAAAGAATATCCCGAGCAGTCACGCAGCCCCCGCGATTCCCCCTCCATACCCCATAAATCCCCGTACCCCCCTAATTCCCATTCTCCCCCAACCCAACAATTCCCTAAAAGACCATATCCAATCATAATTCCCAAAACGCGAAAAGAATACGGTTTTGGCACCCCCATGTCTCGCAAAAACGCATAAGGACGCAATTTTGATTTAGCGGGAGGGGATGTCTGAACTGCTGCTTTAATTTTGCGGTTGGACCGTTACAAAAAAAATCTGCTTGACCCCCTCCCCTGTTTGTGATAATATGGATAGTGCACTATTGTGCGGAACTGTGTCTGCGTATATTGCAACATGGCATAAATCAAAAAGAACGGGGTGAAGTGTCAATGGAAAAGAACAGAATACGTCCCATGGCCGGCAATAAGGTTATGCGTATGAGTTATGCACGACAGAAAGAGGTTCTGGAGATGCCCAATCTGATTGAAGTCCAAAAGGACTCTTATCAGTGGTTTTTGGACGAAGGTCTGAAAGAAGTCTTCGATGATATCTCTCCTATCGCTGACTACAGCGGTTCTTTAAGTCTGGAGTTTGTGGACTTTGAACTGTGTAAGGATGATGTAAAATATTCTATTGAAGAATGTAAGGAGAGAGACGCTACCTATGCGGCGCCTTTGACTGTTAAAGTTCGTTTGTACAACAAGGAAAAGGAAGAAATCAATGAACACAAGATTTTTATGGGCGATCTTCCTCTGATGACTGAAACCGGTACCTTTGTTATTAACGGAGCAGAGCGTGTAATTGTCAGCCAGCTGGTTCGTTCCCCCGGCATTTATTACGGAATCGGGCATGATAAAATCGGTAAGAGGCTTTTCTCCTGCACAGTCATCCCCAATCGAGGAGCATGGCTGGAGTATGAGACCGATTCGAACGATGTGTTCTATGTCCGTGTGGACAGAACCCGAAAGGTTCCCGTTACCGTTTTGATCCGTGCTTTAGGGATCGGAACCAATGACGAGATTCGGGAGGTTTTTGGCGATGAGCCGAAAATCGAAGCAAGCTTTGCAAAAGACACTGCTGAAAATTATCAGGAGGGTCTGTTAGAATTATACAAAAAAATCCGTCCCGGTGAGCCCCTGAGTGTTGAGAGCGCAGAAAGCCTTGTCAACGCTATGTTCTTTGACCCCAGAAGATATGATTTGGCCAAGGTTGGTAGATATAAATTTAACAAGAAGCTGGCGTTCAGAAACAGAATCAGACATCAGATTCTTGCTGCCGATGTAGTGGATCCCACCACCGGCGAAGTGCTTGCGTCCGCGGGAGATAAAGTGTCTGCGGAGCTGGCGGATGCCATTCAGAATGCGGCGGTTCCCTTTGTGTATATACAGACAGAGGAGAAAAACGTCAAGGTTCTTTCTAACATGATGGTGGATTTGACCGCTTTTGTGGACTGCAATCCCAGAGATTTCGGCATCCATGAGAGTGTTTACTATCCTGTTTTGGCACAGATTCTTGAAGAGTTCAGCGAGAATCCCGAGAAGCTGGCCGAAGCGATTAAGAAGAATGTGCACGAACTTGTTCCGAAGCATATTACAAAGGAAGACATTATTGCTTCCATTAATTATAATATTCATTTGGAGTACGGTCTGGGAAATGATGACGATATCGATCATCTGGGCAACAGACGTATCCGTGCGGTAGGTGAGCTGCTGCAGAATCAGTACCGCATCGGTCTGTCCAGAATGGAGAGAGTGGTGCGCGAGCGAATGACAACACATGACGCGGAGGAGATCTCTCCCCAGTCTCTGATCAACATTAAGCCGGTTACGGCTGCCGTGAAGGAGTTCTTCGGTTCCTCCCAGCTGTCGCAGTTTATGGATCAGAACAATCCTCTCGGTGAGCTGACTCATAAGAGACGTCTTTCCGCTCTTGGTCCCGGCGGTTTGTCCAGAGACCGTGCCGGATTTGAGGTTCGAGACGTACATTATTCCCACTATGGAAGAATGTGCCCCATTGAGACCCCTGAAGGACCTAATATCGGTTTGATTAACTCTCTTGCAAGCTATGCAAGAATTAACGAATATGGTTTTGTGGAAGCACCTTATCGTAAGATTGATAAGTCAGAACCTTCCAACCCCAGGGTAACGGATGAGGTGGTATATATGACCGCCGACGAGGAGGATAATTACCATGTGGCACAGGCTAACGAGGCCTTGGATTCAGACGGTCATTTTGTCCGTACTACCGTATCCGGACGTTACCGTGAGGAGACGCAGGAATATCCCCGTTCCATGTTTGATTATATGGACGTTTCTCCCCGTATGGTATTTTCGGTGGCGACGGCATTGATTCCTTTCCTGCAGAATGACGATGCCAACCGTGCGCTGATGGGATCCAACATGCAGCGTCAGGCAGTGCCTCTTTTGCTGACGGATGCTCCGGCGGTGGGCACCGGTATGGAGACAAAGACGGCAGTAGACTCAGGTGTCTGTGTTCTGGCGAAGAAGGCTGGCACGATTGACTATGTGTCCTCCAAATTGATCCGCATGACCTGCGATGACGGTGAGAGAGCGGAATATCATTTGACAAAGTTCTCCAGAAGCAATCAGTCCAACTGCTATAACCAGAAGCCTATTGTATTTAAGGGCGACCATGTGGAAGCGGGACAGGTAATTGCCGACGGCCCTTCCACATATATGGGCGAGCTGGCATTGGGAAAGAATCCTCTGATCGGATTTATGACATGGGAGGGTTACAATTACGAGGATGCTGTACTGTTAAGCGAAAGACTGGTTCAGGAAGACGTGTATACTTCCGTGCACATTGAAGAATATGAGGCGGAAGCCAGAGATACAAAGCTGGGGCCTGAGGAGATCACACGAGATGTCCCCGGTGTCGGCGATGATGCGTTAAAAGACTTGGACGACAGAGGAATTATCCGTATCGGTGCGGAAGTCCGCGCCGGCGATATTCTGGTGGGAAAAGTAACGCCCAAGGGAGAGACGGAGCTTACTGCCGAGGAAAGGCTGCTCCGTGCAATCTTCGGAGAAAAAGCAAGAGAAGTCCGCGATACTTCGCTGAAGGTTCCTCACGGCGAATACGGTATTGTGGTAGATGCCAAAGTGTTTACCCGAGAGAACAGCGATGAGCTGTCCCCCGGAGTGAATCAGGCGGTTCGTATTTATATAGCACAGAAGAGAAAGATTTCCGTAGGTGACAAGATGGCAGGCCGTCATGGTAACAAGGGTGTGGTTTCCCGTGTGCTTCCGGTAGAAGATATGCCGTATCTGCCCAACGGACGACCTCTGGATATCGTATTGAATCCTCTGGGTGTGCCTTCCCGTATGAACATTGGACAGGTATTGGAGATTCACCTGTCGCTGGCGGCAAGAGCGCTGGGATTCAATGTGGCTACACCGGTATTTGACGGCGCTAACGAGAATGATATTATGGATACTCTCGACTTGGCGAATGACTATGTAAATCTTCCCTTTGACGAGGCCGAGGCAAAGCAGTGGAAGGCCGAAGGAAGGGAAAATACGGCTGACGGCAGAAAGTGGGAAGGAGAGACCTTTGAGAGCATACACGGAGAAGAACTGCTTCCGGAGGTAATAGACTACCTGTCAAAGAGCAGGAGCAACAGGGAAGTATGGGCAGGTGTACCCATTTCCCGCGATGGTAAGGTACGGCTCCGCGACGGACGTACCGGCGAGTATTTTGACAGCCCCGTAACCATCGGCCACATGCATTACCTGAAACTGCACCATTTGGTGGATGATAAGATTCATGCCCGCTCCACCGGACCGTACTCTCTGGTGACACAGCAGCCTCTGGGCGGTAAGGCTCAGTTCGGCGGACAGCGTTTCGGAGAGATGGAGGTTTGGGCGCTGGAGGCTTACGGCGCATCTTACACACTGCAGGAGATTTTGACAGTGAAATCCGATGATGTGGTAGGACGTGTAAAGACCTATGAGGCGATTATCAAGGGCGACAATATTCCCGAACCCGGTATTCCGGAATCCTTTAAGGTATTGCTTAAGGAGCTTCAGGCGCTGGGTTTGGATGTGAGAGTTCTCCGCGATGACCAGACCGAAGTAGAGATTATGGAAACCATTGATTACGGAGATACGGATTATCGGTATGAGATGGGAGACGACCGCAAGTACGACGATTATGATAACGGCTCGTTAGGCGAGATGGGTTATCAGGCACAGGAGTTCGATTCGGAGAGCGGCGAACTGGTAAGTGCGGATGATGACGATTTTGACGATGATGCATATGACATGGACGCCGATGATTTTGACGGCGATGATGATTTTGAGTGAGTTCGGAGCCGGGTGAGACCTAAAGTTTTCCGAGACGGTTCTGGACGGGGTTCAGAGCCGAGCGAGCTATGAATAGTAGAAGGGAGTGCCATTAATGTCAGAAACAAAGAATGAAGCGTCCTACCAGCCCATGACATTTGATGCCATCAAGATAGGGTTGGCTTCACCTGATAAGATTCGCGAATGGTCCCATGGCGAGGTATTAAAGCCTGAGACAATCAACTACAGAACATTGAAGCCCGAGAGAGACGGTCTGTTCTGCGAGAAGATTTTCGGCCCCAGCAAGGACTGGGAATGTCATTGCGGTAAATATAAGAAGATTAGATATAAGGGTGTTGTCTGCGACCGCTGCGGTGTGGAAGTTACCAAGGCAAGTGTCCGCAGAGAGCGTATGGGTCATATCGAACTGGCGGCTCCGGTGTCGCATATCTGGTACTTTAAGGGGATTCCCAGCCGAATGGGTTTGATTCTGGATCTGTCTCCCAGAGTATTGGAGAAGGTTCTGTATTTTGCGTCTTACATTGTGCTGGATGCCGGAGAGACAGGACTGGAATATAAGCAGATTCTGTCCGAAAAGGAATATCAGGACGCAAGAGAAACTTACGGAAATAAGTTCCGTGTGGGTATGGGGGCAGAGGCAATCAAAGAGCTGCTTCAGGCCATTCATCTGGATACGGAGGCGGAGGAGCTGAAGACCGGTTTGAAGGAATCCACCGGACAGAAGCGTGCCCGGATTATTAAACGGCTGGAAGTCGTAGAGGCTTTCCGTGAATCCGGCAATATGCCCGAATGGATGATTATGGATGTGGTTCCCGTGATCCCTCCCGACCTTCGTCCTATGGTACAGCTGGACGGCGGACGTTTTGCAACTTCCGATTTAAACGATTTATATAGAAGGATTATCAACAGAAACAATCGTCTGAAGAGACTGCTGGAGCTGGGTGCACCGGATATTATTGTGCGCAATGAGAAGAGAATGCTTCAGGAGGCAGTAGATGCATTGATTGATAACGGCAGACGCGGCCGTCCTGTCACCGGACCCGGAAACAGAGCGCTGAAGTCCTTGTCCGATATGTTAAAAGGTAAATCCGGCCGTTTCCGTCAGAACCTGCTGGGCAAGCGTGTGGACTATTCCGGCCGTTCCGTTATTGTGGTGGGGCCTGAACTGAAAATTTATCAGTGCGGTCTGCCCAAGGAGATGGCAATCGAGCTGTTTAAACCCTTCGTTATGAAAGAACTGGTGACAAAGGGAATCAGCCAAAATATAAAGAATGCCAAAAAACTGGTAGACAAAATGGACAATCAGGTTTGGGATGTGCTTGAGGAGGTTATTAAGGAGCATCCTGTTATGCTGAACCGTGCACCTACTCTGCATAGACTGGGTATTCAGGCGTTTGAACCCATTTTGGTAGAAGGTAAGGCGATCAAGCTGCATCCTCTGGTATGTACCGCGTTTAACGCTGACTTTGACGGTGATCAGATGGCGGTTCACCTTCCCCTGTCCGTAGAGGCGCAGGCCGAGTGCAGGTTCCTGCTGCTTTCGCCCAACAATCTGTTGAAGCCCTCCGACGGCGGCCCTGTGGCGGTTCCTTCACAGGATATGGTTTTGGGTATTTATTATCTGACACAGGAGAGACCCGGTGTGATTGGCGAAGGCAGATTCTACAAGAATGTCAACGAGGCCATACTTGCTTACGAGAACGGTGCATGTACTTTGCATTCCAGAATTATCGTCCGTATGAGCAAGGTGAATGCGGCAGGCGAAACCATTACGGGAAATGTGGAATCCACTCTCGGGCGGTTTATCTTTAACGAGATTCTGCCCCAAGACTTGGAATTTGTAGATAGAAGCAAGCCGGAGAACTTCTTAAAGCTGGAAGTAGACTTCCATGTGGGCAAGAAGGGATTGAAGCAGATTCTGGAGAAGGTTATCAATATACATGGTGCGTCAAAGACGGCCGAAGTGCTGGATGACGTGAAAGCCATCGGATATAAGTACTCTACCAGAGCGGCTATGACCGTGTCGATTTCCGATATGACCGTGCCTGAGAGAAAGCCCCAGATGCTGGCCGACGCACAGGCAACCGTTGATAAGATTTCCGCTAACTTCCGCCGCGGTTTGATAACGGAGGAAGAAAGATATCGTGCGGTGGTGGAGACGTGGAACGAGACGGATAAGGAATTGACGGATGTGCTGCTTGCAGGGCTGGATAAGTATAATAACATCTTTATGATGGCCGACTCCGGCGCCCGTGGTTCCAACCAGCAGATTAAGCAGCTGGCAGGTATGCGTGGATTGATGGCGGATACCACCGGCAGGACCATTGAGCTGCCGATTAAATCCAATTTCCGTGAGGGCTTGGATGTTTTGGAGTATTTTATGTCCGCCCACGGCGCCCGCAAGGGTCTGTCCGATACCGCGCTGCGTACCGCAGACTCCGGTTATTTGACCAGACGTATGGTGGATGTGTCTCAGGAGCTTTCCATCCGGGAGGTAGACTGCTGTGAGGGCAGAACGGAGATTCCCGGAATGGTGGTCAAGGCATTTATGGACGGCAAGGAAACCATTGAGAATCTGAAGGATCGAATCACGGGAAGATACTCCTGTGAGGATATCATGGACGGAGAAGGCAATGTTATCGTAAAGCGGAACCATATGATTACTCCCAGCCGCGCATCCAGGATTTTAAATGTCGGCGTGAATGAGAAGGGTGAACCTATAGAAGCGGTTAAAATCCGCACCATTTTAACCTGCCGTTCCCATGTGGGAATCTGTGCAAAATGCTATGGGGCAAACATGGCCACAGGCGAAGCCGTACAGGTGGGTGAAGCGGTGGGAATCATCGCGGCACAGTCCATCGGTGAGCCCGGTACACAGCTGACTATGAGAACGTTCCATACCGGAGGCGTTGCGGGTGACGATATCACACAAGGTCTTCCCCGTGTAGAGGAGCTTTTTGAAGCCAGAAAGCCTAAGGGTCTTGCCATTATTGCCGAGTTCGGCGGTAAGGCAGAGATTAAGGACACCAAGAAAAAACGTGAAGTTGTCATCACAAATAATGAGACCGGAGAGAGCAAGGCCTATTTGATTCCCTATGGTTCCCGTATTAAGATTATGGACGGACAGGTTCTGGAGGCCGGTGACGAATTGACCGAAGGAAGCGTCAATCCTCATGACCTATTGAAAATCAAGGGAATTCGCGCGGTGCAGGATTATATGCTCCGTGAGGTACAGCGTGTATACCGTCTTCAGGGTGTTGATATTGCAGATAAGCATATAGAAGTGATTGTCCGTCAGATGTTAAAGAAAATCCGGATCGAGACTAACGGAGATACGGAATTCCTTCCCGGTACGCTGGTGGATGTCCTTGAATATGAGGACATGAACGAGAAGCTTCTGGCAGAAGGAAAGGAAGCGGCAGACGGAAAACAAGTGCTTCTGGGTATTACCAAGGCGGCTCTGGCTACCAATTCGTTCCTGTCGGCGGCATCCTTC
The DNA here is from genome assembly GCA_910589655.1 of uncultured Acetatifactor sp. GTDB lineage: Bacteria > Bacillota > Clostridia > Lachnospirales > Lachnospiraceae > Acetatifactor. The sequence continues at coordinate 6,669 of CAJUTJ010000159.1, read as the reverse complement.
CAAGAGACTACCAAGGTTCTGACGGAGGCTGCTATTAAGGGAAAAGTCGATAATCTGATCGGCTTGAAGGAAAACGTTATTATCGGTAAGCTGATTCCTGTAGGTACGGGTATGAAGAGATACCGGAATACCAAACTAAATACGGACGAGACGGAAACCATATCCTTTGACGAGCTTGATATGGAAGATGAGGTTGATTTCGATGAAGACATGGAGTTGACGGATTTGGAAGAATCAGGCGAAGCATTGGATCCGGAAGAAACGGATGAAGTAGAAGAGGCAACAGAGGAGATGGTCGCTGTCGCTGAGGACAACGAATAATACCATTGTAAGACAAGGGCGATGCCGTAAGGCATTGCCCTTATTGTAAAAGGAATGCAGGCTGCGGAAAGGTATGGGTACAAATATGAAGGTTTTGGTTACGGGAGTTAAGGGACAGCTGGGATATGACGTGGTCAATGAACTGGAACAACGCGGGATGGAAGCCGTCGGCGTGGATATTCAAGAGATGGATATCACGGACGCTGCCAGTGTGGACAGCGTGATCAGGGCGGCTGCCCCTGACGCGGTCATTCATTGTGCGGCCTATACGGCTGTGGATGCCGCAGAGGAAAATGTGGAGGCCTGCCGGAAGGTAAATGCCGACGGACCCCGAAATATAGCAAAGGTTTGTAAAGAACTTGATATTAAGATGATTTATATCAGCACGGACTATGTATTTGAAGGACTGGGAGAGCATGTCTGGGAGCCGGAGGATGAGTGCCTTCCGAAAAGTGTCTATGGACAGACGAAATATGAGGGTGAGCTGGCGGTGCAGGAGCTTTTGGATAAGTATTTTATCGTGAGGATTGCGTGGGTGTTCGGAGTAAACGGCAAGAACTTTGTGAAAACCATGCTGCGGCTGGCGGAAAGCCATGACACAATCACCGTGGTCAACGATCAGTTCGGATCCCCTACCTATACCTTTGATCTGGCAAGGCTGTTGGTGGATATGGTTCAGACGGACAAGTATGGGGTTTATCATGCCACTAATGAAGGGTTCTGTTCATGGTATGATTTTGCCTGCGCTATTTTTAAGGAGGCCGGAGTGAAGGTAAATGTGGTTCCGGTTACGTCGGAGGAATACGGGGCAAAAGCGAACCGTCCTATGAACAGCCGCATGAGCAAGGATAAGCTGACGGAGAAGGGATTCGAGAGACTGCCTTCTTGGGAGGATGCCCTAAAGAGGTATATTGCCGAACTGAAATCACTTTGAGAAGGATGCAAAGCATTCTGCGAAGTGTTGTTGTGCGTGGCAAACCTGAAACGGGCATGGGTGAAAACGCTGTTGTTGTGATTTCCGTGCATCTGTTGATGTGAACGGAGTGGACAGTGACGTTATGGCGCCGTTTTATCTGAATTTTCCAAAAAAATGATTGACATTGCATTCGTAAGCGGCTATACTAATAAAGCATGCGTGCGGATGCTTTTTTTGTGAGCATGTATAATGATACAATTTAGAAAGAGGTGAAACAGAATGCCAACATTTAACCAGTTAGTAAGAAAAGGACGTCAGACATCTGTAAAGAAGTCCACAGCACCTGCTCTTCAGAAAGGCTACAATTCCCTTCATAAGAAGGCTACAAATGTGTCTGCTCCCCAGAAGCGCGGTGTGTGTACCGCAGTAAAAACTGACACACCTAAAAAGCCTAACTCAGCTCTTAGAAAGATCGCCAGAGTACGTCTTTCCAACGGAATCGAAGTGACAAGCTATATTCCCGGTGAGGGACATAATCTTCAGGAGCACAGCGTTGTTTTGATCCGCGGTGGAAGAGTAAAGGATCTTCCCGGTGTAAGATATCACATCATTCGTGGTACTCTTGATACCGCAGGTGTTTCAAACAGAAAGCAGGCTCGTTCCAAGTACGGCGCTAAGAGACCTAAGGAAGCAAAGAAATAATCGCTGCTTTAAAGGAGATTCGGGACAAATCTAAACGAAACTAAGAAAGTGTTGGAATTCTGTTATACAGATATCACAGCACGAACACTTGGGGAAACACATGTGAGTACCGATGATTTAACGAATTGATTTATTGTAGTTAAGGAGGGAAGAACCGTGCCACGTAAAGGTCATATTCAGAAAAGAGATGTATTAGCAGATCCTTTATACAATAATAAGGTAGTGACCAAGCTTATCAACAACATTATGCTTGACGGTAAGAAGGGTGTTGCCCAGAAGATTGTATATGGTGCGTTTGCAAAAGTAGAGGAGAAATCCGGAAAGCCTGCTCTGGAAGTGTTTGAGACGGCTATGAACAATATCATGCCTGTTCTGGAGGTAAAGGCGAGACGTATCGGTGGTGCTACCTATCAGGTGCCTATCGAGGTTAGGGCTGACAGACGTCAGGCTTTGGGGCTCCGCTGGCTGACCATGTTCTCTCGTAAGAGAAGTGAGAAGACCATGGAGGACAGACTGGCAAATGAAATCCTTGACGCAGCTAACAATACCGGCGCTGCGGTTAAGAGAAAAGAAGATATGCACAAGATGGCAGAGGCAAACAAGGCTTTTGCTCATTATCGTTTCTAAGAGGGGCGGCAGAATCATTTCCTTGAGGGAATCGAATTTATCGGTTTTCGGCGGGCGGCGTTTTTGTCTGCAAGGAAGAAGGATTAATCGGGTTGACTGCCCGGTGTGAACAAAGCGGTATCGGCGGCTTGGCCTTAGGGGGCGCCTGTCAGTTCTTTGTTTTCTGTAGTCTTTCAGAATCAAAATAGGAGGAAAAAATCTTGGCTGGAAGAGAATATCCGTTAGAGAGAACCAGAAATATCGGAATCATGGCTCATATTGATGCTGGTAAGACCACATTGACCGAGCGTATTCTGTATTATACTGGTGTTAACTATAAGATCGGTGATACTCATGAAGGTACTGCTACCATGGACTGGATGGAGCAGGAACAGGAAAGAGGTATTACCATTACTTCAGCGGCTACTACCTGTCATTGGACTTTGGAAAAAGAGACCAAGCCTATGGACGGCGCGCTGGAGCATCGTATCAATATTATAGACACTCCTGGCCACGTTGATTTCACTGTAGAAGTAGAACGTTCCCTTCGTGTATTGGATGGTGCCGTAGGCGTCTTCTGTGCAAAGGGCGGTGTTGAGCCCCAGTCCGAAAATGTATGGCGTCAGGCTGATACCTACAATGTACCCCGTATGGCGTTTATCAATAAGATGGACATCTTGGGTGCAAATTTCTATGGTGCAGTAGATCAAATCAGAACAAGACTTGGTAAAAATGCCATTATTCTCCAGCTTCCTATTGGTAAGGAAGATGAGTTCAAAGGCATTATTGACCTGTTTGAGATGAAGGCCTATATCTATAATGATGATAAGGGTGATAGCATCACTGTCACTGACGATCTCGGTGATATGAAGGATGATGCGGAGTTGTATCACAGCGAGCTGGTGGAAAAAATCTGTGAGCTGGATGACGACTTGACAATGATGTATTTGGAGGGCGAGGAGCCTTCCGTTGAAGCACTGAAAAAGGTATTGCGTAAGGCAACCTGTGAGTGTACGGCGATTCCCGTATGCTGCGGTTCCGCATATCGGAACAGGGGTGTCCAGAAGCTTTTGGATGCTATCCTTGAGTATATGCCCGCTCCCACCGACATACCTGCTATCAAGGGTGTTGACAGGGACGGTAACGAAGTGGAGAAGCATTCTTCCGATGACGAGCCTTTTGCGGCTTTGGCATTCAAGATTATGACGGATCCTTTCGTAGGAAAGCTGGCGTTCTTCCGTGTATATTCCGGTACCATGAATTCCGGATCCTATGTGCTGAATGCTACAAAGGATAAGAAGGAGCGCGTGGGACGTATTCTTCAGATGCATGCGAATAAGCGTGCGGAGCTGGATAAGGTTTATGCCGGAGATATTGCAGCGGCAGTCGGTTTTAAATTAACGACTACAGGTGATACTATCTGTGACGAGCAGCATCCTGTTATTTTGGAATCCATGGAGTTCCCCGAGCCCGTTATCGAGCTTGCCATTGAGCCTAAGACCAAAGCGGGTCAGGGTAAGATGGGTGAGGCTTTGGCAAAACTGGCCGAGGAAGATCCTACTTTCCGTGCACACACCGATCAGGAGACCGGGCAGACCATTATTGCCGGTATGGGCGAGCTGCATTTGGAGATTATTGTAGACCGTCTGCTTCGTGAGTTTAAGGTGGAAGCTAACGTGGGTGCGCCTCAGGTTGCATACAAGGAAGCATTTACCAAGTCTGTGGAAGTGGATTCCAAATATGCTAAGCAGTCCGGCGGACGCGGCCAGTATGGTCATTGTAAGGTTAAATTTGAGCCGTTGGAGGCTAACTGCGAGAAGTTTGAATTTGATCCCAAGGCGAATATCCTGATCAACGAGCCCCCTGTACTTTTGTTCGAATCCACTGTTGTGGGCGGATCCATCCCTAAGGAATATATTCCTGCAGTGGGAGAAGGTATCAGGGAAGCTGCACAGGCAGGTATTCTTGGAGGATTCCCCGTGCTGGGTGTCCATGCGAATGTGTACGACGGTTCCTATCATGAGGTTGACTCCTCTGAGATGGCATTCCACATCGCAGGATCCATGGCGTTTAAGGATGCGATGCAGAAAGCGGCGCCGGTACTCCTTGAGCCGATCATGAAGGTGGAAGTCACCATGCCGGAAGAGTATATGGGCGATGTAATCGGTGATTTGAATTCCCGTCGTGGACGTGTGGAAGGAATGGATGATATCGGCGGCGGTAAAATCGTTCGCGCGTTCGTTCCCCTTGCCGAGATGTTCGGTTATTCCACGGATCTCCGTTCCAAGACTCAGGGCCGTGGCAACTATTCCATGTTCTTTGAAAAGTATGAACCGGTTCCCAAGAGTGTTCAGGAGAAGGTTCTGGCTGCAAAGAAAGGCTAATTAGAAAGTTACTGTGACTTACTGTCACCGAGAGGTACTTTTCACATTGTTCTTGCATGGTAAAGCCGAGAACGACAGGTGTGGAATTGCTTTTATGTGATTTCTACGCATAGGCTGCCGGGAATGGAGTAAGCAGTAGTTATTCCCCCGCCGAGAGATGTTGCACGTGCTTTTGCGTGAACAAGCCAAAGCGATTAGAATAATCTCTTGTACAGCTATGTGCCAAACCGTTATTTAGCGGTTTTTGTGCATGTGTCACCGGTCACGGAGTGAACAGTAACAAACAGTAACATTAGAAGAGGTTTATTATTAAAAATAGCTTGAAAATCCTCTGGTTATTTAATATAATAGGAAGCAAGGTCGTTTTTCTGTTTTCAGGTACTATAACCAGAGGTAACCGAGTTATGAAGCGTCGAGTATGTATAGGCGTGCTTCGGCGAGGAAACAACAATATGTTTTATTAAGTTAAGGAGGATTTCAATAATGGCTAAAGCTAAATTTGAAAGAAACAAGCCCCATTGTAACATTGGTACCATCGGTCACGTAGACCATGGTAAAACAACTCTGACCGCTGCTATCACCAAGGTTCTGGCTGAGAGAGTAGCCGGTAATGAGAAGGTAGATTTTGAGAACATTGATAAGGCTCCCGAAGAGAGAGAGCGTGGTATCACCATTTCTACCGCACACGTAGAGTATCAGACTGAAAAGAGACATTATGCACACGTAGACTGCCCCGGCCATGCTGACTATGTAAAGAACATGATCACCGGTGCTGCTCAGATGGACGGCGCTATCCTTGTTGTAGCTGCTACCGACGGTGTTATGGCTCAGACAAAGGAGCATATCCTTCTGTCCCGTCAGGTTGGCGTACCTTATATCGTTGTATTCATGAACAAGTGTGATATGGTTGACGATCCCGAGCTCCTTGAACTGGTTGAGATGGAGATCACCGAGCAGCTGGAAGAGTATGAGTTCACAGACTGCCCTATCATCAAGGGTTCCGCTCTTAAGGCTCTGGAAGATCCCATGGGCGAGTGGGGCGACAAGATCATGGAGTTGATGGATACAGTAGATACCTACATTCCTGATCCTCAGCGTGATACTGACAAGCCTTTCCTGATGCCTGTAGAGGATGTATTCACCATTACCGGTCGTGGTACCGTTGCTACCGGTCGTGTAGAGCGTGGTGTTCTGCATCTGAACGATGAAGTTGAAATCATCGGTATCAAGGAAGAGACCAAGAAGACCGTTGTTACCGGTATCGAGATGTTCCGTAAGATGCTGGATGAGGCACAGGCTGGTGATAACATCGGCGCACTGCTTCGTGGTGTTCAGAGAACCGAAATCGAAAGAGGACAGGTTCTTGCTAAACCCGGCACCGTTACCTGCCATACCAAGTTTACCGCTCAGGTTTACGTTTTGACCAAGGACGAGGGTGGTCGTCATACACCTTTCTTCAACAATTATCGTCCTCAGTTCTATTTTAGAACAACCGACGTTACCGGCGTTTGTGCATTGCCCGCAGGTACCGAGATGTGTATGCCTGGCGATAACGTAGAGATGACCATCGAGCTGATTCATCCTATCGCTATGGAGCAAGGACTTACGTTTGCTATTCGTGAGGGTGGTCGTACAGTAGGTTCTGGTCGTGTGGCTACGATTATTGAGTAATCGAAAATTCATTGAATTTATGGGACTTTCCGAGGTTTCTCGGAAAGTCCTTTTTTCGATGTTTGGTGG
>CAJUTJ010000158.1 GCA_910589655.1 uncultured Acetatifactor sp. | reverse complement strand
TCCTTTCACACTTCCAAACATGCCGACGTATTCGGCACAAACAATTTATGAATCGGTGCAAGTCTGGAAGAATCGCATCAGCGATTCTTCCGTGTGAAGAAGCTCTGCTCCGCAGAGCGTGAAATCACTTAGCGAGGTCTTTCCGAGCTTAGTGATTTCCTTCACACTTTACCCAGCAGTTTTTCCACACTGACCAGCTTTACACAGAGCACAAACAAGTCTGTAGCCATTGCCAGTTCCTCGGGAGTGGGAAAGGAAGGAGCCAGCCGGATATTACTGTCTTGGGGATCATTTCCATAGGGGAAGCTTGCTCCTGCTCCGGTCAACACCACACCTGCTTCCTTACATTTTGCCACGATAGCTTTTGCACAACCTTCCAACGCATCAAAAGAGATAAAGTAGCCTCCGTTGGGCTTTGTCCACGTTCCCACACCAAGCCCTGATAATTCCTTGTCCAGCACTGTCAACACTGCTTCAAACTTAGGGCGAAGAAGTGAGGCATGTTTTGCCATATGTGCCTTCACGCCATTGATATCCTTATAATAACGAACATGCTGAAGTTGATTAACTTTATCAAAGTTGATGGTTTGAATGGTTAAGCTTTTTCTCATAAAATCCAAATTTGCTTTAGAGGAAGCCACGGCTGCAATACCTGACCCCGCAAAGCTGACTTTGGAAGTAGAACAAAACTCATACACTATATCCGGATTGCCTGCCTTTTCGCACTCTCCGAATATTTCAAGAAGAGTGTCCTTTCTCTCCTCATATATATCATGGACGGCATAGGCATTATCCCAATAAATACGAAAATCCATTGCCGCAGGCTTTAATGCGGCGAATCTTTTCACCGTCTCGTCCGAATAAGTATAGCCTTGGGGATTAGAGTACTTGGGAACACACCAAATACCTTTTATGCTTTCATCTTCGCTGACCAGCTTTTCCACCATATCCATATCAGGCCCCTCAGGAGTCATGGGCACTGTTATCATTTCAATGCCAAAGTGTTGTGTAATGGCAAAATGTCTGTCATATCCGGGTGCAGGACAGAGAAATTTTACTTTATCCAATTTACACCATGGCGTACTTCCCATAACACCATGAGTCATAGAACGTGAAACGGTATCGTACATAATCGACAGGCTGCCGTTGCCGCAGACAATAACCTGATCCGCGGATACTCCAATCATATCAGCCATTATCTGCTTTGCTTCAGGAATTCCGTCAAGAAAACCGTAATTCCGCACATCAATACCGTCTTCTGTCTTCATATTGCTCTGAGAAGTCAACGCATCAAAATAGTCGCTCGCTATATCCAACTGGGCTACCGACGGCTTCCCTCTGGACATATCCAGCTTCAATCCTTTTCCTTTTGCATCCACATATGCCGTTTCCAGCTCTGTCTTTAATGCCTGCAGTTCTTCTTTACTTAATTCCTGATATGCTTTCATCTTTTCAACCATACCTTTCCTTCTTGGAGTACTTCTTTGCGGAAGCTTCCATACATGTTTCTTTCCCGTTGGATTATAGTATACAATCATACATCTGAAATATAATACTATATCTTTCCGCAAGAAACAAGAGGAAAAAATAAAAAACCACTGTGCTTTTCACAGTGGTTTCAATTCATATGAAATTTTCAAGCCAAAAACATCATGGTTACTTTGCGTAATCTATCACGCGGCTTTCACGGATTACGTTAACCTTAATCTGTCCCGGATATTCCAATTCAGCCTCAATCTGTTTTGAAATGTCACGAGCTAACAGAACCATATCGGCATCTGTAATCTGCTCCGGCACAACCATTACACGAACCTCACGACCTGCCTGAATAGCAAAAGATTTGTCTACACCTTTGAAATTGTTTGTTATTTCTTCTAACTGCTTTAATCTGCTGGTATAGGTTTCCAGTGTTTCTCTTCTGGCACCCGGCCTTGCAGCAGAAATGGTATCTGCGGCCTGTACAATACATGCGATGAGAGAAGTAGCTTCCACATCACCATGATGAGATTCTACAGCGTTGATGACTATAGAATTCTCCTTATATTTCTTACAAAGCTCTACACCGAGCTGTATATGAGATCCTTCCATCTCATGGTCAACGGACTTACCGATGTCATGGAGAAGTCCTGCACGTTTTGCAAGTCTCACATCCAAGCCCATCTCGGCAGCCAGTAAACCGGACAGCTGTGACACTTCTATAGAGTGTTTCAAAGCATTCTGTCCATAACTTGTCCTGAATTTCATCTTGCCCAGAAGCTTCACAAGCTCAGGATGAATACCGTGTACGCCTACCTCCAGTGTAGCGGCTTCACCTTCCTCCTTGATCATGATTTCAACTTCCTTCTGAGCTTTTTCTACCATTTCTTCGATTCTGGCAGGATGGATACGCCCATCAACGATCAACTTTTCGAGAGCAATTCTTGCAACCTCACGACGAATAGGGTCAAAACCGGACAGAACCACTGCCTCAGGAGTATCATCAATAATCAAATCAACACCTGTCATGGTTTCCAAGGTACGGATATTACGTCCCTCTCTTCCAATGATTCTTCCCTTCATCTCATCATTAGGAAGCTGTACGACGGAAATGGTGGTTTCAGAAACATGGTCTGCCGCGCATCTCTGTATGGCAGATACCACATATTCCTTTGCCTTCTTGTCTGCTTCTTCTTTGGCGCGACTTTCCAATTCTTTGATCATCACAGCCGTTTCATGTTTTACTTCGTCTTCAACAATTTTCAATAAGTAGTCTTTTGCTTGTTCAGAGGTTAATCCGGAAATTCGTTCCAGTTCCTGTACTCTTTGCTCATTCAATTTGGAAACCTCATCCTTCATTTTATTGAGGGATTCTTCCTTGGCTGCCAAACTGGATTCCCGTTTTTCGATTGCATCGGCCTTTTTATCAATGTTCTCTTCCTTCTGCTGGACTCTGCGCTCGTAGCGCTGAGCTTCTGCCCGACGTTCCTTGATCTCCTTGTCCAATTCATTCTTGGTGCGAATGGATTCTTCCTTTACTTCAAGCAATGCCTCGCGTTTCTTCGTTTCCGCAGTCTTTAGAGCTTCATCGATGATTTCCCTTGCTTTTTCCTGCGCATTTCCCACTGTGGATGCCGCTGCCTTCTTCTGGTAAGCGGATACGGCAAATGTAGTAACGGCAGCTGTTACAAGGATGCTGACCAGTGCAATAATTACATTGGCAATCATCTTACAGGAGCACCTCCTTATTTAATTTTCATTGTACACTTTAACCGACCGCAGTTTCCTGCCGTACAGTCTTTCATAGAATGTATGTACTTGTCCAAAAGGACTGAAAACATTCTAACAAGCAATTCACAACACTTAAATTTTAAACTTAATTTTAAATAATGTCAAGCATAACTCATCATTCCGATATCGAAAAGTTAATATGGTGTTACTTTTCACACCCACGCCACCGCGAGGCGTTTTCACGCGTTTTTGCGTGACAAACCCGAGGGCAACCTGCGCGAAACCGCTGTTTTGCGGTTTCTGTGCATGCGTTACTGGTCGCGGAGTGAACAGTAACAATACGGTTGAAGTTAACACGCTGAAACGAAAAGTTGTTACGGCTGTCTAAACCGTTATACCCGGCTTTGTCTCATTCGCAGAATATTCTGTCCTGTATCCGAAGCATACTGTGGATCGCATCCGGAGAAAACCCTTTTCTCATTAAAAAACTATATGTTTTTCTCTGTTCCTTCAGATCCGCCTCCTCCGGACAATAGTGCCGCTTATCCAAAAGCCTCCGGATAATCGCTTTTTCGTCTTGAATACCGCCCTCCTGCTCCCATTGCTGCCAAGCTTTCTCCAATGTCGTATTGTCAATACCCCTATTTCTAAGATCCTGATCTATCCTGCGCCTGCTTCTGGTTTCTTCATGACCGGATATGTAATTCTCTGCATACCTCAGATCATCCGTATAGTGATAACCCGCCACATAGTCCAGCGCCTGTCGAATAATATTTTCGGGATAATACCCCTCTTTTAGTTTATCATGCAGCTGTTTTGTGGTATACTCGCGGTTTTTTAACAGATTCATAGCCCGCAATTTTGCCCGTTTAGGCAAAACCTTTTCCATAATCTCTTGATAATCCGCCTGTGTAATTTCCTCGTCCTCACGGATACGGTAAAGGCGCAGCTCGCCTTTGTATAATACAAAGGCGAATTCCTGCTCTATAAATATTTTGCAGCGTGCCTTGGATAATTCTTCTATTTTCGTTACTCTCACGCTTCCGCTCCTGCTTTGGCTTCCGTACCGGTTTTAGCTTCCGATCCTGCTTTGGAGGACTTCTTCTCTTTCGCCGTGTCCTTATCCTTTTTCTGCTCCGGAACGGCTCCTCCCGCTTCCGGCAGTTCTCCGAATCCGTAATGAACTCGCACTTTTTCACTGATTGCTTTACAGATTTCAGGGTTATCCCTCAAAAACTGTTTTGCGTTTTCACGTCCCTGTCCGATCTTATTCCCGTCATAGGCATACCATGCGCCGGATTTTACCACCACATCAATCTGAGCGGCAAGATCCAGAATATCGCCCTCTTTCGAAATCCCCTCGCCGAACATAATGTCAAATTCCGCTTCCTTAAAGGGCGGTGCAATCTTGTTCTTTACAACTTTCACACGGGTTCTGTTACCGATCACCTCTCCGCCTTGCTTTAAAGACTCAATACGGCGCACATCCATACGCACGGAGGAATAGAATTTCAGTGCGCGGCCGCCGGTAGTCGTCTCTGGATTGCCAAACATGACGCCCACCTTCTCACGCAGCTGGTTAATAAACACAACGGTACAGTTGGATTTACTGATAACGGCAGTCAGCTTGCGCAGCGCCTGAGACATCAAACGTGCCTGAAGCCCCACATGGGAATCTCCCATATCACCATCGATTTCCGCCTTGGGAACCAGAGCCGCAACGGAATCCACCACCACAATATCTATAGCGCCGGAACGAACCATTGTCTCGGTAATTTCCAATGCCTGTTCGCCGTTGTCAGGCTGTGAAATGTACAGATTGTCAATGTCCACACCGATATTCTTGGCATATACGGGATCAAGCGCGTGCTCCGCATCAATAAATCCCGCAATGCCGCCCCTCTTCTGCACTTCCGCTATCATGTGCAAAGTGACAGTGGTCTTACCGCTGGATTCCGGTCCATATATTTCAACAATTCTTCCCTTGGGAATACCGCCCAGTCCCAAAGCAATATCAAGGCTCAGGGAGCCGGTAGGAATAGTCTCTACGTTCATCTGGTTGGCAGGATCTCCCAGCTTCATCACCGCACCCTTGCCGTATTGTTTCTCGATCTGGCTGATTGCCGCATCCAATGCTTTTAATCTTTCATCTTTTTCCATTTTTTCTCTCCTTTTTCAGGAACAAACGTTCTAAATTGATATTAGAATAAAACATTTGTTCTATTTTGTCAATCTTTATTTTTTGTGTTTAACAATTTTAATATAGCACGCTTTATGTACCTTAAAACTCCCTCAAAGCATCCCACCCCCATTTTTCAATTTTTCTGCTGAAACCTGTGGCGATATGCCGGAATATTATGACGGCGCTTCACGGGCAGCGCCTGCTCTGGACTGAGCCAATATCATACGAAGTATCAGACACGTAAAGTGTAACATACAAAATAATTTCCCGCAAGTATTAATACTTTTGAGTTTCCCCATTTTTTCTTGCTTGGTTACTTTTCACACCCATGCCACCGCGAGGCGTTTTTTGCGTGACAAACCCGAGGGCAGCCTGCGCGAAACCGCTGTTTTACGGTTTCTGTGCAGGCGTTACTGGTCGCGGAGTAAACAGTAACCTTGCTTGCGGTTTGCAAAGCCGCATAAGAATCGAACAGATGTGTCCTCATTAGTTGTGATTGGCAGGCAGCCGATCATTCGCAGCTGCCCGTTATCAAATGGATTATAAATGATAAAACAGATCGAAAGGAATCATTTGCGCAGACAAAAATGCGGTAGCCATTGAACCAAAAGAAGAATGACACCATACAGGAGCATGACCCGCTTCAAAGCTTTTGTCCATAGTTACCGCATAAAATCAAATAGATCTATTGGAGGCATAAACGCACGAAACGCTGCCCTTAATCCTTTTTCCCGAAAGTTACCTTACTGAAATATTCCAGCATACATCCCCGCATCAGGGACAATGCCGCAGAAACGGCAGATTCTCTCACCTTGCTGCGGTTTCCGCCGAATTGATATTTCTTCACGGTTGTCTTGCCTTTTACGCAGCAGGCGATATACACTAGCCCCACCGGCTTCTCCTCCGTTCCTCCGTCGGGTCCCGCGATTCCGGTTACGGCCACGGATACGTCCGTCTTCGCAAACAGAGCGGCGCCCTTTGCCATCTCCTCCGCAACCTGCGCACTGACGGCGCCGTACTTCTGCAATGTTGCCTTCTTCACACCCAGCAGCTTCCGCTTTGCTTTATTGGAGTAAGTAATATAGCCTGATTTATAGACCTCGGACACTCCGGGAACATTCACAAGCCTGCCGGACAAAAGCCCTCCCGTACAGGATTCCGCGCAGGTCAGCGACAAATCGTTTGCAAGCAACAGATCCGTCACCGCTTTTTCAAGGGTCACATCCTCTTCGGTAGTGTAAATGTCATTGCCGAAACGTGCTTTCAGCTCCTTGACCATGGGTTTGATGCATTTATTTGCCGCCTTGGTGTCCTCCGCCGCTGCAGTCACACGGATGTGAACCTCACCCGTCTTGGCATAAGTGGCAATGGTGGGATTGGTCTGTCCGTCAATCAAGTCCTTCACCATGGTCTCCACCTTGCTCTCGCCCAAACCACAGATTTTCACGGTCTGGGAACAGATAACCTGAGGCGTCAGGCCTCTCAAATAGGGTTCTACGCTTTCTTCAAACAAAGGATACAGCTCATTTGGCGGCCCCGGCAGAAGAATCACTCTTGCCGTCTCCGTCTCAATGATGGCGCCGGGAGCCGTTCCGTTATGATTCTCTAAAATTACGGCATCCTCGGGCATCATAGCCTGTTTCCAATTATTTTCCGTGGGAACCATGCCGCGCTCTTCGAAGAAGCGGGCAATGCTCTTTCTGCTGGATTCATGCATAAGCAGCTTCCTGCCGCATACCTCCGCCGCCACTTCCTTTGTCAGGTCGTCCTCCGTGGGACCCAGACCGCCGGACAGGATTACAATGTCCGAGCGCTCCATTGCCGTCTTCAGCACCATGGCAAGCCGCTGCGCATTGTCTCCCACCACGGTCTGAAAATAACAGGAAAGACCAAGCCCCGCACACTTCTCGGAGAGATAAGCGGCATTGGTATTTACGATGTTTCCAAGCAACAGCTCCGTACCCACACAGATGAATTCTACTGTCATACATTCCTCACTTCCTTACGGTTCCCGTATCAGCGTGTTCTCTAATTTTACAGTATCTATTTCTTTCACACATACCGCCTGAGGCGGTACAAACAATTAATGAATTGATACAGAGCCGAGGAGAACGCTGTTCTTGCGTTCTTAAAGGAATGGTAAAGCCATTCCTTGGAATGACTTAGAAAATCTTCATTCCGTTCACACTTCCCGTCATGCCGACATAGACGGCACAAACAATCAATGAATTGCCGCAAGTCTAACCTCTGCTCCGCAGAGCGTGAAATTACTTAGCGAGGTCTTTTCGAGCTTAGTAATTTCCTTCACGCTTGTTCCTTCATTACATTCTTGTTCTTCACCAGATAATCTATCAGGGAAATAACCGTCAACGCCAGCGCAATCCACATAACAATATTTGTCACAAGCGCCAGTTCTGCCGCGCTGCCGGAGGGAAAATGTTCATTATTTACAAGCATCAGGCAGATCATTACCATCTGGAAGGTAGTCTTGAATTTCCCCCAATAGCTGGCCGCGATCACCACATTGTTATCGGAAGCGATGAGCCGGAACCCGCTGATAATAAATTCCCTGCTGATAATAATGATTACGATCCATGAAGGAATCCTTCCCATCTCCGTCAACGCAATCAGCGCCGCGCAGACCAAAAGTTTATCCGCCAGCGGATCCATAAATTTCCCGAAATTTGTTACCAGATTATATTTCCGCGCGATCTTTCCGTCGGCCAAATCCGTAAGGCTGGCAACTATAAATATGGCCAGCGCTATATAGTCCGTATACTCCATAATACCGCCGAAAACGGCCTGAAACCAGCCCCATTCATGGTAGTTCCCCAAAAGCAGCACCACAAAGGGCAGAATCAATACCACCCGGAAGATTGTCAATTTATTTGGCAGATTCATTTTACCCATGATATACCTCACCTATCAAATCGTATTCGTTGGAATCCGTGACAAGGACTTTTACAAAATCTCCCGTCATCAGATTTGCGGTTGTGTTTAAAAACAGATATCCGTCCACATTCGGCGCGTCCCTGTATGTTCTGGTGACATAGACATCCTCGTCGGCCACCTTGCCTTCCACCATAACAGTGAGCACCCTTCCGGTCATATCCTCCGCCCTTTCGAAGGCAATGGCCTGCTGCAGTTCCATCAATTCGTCCCTGCGTGCCTCCTTTACGGAATCTTCTATCTGATCCGGCATTGCGGCGGCCGGTGTATCTTCCTCCTGAGAATACGGAAATACCCCCAATCTGTCAAACTCCATTTCATTGACAAACCGGTAAAGCTCCTCGAAATCCTCCTGTGTCTCCCCCGGAAAACCGCTGATCAGCGTGGTTCTCAGACAAATATCGGGAATCCGCTCCCGCAGTCTGCAAATCCGCTCCCGCAGCTCCTCCTCCGTAGTCCGCCTGCCCATGCGTTTCAGCACGGCATCGGAAGCATGTTGGATGGGAATGTCCAGATAATGGCATATCTTGGGTTCTTCGGCGATGATTTCCATCAGTTCTTCGGTAATCTCCTCGGGATAACAGTATAAAAGCCTGATCCAGTAGATGCCTTTTACCTGCGCCAGTCTCCTGAGAAGCTCGGGAAGGCTCTTTTTCCCATAGATGTCCGCCCCGTAAAGAGTCGTCTCCTGCGCTACCAAAATCAGCTCCTTTACGCCCTGCTCTGCCAAAAATTCTGCCTGAGCCTCCAGCTCTTCCATGGGAATACTTCTGTAATCTCCCCTGACCTTGGGAATGATACAATAGGTACAATGCTTGCCGCAGCCTTCCGCAATTTTCAGATATGCATAATGGCCGCCCGTTGTAAGCATCCTCTTTCGATACACCGGAGGAGCAACGTTTAAATCACGGTAATGATTCCTCGGCTCTCCCGCCAGCACCTCTTTCAAAGCCTCCCCGATCTCTTCCATGGCCATTGTCCCCACTACGGCATCCACTTGAGGGATTTCTTCAAGGATTTCTTCCCGGTAGCGCTGAGCCAGACAGCCTGCCGCTATCAATACCTTCAGCCTGCCGCTGTCCTTTAGTTCTGCCATCTCCAGCAGGACATTGATACTTTCCTCCTTGGCGTCTCCGATAAAGCAGCAGGTATTCACGATCACGATTTCCGCTTCCGTCTCGTCATCCGTAAAAGAAAACCCTTGATCCCGGAGTATTCCCAACATCATTTCCGTATCTGCCAGATTCTTGTCACAGCCCAGCGATACAAATAATATTTTCATATAAAACCTTTCCCGTCTCAGAGCATTTCTGAAAAATCATTCCCCCCGGTCTACATCCCACAAAGTCTGACGCGCCCGCCGGAAAAAGTAATTTTCAAGCACATTCTAAAACGCAGCGCCCCGCCGCAGACAGCGGAGCATCCTTATTACAAATCCATTATCAAGCACACTCAGAAGTCTTCCCGTAAATAGAAAACTGTCCATAAATGCAGAATTCATTTATGAACAGTTCCCGATACGTGTTTGAAAATGCTCTAAACCGACAGTATCTCCGAAAACATCTGCCTGCATTTCTTGACCGGTTACTTATTCTTCGTCGCCTATAATTTTAATGGCTCCCTGATTCAGTTCGTCTACCGCAACGGAAAGAGGCTTTTTGCCCGCTTTGCACGGCACCAGCGGATCCTCACCCGCAATGATCTGCCTTGCTCTCTTGGAGGTCGCCATAACGATGGAATAGCGGCTGTTTACCACAGGCGCCTCACCGGGCTCTACCTCACTGTTTACTACCTTAATTAAATCGGAATAGGACGGATGTAACATTATTCTGCTCCTTTCGCAAACGCTTTTAATTGATTTCTGATTTCTTCTATAAATGCTTCTCGCCTGACAGGCGCCCTGCGGGAAGCTTCCACCAATTGATGCACTTCCTCCACACAGGTTCCCAGATCGTCATTCACCACTATATAATCATAAGCTTCAATGCCTTCCGATTCTTCGGACGCACGAGCAAGACGCTTTGCAATCACTTCCTCGCTCTCCGTTCCTCTGCTCACCAGCCTGCGCTTTAATTCCTCCGCTCCGGGCGGGGTGACGAATATCAACAAACTCTCGGGAAACTTCTCCTTTATCTTCAGCGCGCCCTGAATCTCAATCTCCAGAATCACATTGTTGCCGGCCTGAAGCTGCCGCTCCACATAATCTTTGGGCGTACCATAATAGTTTCCGCAATACTGCGCATATTCTATCAGCCCGCCCTGCCGGATAGTCTCCTCAAACCCCTCCGTGTCGGTAAAAAAGTATTCCACGCCGTCCCTTTCCCCTTCTCTGGGCTTTCGGGTTGTCATGGAAACGGACAAAGCATAATTATGATACTTTTTAATCAAAGCCTTCACAAGAGTACCCTTGCCGGCTCCCGAAAAACCGGATATGACGATTAGTATTCCCTTTTTTTCCATAAGTTGTCTCCGTTTATTACAAAATGTATTAATAAATGAAAGTTTATCTGAAACATTATAATAATTCGCCTTCCGGATTCTCCGTCTCCTGCCCCAGATGGACACGGCCGGCAATGGTTTCCGGCAGCAACGCGGACAAGACCACCTGACTGTTCTCCATGACCAGTACGGACTTGGTCTTGCGGCCCTGCGTGGCGTCAATTGCCATCCCCTTCTCTTTCGCATTCTGTACCAGACGCTTTATGGGCGCCGATTCGGGGCTGACAATGGCAATAATTTTCGATGTATTCACAATATTCCCGAATCCGATATGAATCAGCATAGGATACCTCTGTTTCCGCTCACGATTAATATCACGCAGCCAATCCGGTACACAGGCACTTCTGCCGCCCGGACACCTCATACCGAGACCGCTTATTCGATATTTTGGATCTGCTCCCGCACCTTTTCAATCTCCGTCTTTAACTCAATGGCGCCGTTGGATATTTCCAGATCGTTTGCTTTGGATAAAATGGTGTTTGCCTCACGGTTCATTTCCTGCGCGATAAAATCAAGCTTCCTGCCCACGGAACCGCCTTCCAAAAGCGTTCCTTTGGTGGTTTCAATATGACTGCGGAGCCTTACCAGTTCCTCGTCCACACACACCTTATCCGCAAAAATAGTCACCTCTGTGAGCAGCCTGCCTTCATCCACCGCGGCGTCTGCCAGAAGCTCCCTCACCCTGTCTTCCAGCTTCTGCCGGTATTCCTCTATCATTTTAGGGGAACGCTCCGCAATAAAGTCCACCAGCTTCAGCATACCGTCCAGCTTAAGTATAAGGTCGTCTTTCAGATGCCCGCCTTCCACAATACGGGTATCCACGAACTGCTTTGCCGCTCCGTCAACTGCCTTCTGCAATTCTTTCCAGAGCTCTTCCTCATCTACCTCGGCCTCCTCCATCGTAAACACTTCGGGATATTTTGCCAAAGCACAGAGACGAATGTCGTCATCCAACCCGAAATCCGACGCCATCTGCCTCAAATACTTTAAGTAGTCCGCCGCCACTTCTTTGTTATAATGCACCGTGGAACGGCTTTCCGAAAGGTCTTCATAAGTAATGAAAACATCCACTTTTCCGCGGGAAACATAGCTTTTGAGCTCTGCACGGACAGCAGATTCAAAAAAGCCCAGCGCCTTCGGCATCTTAATATTTACATCCAGATACCGATGATTCACCGATTTCATCTCCACCGTGAACTTTCTGTTATTATCGGCGATCTCACATCTGCCGAAGCCAGTCATACTTTTTATCATGAGCATACCTCTGCCCCGCCCCTGTGCGGGTATTCGCTTAATACCGTTGGCTGCCGGAACCGGTTTACTTTCCGGCACACCTTTATACGGACAGGAAAACTCTGCCACGTGTACCATTCTACCACAAAGATATCTTTTCATCAATAAGATATTCTCCGGCAAATTCATATTCCCCGTTACTGCTCACTCCGTGACTAAGGTACCGACCTGTTCATATCCGGTAAAACTCCGCAGAATATTTTTCTGAGAGTGCTGCTCCACAAACGCAGGCGCAGCGGTGGCTGCGTCAAGGGAATCTAACGCTGCAGATGGAAATTCAGGTAAGATATTTAGCGAAATGTAATACGGTCAGCACACCAGCAACGTATGCACAGAAACCGCAAAAAGCGCGTGAACGCACCTCGCGGCGGCGTGGGTATAAAAGTGACTATTCCCTTTCCTCCCGAATTTTGTTATACTTGTCTTTACTATAATTAATATCTGTTATAACTGACTTAGAATCGAGGACAAATATGGCATTTGACGGCGTAACTATAGCAAACGTAGTATCGGAAATGAGAAAAGAGCTGCTGGGCGGAAGGCTCTATAAGATTGCCCAGCCGGAGGAAGACGAGCTTCTTCTTACCATCAAACAGCCCGGAGGGCAGAAAAGACTTTATATCTCGGCGGGAGCCTCCCTCCCTCTGATCTATCTGACGGAAACCAATAAACCCAGCCCCATGACCGCCCCCAACTTCTGTATGCTGCTCAGAAAGCATCTCCAGAACGGACGGATCACGGATATTTCCCAGCCGGGTCTGGAACGCATCGTCCACATTCAGGTAGAACATCTGGATGAAATGGGAGATCTGCGCCATAAAGCCTTAGTGGTGGAAATTATGGGAAAGCACAGCAACATTATTTTCTGCAACGACGACAATGTCATCATTGACAGTATTAAGCATGTGTCCGCAGCCGTCAGCTCCGTCCGGGAGGTGCTCCCCGGAAAACCTTACTTTGTGGTGCAGACCCAAGACAAGCGGGATGCCCTATCCACGGATTACGCAGCCTTCCGGAATACTCTCTCCGCCAAGGCTCAGCCCGCTTTTAAAGCGCTCTACGGCAGCTTTACGGGCATCTCCCCCGTTTTGGCACAGGAGCTTTGCTATGAGGCGGGAATCGACGGAGAACGTCCCACAGCCGCCATGGAAGAAACGGATTATCAAGCATTGTTCGATGCCTTCGGCAAAATGGTTCAAGCCGTCCGAGAGGAACGCTTCTCCCCAAGCATCGCATACACGGGCAAAAAACCGGCAGAATTCGCCGCTCTGCCCCTGACCATGTACACGAGCGGCGAGGACAGACTGGTCTCCTACGATTCCATGTCCGACCTGCTGGAACACTATTACGCGGAGAAAAACACCCTTACCCGCATCCGTCAGAAATCCTCCGATCTGCGCCGCATCGTACAGACGGCGCTGGAGCGCAACGTGAAAAAGTACGATCTGCAGCTGCGCCAGATTAGGGATACGGAAAAGCGGGATACCTATCGGGTTTACGGGGAACTGCTGAACACCTACGGCTACGAATCCACGCCCGGAGCAAAGTCTTTGGAGGCGCTGAATTATTACACAGGGGAGACTGTCACCATTCCTTTAGACCCTACCTTGACCGCCACCGAGAACGCCAAAAAATATTTTGAAAAATATAACAAGCTGAAGCGGACCCATGAGGCGCTGTCCCAGCTGACGGAAGAAGTGAAATCGGAAATCGACCATCTGGAATCCGTCTCCGCTGCCCTTGATATCGCCCTTCATGAAGAAGATCTGGCCGAAATTAAGGAGGAGCTCACCGAAAGCGGCTATATTCACAGAAAAGGCGGGAACAAAAAGCAGAAAATTACCAGCAAGCCGTTTCATTACATCAGCAGTGACGGTTTTCACATGTATGTAGGAAAAAACAATTACCAGAACGACAATCTGACCTTTAAATTTGCCACGGGGAATGACTGGTGGTTCCATGCCAAAAAAATCCCCGGCTCCCACGTTGTGGTAAAGCTCGACAATGCGGAGGAGCTTCCCGACCGCACTTTCGAGGAGGCGGCGCGCCTTGCTGCCTATTACTCCAAAGGCCGGGATCAGGAAAAGGTGGAGATCGACTATGTCCAGAAAAAGCACGTGAAAAAACCCGGCGGGGCAAAACCCGGTTTTGTGGTCTATTACACGAACTATTCCATGGCCATTGACAGCGATATTTCCGGAATAAAGCAGGTAACGGCTCCGCCTTCTCATTCATAAGCTTCTTTCCTTTGGACTGTGTACTCATTGTAAAACGACAGAACAATATAATGGGCAATTTACAAGGAAAAGTTTATTGCAAAATGAAGCCGGAGCGTGTCCGAAGCTTATTCTGCGGCGAAAGCTATGTTACTGTGAACGAAGTGAACAGTAACATAGCTATATTAAAACAGGCGGCTGAGCACACGACAAACGCATGAAGGAACATTCTATTAGCAAAACAAGTAAATATGCTGAGAATTCATGCGTTTGTCGTGTGCTCAGCAATGCCCATATTGACATCGGTATATAGAATTGTTAGAATGGAAATATTAGATAGTTTTGCACGGGGATTTGCGCAATACCCGATAATTTTACATATAAAGAGGAGAAATAGGTATGTACAATTGTTGTCTTCACATTTATCTGGCAGGGCAGCCTTGCTCTACGTTTGAAGTGATAAAAGAGATGCCTTCACTTGAATACTTTACCCATGTATTCTCTGAAAGCGTTAGGCCGGATAGGATCTTGGCATCAGAGGCGGAGCTGATTTTAGCCAATCTGACGGAGCTGGATGCCAAGGAGGCGCTGGCGGCCTTGCTGCCGGACGGAACCGATGAAACTCAAGTGATTCTGCTGGCAGATAAGGAGCAGGCACGGCTTCTGGCCGGAGATCCTGATTTTGCAAATTATGCGGCTGTCAAAGATATCTGGATCAGCCCGCTGTCGGAGGAAGAAGTACAATTCCGCTTCTCAAGATGGCAGCAGACCTGTAAAATGAGCAAGGATTACTGGCAGACCAGCCAGTATCTGGAAGCCACCATTAATAATATTCCCAACCTTGTCTGGTATAAGGATAAAAACGGCATTCATGAGAAAGTGAACGACAGTTTCTGCCGGACCGTCAACAAGACCAAGCAGCAGGTACAAGGACGGGGGCATGCTTACATATGGGATGTGGAACAGGACGATCCCGCCTGTATAGAATCGGAGCGGGAGGTAATGACCAAAGAGCAGACCTTCATATCCGAGGAAACCATTAAGGCCGGAGACAGTATGCGGACGCTCACCACTTACAAGTCGCCCCTCTATAATCTGGACGGCAGCGTAATGGGAACCGTGGGCGTAGCCATAGACGTGACGCAGGAACGGGCTTACGAACGGGAAATCATTCAAAAGAACCAGACCTTGGAAACCATCTTTACCAATATCGACTGCGGAGTAATGTGCCATACCTTGGACGGTTCACGTATTCTCAGCATAAACAAAGCCGCCCTTAAAATCTTAGGTTACGATACTCAGGAAGAAATGATGGAGGAAGGATTCGATCTGATAGCGTCCTCCATTATGCCGGAAGACGGCGACAGGCTCCGGGAATGCATTAAAGCTTTAAAAAAGGAAGGCGACAGCATCAGCGCCGAATACCGCGTGCGGCATAAAAACGGGGATGTCCTGCATGTTATGGGCAATATTAAGCTCTTATGCGAAAACGGCAGGCTTCTCTACCAGCGTTTCCTCTTAGACTGCACCGCCCAAAAGCTTCAGGAGAAAGAAAAAGAGCGGCGTCAGATGGAACTGGTTCAGGCGCTGAGTACAGATTTTAATCTTGTATGCTTTATAAATCCCGAAACAGGTGCCGTAACCCCTCTCCGAAACGACGGCAAGGGAATCAGCAATATCTTCAACGGTGAAATCCCGTTGAAGGAAAGCATGGATGAATACATAGATGAATGGGTGCATGAAGAAGACAAGGAAATGCTGCGGCAGGCTGTCTCCTTAGACTTTCTGCAGAAAGAACTGGCCGCAAAAAAATTATTCTATGTGAATTACCGAAAATGCAAGGGTGACGAAATCATCTATTTCCAAATGAAGGCGGTGGGCGTAGGTACCGATGACGGAGGCCGCGGAATCGTTTTGGGCTTCCGCAGTGTGGACGGGGAAATCCGCCGGGAGATGGAACAGAACAATCTATTGGAAGCCGCCCTTTCACAGGCAAACAGAGCCAGCAAAGCCAAAAGTGTATTTTTATCCAATATGTCCCATGATATCCGGACGCCCATGAATGCAATCGTGGGATTTACGAATCTGGCCATCAATCATATCGATCAGAAGGAACAGGTTGCGGAGTATCTCAAAAAAATTATGACTTCCGGCAATCACTTGCTGAGCCTGATCAACGACGTGCTGGATATGAGCCATATAGAAAGCGGCAAAATCCACTTGGATGAGAAACCTTGCAGCCTTCCCGATATTTTACACGGACTCCGCAACATTCTTCAGGCGGACGTCAACGCAAAACAGCTTGAGCTGCAGATCGATACGGTGGATGTTTTGGACGAAGACATATACTGCGACAAGCTTCGTTTGAACCAAGTGCTTTTAAATCTCCTCAGCAATGCCGTAAAATATACCGGAGCAGGCGGCACTATCAGTATGCGGATCACGGAGAAATCCGGCGCTCCCGCAGGTCATGCCAAGTATGAATTCTGCATCAAGGACACCGGCATGGGCATGAGTCAGGAATTTGTAGAACACATTTTTGAACCTTTTGAGAGGGAACAAAACAGTACGATCAGCGGAATACAGGGAACCGGTCTGGGCATGGCCATCACGAAAAATATCGTGGATATGATGGACGGAACCATTCATGTAACAAGCGAACAAGGCGTAGGTACGGAATTCACGGTTTCCTTCACCTTCCGTCTGCATTCCGACACGCGGGAGCTTCATGACATACCGGAGCTACGGAACTGCAGAGCCTTGGTGGTTGACGACGATTTTAACACCTGTGACAGCGTCTCCTATATGCTGGGACAGCTGGGAATGCGCGCCGAATGGACCTTATCGGGAAAGGAAGCGGTTCTCCGCACCCATCAGGCAATCACCCGGGGCGACGATTATTCCGTATACATCGTGGATTGGATTCTGCCGGATATGAACGGTGTGGAAGTCACCCGGCGAATCCGGAAGGAGACGGGGCATGACGTACCGGTAATCGTTCTCACCGCCTATGATTGGTCGGATATCGAATCGGAGGCTAAAGACGCCGGCGTCACGGCTTTTTGCAGCAAGCCCTTGTTCTTGTCAGAGCTGAGAACCTGCCTGCAGTCAACCATGCAGCCGGAAGAGGAAAAGAAAGAAAACGCGAAACAGGTATCCTCAGATCATCATACCGGACGTATCCTTTTGGCGGAAGACGTGGAACTGAATCAGGAAATTGCGGTTGCCATTCTGGGAGACGCGGGATTTACCACCGAGGTTGCGGAGAACGGAAGGGTTGCTTTGGACATGGTAAGACAATCCCAGCCGGGTTATTATAAAGTAGTGCTGATGGATGTCCAGATGCCTGTGATGAACGGCTATGAGGCAACACGGGAAATCCGCAAATTAGAAAACCAAGATTTGGCCTCCATTCCTATCATTGCAATGACAGCCAACGCTTTTGAGGAAGACAAACAGGATGCTTTAAAATGCGGCATGAACGGCCATATAGCAAAGCCTATTGATATCCAGAAACTATTTGAAACCTTGGACAGCGTACTGTGACCCAATAGAAAGCATACACTATCTTCTTTTTAACGATCGAAAAGCGCTTGCATGTAACACACACTGCAAGCGCTTTTTATATAACGGTCAATTCTTCTATATCAAATGCATATCCCTTCTGCCCTTTGATTCTGTCGGCTCTGTCTCGGCTTATCGAAGCAGCCTGCACTTTTTTGCCGCCTTAACCAGCAAATGCCCTTTGGGAAAGCTTCTCAATTCATTTTCCGTAATTCCCCTCATCAAAAGCAGCATTGCAAAGTAAACCACTGCCCCGATCAGAATGGCAGGTATCACCGATATCCGGCGGGATCCCGTCAGAAGCAGCAAGCCCTCATACACCGCCCATGCACCGGCGCCCATAAACATTGCGGCACCGCCGGGAATCAAAAAGCTCTTCACTATCTCCTGCCGGTAGCCCACCGCCTTGTGGACAGCCCATTGGTTCAGCACGCACATCAAAAAGGAGTACACCGTATTGGCAATGGCAATGCTGTACAAATCCAGTTTCGTCCAATGCAGCAGCCCCATAGCCAGCCCCGTCTGTACCGCCAGCGCAATGGCAGCATTCACAATGGGCACGTTAACCTTTCCAAGACCCTGTAAAATAGAGCTGTTCAATGTGGACAAAGCGTAGAAAACCACGGACAATGCCAGCGCCATCAAAAGCTTTGTAGCCAGATCCTCATCTGCCTGTACCTCATTGGTAAACAACAGACAAGTGATCGGTCTGGCCAAAACCAACAGCCCCGCCGCACATGGAATGGAAATGATCATTGTGGTTTTCACGGATAGACCGATTTTCTCCCGCGCTCCGTCGATATCCCTTGCGGCAACCATCTGCGCCACCGAAGGAATCATGGCGGAAGCCATGGCGGAGGCAAAGGCGATGGGGATATTGGAGATGGTCAAAGCCTGAGCGGAAAAAATACCCCATCTGGAATAAATGTCCACCGATGCCAGCTCCTTGGCTTTCAGATACCATTTCGTGTAAATGGTATTATTCACCGTGCCGCTTAGGTTATATATTGCAGTGCTGAGAATAAAGGGCATGACAATAAACGTAATGGTCTTAATCATTTCCCCGTAAGAGTCCACTCTCCCATGCCTGTCTCTGGAGACTCTCCGCATGATCATACCGCGGTTCAATCCGTATATCCCCAGCATAAACAGCAAGGCAATCAAAACCCCCACGCCGGTTCCCATAGCGCTTCCTACCGCCCCCTTGGTTGCACGGACAATCCTGTCCGCCTCTGTTTCGGGAATATCCATAGTTCCCATGGCGGATTTAATCAGCAGATACGCCGCTCCCACGCTGACCGCCGCATTGGCAATCTGCTCCAATATCTGGGACACCGATGTCTGAGCCATGCTTTTATGCGCCTGAAAATAGCCTCTCAATACTCCCAGAATACCATAGATAAAAATGGTCGGCGCAAACGTTCGGAGCACCGGTACGGCTTCCTCCCCCACAAACAGCCCCGCACCGAAAAAAAGAAACAGGCTCGCGGCGCCTCCCACTGCCAGTACATAGAAAAGGGCGCAGTGAAACAGCCGGTGGGCGTTTCTGAATTCCTTTTCCGCCAGTTTCTGGGCAATCACCTTGGAGATAGCGGAAGGTATGCTGTAGGAAGAAATCAACAAAATAATAGTGTAGTAATTGTAAGCGGAGGAATAATACCCCATTCCCAGATCACCGATGACACGCTGCAAAGGGCTCCTGTAAAGGAGCCCTATAATTCTGCTGATAATACCGGCTGCCGCCAATATCCCCGCCTGCAGTATGAAACTGTTTTTACTGCCGCCGTTACTAGAACCGTTCTTCCTATTGTTATCCGCCATACAATTCCTATCCTATAAGCCAGTCATACATTTCCTGATATTTAAGCGCAGATACGTGCCATGAGAAATCTGCTGCCATAGCGCGGTCTACCATCTTGTTCCACTCGCGCTTCTTATCATAATAAATATGCTCGGCATAGCGAATTGTATTCAACATTTCATGTGCATTATAATTTACAAAGCTAAATCCTGTACCGGAATTCTCAAATTCGTTGTAGGGCTGCACGGTATCCTTTAAACCGCCCGTCTCACGCACAATGGGAATGGTACCATAACGCAGAGCCATCAGCTGGCTCAGTCCACAGGGCTCAAACAGAGAGGGCATCAGGAAAGCGTCACAGGCTGCATAAATCTTATGGGACAAATCCTCGGAATAATAGATATTGGCTGAAATCTTATCTCCGTACTTCCAATCGAAATGACGGAACATATTTTCATACCTTTCCTCACCTGTCCCCAGAATCACCAGCTGCACATCATCTTGGCAAAGCTCATCCATGATATAAGCGATCAGGTCAAATCCCTTCTGATCCGTCAATCGTGATACAATACCTATCATCATCTTCCTGTCATCCTGACACAAACCAAGCTCCTGTTGTAAAGCTCTCTTATTTTTTACCTTCTCCTTGCGGAAATTCACGGCATCATACTGACGCACGATACGCTTATCTGTCTCCGGATTAAAATCCGTATAGTCAATACCGTTTACAATCCCCCGCAGAGAACCGCTTCTGGCACGGAGCAGGCCGTCCAGACCCTCGCCGAAGAAAGGCGTCTTGATTTCCTCCGCATAAGTACTGCTCACGGTAGTGATCGCATCCGCAAAAACGATACCTCCTTTTAATAAATTGGCATCTTTATATGCCTCCAGTTTATCGGGGGTAAAGTAATATCCGGGAAGTCCGGTAATACCCTGAACGGTCTTTGTATCCCATTTTCCCTGAAATTTAAGATTATGAATCGTGATGACAGACTTCATATCGCGGAAGAAATCACTGTCGTGAAAACGTTCCTTTAAGTACACGGGCACCAGCCCCGTCTGCCAGTCATGGCAGTGGATCAGTTCCGGCCGGAAACCGATTGCCGGCAGTGCGGACAACAACGCCTTGGAGAAAAACGCATATCTCTCGATCTCCCATTTGGGATCGTCAGTGTACACCTTTAATCCGCTGAAATAGTATTCATTATCTATAAAATAATAGTGAACACCGCCTTCAACCGCCTCCATAACCCCCACATACTCATTCTTCCAATTAAAATCCATATAAAAATGAGTCACATATTGCATTTTGTCTTTCCATTCCTGCTTCATGCAGGAGTATTTAGGAATAATGACCCTGATGTCAAAATATTCTTTATCAATACACTTGGGCAGAGATCCTACCACATCTGCCAGACCACCTGTCTTGATAAAAGGCACACCTTCTGATGCTGCAAATAATATTTTCTTCATTGTATCCCTCCACCGAATTAAATATATTGTTATTATACATCATTCCCTATTCAGTGGAAAGCTTTTCTTACTAATTTCGGTAAGATAATCTGATTCGATCGGCTATCAGCGCGATAAATTCCGAGTTCGTCGGCTTGCCTTTTCCGGTGTCAATCGTATATCCGAACAGAGCATCCAGAGTTTCCATTCTCCCTCTGCTCCACGCCACTTCAATGGCATGGCGGATGGCGCGCTCCACCCGGCTGGGCGTGGTTTGGAAGCGTTTTGCGATGGTGGGATATAAAATCTTTGTGATGGAACTGATCATGCCGGGATCTTCCACGGACATCATGATTGCCTCCCGCAGATACTGGTATCCCTTGATGTGTGCCGGAACGCCGATCTCGTGAATCATGTTCGTCACGTCCTTTTCCAGATCGCGGATTACCTGCTGCTCCTTCTCCGCACTCTGTATGGTTGTCTCTACAGATTTATCCTTGGCAGAGGGAACCGTGATCATGATTTGAAATTCCTTGTCAGCATTCATCAAATCTCCCAGAATTTTGTATATTTTTTCATTATCCTTCGTAGCAGTAATGTTCAATTGTTCCATAATAACCTCCATGCCGCTTTAGCGGCTCAAATAGATATGAAAAACGCTGTCTTTCGCGTTTTTCCTGTGTGAAACTTAATACTTCTTAGGCAGTGTCTTTTGCTGCCTTAGAAGTATTTTTCACACTACTACCCTTTCCTTTCCATAATCTGCATACTTTAATGTGTACAAAACACAGAACCCTGGTGTGTCCAGAACAGTAATGCTGACACACTAGAGGGAATAAAAAACCTATTTTTCGTACTTTCTAATTATAAAAGATAAAAGATTGCCGAATCAACTCAAACCCATCGCAAAAATATCTTATTCTTCGCTAAAAAGAATTATATTTTACTAAAATATCTCTACTTTTGGCATATTTCCAGAAATTGTGCCCTCTGTTTTTATACAGAAAGGCATCCGTATGAGGCTTCGGCCGCGGTTCAAGGAACAGCTTCTGACAAATTACAGCAAAAGACGCCGTCATTGATCTGTTACCGCTCACTCGCTGTCGCCGCAAGGTGTTTTCACGCTGTTTCTGCGTGATACACCCGAGACAGACATGCGCGAAATCGCTGTTTTGCGATTTCTGTGCATAGGCTGCTGTGAACAAAGTGAACAGCAGCCACTGATCTGTGACGTCCTTTCGGAAAGTCTTCTTATGCTTGTACTGCCGAAAAAAATAAGTTACAATAGCCTTAAGGCGTGTTTGAAAAATCATCACGCAGATACCTATTACTTCCCATACCGACTGTTAAATTCAAATTTCTGCTTTGACAGAACGACAGGAGCATAAATGAAGCAAATAAACGAGGATATAAAACAGCAAAATTTTAAACAAATCTACCTTCTGTACGGTGAAGAACGTTATCTGCGCAGACAGTACAGAGAGCGTCTGCGCAAAGCGCTTTGCAGTGAGGACGACACTATGAACACCCACTTTTACGAGGGCAGGGACATCTCTGTGGGTGCCGTTATCGATCTGGCCGAAACTCTGCCCTTTCTCGCAGAGCGACGTGTTATTTTCATCAGCAACAGCGGCTTGTTCAAATCCGGCGGGGAAAAGATGGCGGAATATCTGGCAGAGCCCAATGAGACCACTTATTTTGTCTTTACGGAAAGCGAAATCGACAAGCGCAGTAAATTGTTCAAAACCGTAAATTCCAAAGGCTACGCGGCGGAATTTGCCGTTCAGGACGAAAAGACGTTAAAGCGCTGGGCAGCGGGCGTCTTGGGAAAAGAAGGGAAAAAAATTACGGAAAACACGGTTCAGCTTCTGCTCTCCAAAACCGGCACCAATATGGAAAATATCCAAATGGAACTTGAAAAGCTGATCTGCTACTGCTTGGACAGAGAAGTCATTACCGATGAGGACGTGGAAGCTGTCTGCACCACCCGCATCAGCAATCATATTTTTGATATGATAAACGCCATAGCTGACAAACAGCAGAAAAAGGCTTTGGATCTGTATTATGATCTTCTGGCGCTGAAGGAGCCGCCCATGCGGATTCTGTTTCTGATTGCCAGACAGTGCAATCTGCTGCTTCAAGCCAAGGAACTAAAGTTAAAGGGACACGATCAGCGTTCCATTGCCTCCAAAATAGGCGTTCCCCCTTTCGCTGCCGGAAAATATCTGGCTCAGGCATCCCGGTTCAAGACGGAAAAGCTGCGGAACGCGGTGACAAAATGTGTGGAAGCGGAAGAAGCCGTAAAAAGCGGCCGCATGAACGATATCCTGAGCGTGGAAATATTGATTATGTCGGTATTGTGATCGTTTAGGTTTATTTTTCACGGCATCCGATAATGATCAAAAAGCTGACCGCCTGTTTTCACGAAAGGTTTCCACTTTAATCATTTCCTGATAAAAGCTTACCTTTACGGCACCCTTTTGACCGGTAATCATTGTAACGCTGTCCACGCCTTCCAGACGCTCCAGCAGCTCCTTATGAGGATGTCCGTAACGGTTGTTTCTGCCGCAGGAAATTACGGAAAGCATGGGGGTGAGTTGTGCCAGCAGCCTCTCCGAAGTAGAATTCTTGGAGCCATGATGAGCCGTTTTCAACACGGATAGGTTTCGAATTCCTTTTTCCTGCAAAGCAGCAAGCAGCGCTTCCTCTCCGTCTGCCTCCACGTCTCCCGTCATTAGGAAATCCATTTCTTTTTCCCCGTTCTCATCCATAAATACTCCGTAGACGCAGAGAGAATAAGCGTTGGCATCCTTTCCCGTCCATCCGCTTTCGGGATGAAGGCAGAGAAAGGCGGCTCTGTCATATGAAAAACTCTCTCCGGAGGACAGACAGCCAATGGAAATCCGGCTGCTCCAATCCTCCCGCTCCGCAAATTCTCCCAGACGCTCCAGCATCTCTGCCCTTCCCTCCGGACACAGCTTTGGCAGCACTAACTGCTTTATTTCTATCCCGCTGTCCTGTCCCATTGACAGCAATTCCATGACCCCGTTCACATGATCCCCATCCGGATGTGAGAGAATCACCGCATCCAAAGTATGTATTCCGTAATACCGCAGACAGGGCAGCAGCACATATTTTCCCACACGGCTCCGGCTGCTGCTTCCGCAGTCAAAGAGGATATTCTCTCCGGAGGCAGTCCGCACCAATATCCCGTCCCCCTGTCCCACATCTAAAAACAGCAGTTGGTTCTCCGCGGGGGGCTGCCATCCGATTACAAATACGTTTAAGGCAAGCACGGTAAAACATGCGGCAAAGACAATTTTATGCCTTTTTCCCTTACACTCTTTATGTGCCTTGCTCTCTTTGGCCCGCATCCCTTTGACGCAGCACATTACTGCCGCCAAAATCAGATAATAGACAATAACCTGCCAGAGTCCGGGTTTTCCGGGATTCCATGTATGACATGGAAATCCGTTGAACCATCCGCAAAGGCTCTCATATCCCTGAAGTATCAGCCAGTCAATCCGTCCGAATATGCCTAGTCCCGGTATCAGCGCCAAAAAGCCCGCCGCCATCAATAATTCCATAAAGGGAAGCACCAAGATATTTAACAGAACGGAATATGTCGGTATCTGATAATAAAACCACAGTTGTACCGGAAGCGTTGCAAGGGTGATGGACAGCCCCGACAGGACGGCTTTCAAAAGCTTTCTCTTTCCCTTCTTTTTCCGGCTGCTCCAAATTTCGCTATCTCCTTTCTCATTGTCCGGCTTCTCACTGCCTGAAGCCATGGCGGGATACACTGCGCCGATTCCGATCATGGAAGTAAAGGAAAGCAGAAATCCCGAGTGGCGCAGATAATAGGGATTTTTTACTGTAAGAACCGCCGCCATCACTCCCGCTGCCGTGGGCATATCGTAAGTTCTTCCGATGATTTCCGCCGTCATCCTAAGCAGATACATGCCAATGGCGCGGCAAGCGGAAACGCTGAAGCCTGTCATCATACCGTATAAAAAGAGCAGAATACTTCCCGACACGGCCGCCGGAAATACCGGCACCCGGCATTTCCGCAGCAATTGATATACCGTCATTCCGATCATGGTAATGTGAAGGGAAGAAATACTCAAAATATGCAGGATTCCGTTCCTTTGATACAATTCCTTCAATTCGGGATCCAAATCCCCCTTGTCCCCCAGCAGCAGGGCGCACATGACTGCCGCTTCCTTTCCGGGAAGCACCTTCCCCAGACGCTGCTTCAACAGGCTCCGGATCCCATACAAAGTTTCCCGAAACCGCCAGTAAGAATTCCCTTGCTCCAGCAGCGCCGCATCCTTTACTTTTCCGCCGATGCCCAGCGTTCGATAATAGTCGCGGGAATCAAATTCCCCCGGATTTGCAGCGGCGGAAAAAGCCTCAAAAGTACCTTCCACAAGCACTACGCTTCCCAGAGGCACATCCGCTTCCCGCCCTAAAATGCATATTAAATTTTCTTTACATGGAAGAAATGGCTGTGAATTGTCAGCCGAAGATGTTATTCGAATGGTCCGTAAATATATTTTTTCGGAATCTTTTTGGTATACCTGTCCCACAGCGGTGACAGGTTCTCCGTCGGTGAGCATTTCCGTACCGATCTGCCCTTGCGGCACCCTGTCAAAAATACCCAGCCTCAGCAGAACCCCCATAACCGCCGTCAGACATATGGCAGCCAGCAATAAAGGTCGCCGCATATAATGTCCTTTCATGTCATTTCATGTCATTTGTATCAATATTGTTTCTGTTTCAGGAGCTTTGCCGGTTAATTTTTCACCGAAGTAACCATATCCAAATTCCTCTCAAACGTAGAATTCTGGAAAATAGCCGAGGTAGTCGGTACTTCCCCGTTTACCAGAATCTGTACCTTATTGATGTTGCTCAATTCCACCAATGAATTTACTATGGAATAAACCGCCGCATCCATGGAGACATTATCCGGCACAGTCAGGAAATTGTCATCCAGATTGACATAACAGATTCCGTCCTTGGTGGTCACGTTGATAATTTTAGTGTTTGGATTAATGGTAGCGTGCAGCCCCTCCACCTGACCGCTGGGGCCTGCAATTAACTCCTCCACAATAAAACGCTCTATGGGCGTGTTGGAAGAATAATGCTTCTCCCGATAAGCGGCTATCAGCATATTTCCTTCGTCGCTTGCAAAAAACAGTTTAATTCTGGCAAGTTCATAGGTGTTTATCTCATTGCCGTCATTGTTAATGAATTGGTCGGCGTTCATCCTGCCCACCACATTGCCCATACTGTCCACCAACGGTTTGCCTTCCACCGTCATTTCCACGGTATCAATCTCCGGAAGCTGGGTCAGTGTACGCACAATGGCAGCCCGCACCAGAACCTCCGTAGTAACCGAGAGATTCAAATAAGCTTCGCTCACGTCTATGGTTATCTTGCTCTCCTCCAAATCTATTTTCAAAATATTAAAGCCCATGGCAAGGGGCGCCTGATACTCTAGCTTTTCCGGCGTGGCGGCAAGGCATTGCATCAATTCTCTAAGAACGGCCTGAGAACTTTCTTTCTGCGTCCAATAAGGGTGCATTTCCACCTTTGTCTCCGATTTACTGATATAATAAACCTGATACTCCGTGCCTTCCGGCGTCTCTTCCCCCACACAGGCCGATGCCCCAAGCATAAAAAGGATCCCCCATATCAAACACAATGCTTTTTTCACTCGCTAACCTCCATACTGCCGTTCTTTGGCGGCGGCACAAACCATCCCTTACACTACTGCCTGCGCAATGTATGTCAAAGGAATTCTGACTGTAAAGCTGGAACCCTCCCCTTCCACACTGGTAACGGTAATGGAGCCTCGGTGCATCAGCACGGCGCTCTTGGTAATAGCCAGTCCCAGTCCCGTACCTCCGATTTCTCTGGAATGGGATTTGTCCACTCTGTAAAATCTCTCATAGATATGGGACAGTTCTTCCTCCGGAATTCCCAGTCCCGAATCACTGACCCTGAATGTGAAAAATTGATGGTCGGCATCTAATTCTACCTTCACCCAGCCATGCTCTTTATTATATTTGATGGAATTTTCAACCAGATTGGTCATAATAAGCGTCATTTTAACTTCGTCCACCTCTGCCGTCACAGGGCGCATACTTTCAAAGACCACCTCCACATCCCGTTTCCGGGCGAGGGGGCGCAGACGCTTTAATATCAATTCTACCAAATCGTTGATGTTTAAAGAGGCAATATTGAGATCCAGTACCTTCTTATCCATTTTAACCAATGCCAGAAGATCGGTGATAATCCTGTTTTCCCTGTCGATTTCGGATACAATATCCTCCATAAACTCACGGTAAAGCTCTGCCGGCGCATTTTCCTGCGCCAGCAAGGAATCCGCCAGCACCTTGACGGAAGCCATTGGCGTCTTCAGCTCATGGGACACGTTTGCCACAAACTCCTGTCTGGAATCGTCCAAGGCTTTCATCCTCTTTAGCAGCTGATTAAAGGCCTCCACAATATGCTCCGTCTCCGTATAATCGGGCACGGATATGGTTCTGTCACTGTAGCCCGCCTGAATTTCGTTAATTGCTTCCGTGACACGGTCAAAGGGCTTTGTCAAAATGATGGACAAAATGAAAGCAAACGCCACAATGATAACAATCATCAGCTGCTCGATAACCATGGATTTACGATTCAGGATATCCATGGTTTCCACGATGGAATCGTTGGAAATACTGGTCAGCATAACACCCACTATCTTACCGCTTCCCTTTCCGTCTCCGTCCGTGGCAGTGGAATCCACAATGGGCGTGGTCATTTCTATATAACCGTGTTCCTTGTCATAATTTGAGGTATTTTCTCCTCTCAGACATTTTATTACTTCCTCGGAAATAATCGTCTTGTCGTCACTGATCCCATAGGTGTCTTTTACCACCCTTAAGCTGGAATCTATGATCATGACACGTCCCTCATAAAGATTGGATATCATCTCCAGTTCTGCATTTATAACCGCTCGGGAATTCCGATATACCGTTTCATCCGATTTATAGGTAACCAAATATTTATTGTTCAGAAGGTGGTTTCCCACGATTAACAGCTGGTTCTGTACCGTGGCAATCCTCTGCTCCACCGCCCGTTCCTCATAATTATCCACAATGGCGCCGCGCATAAATATGCTGGGAATGATTCCCACGATCAATATGATTACAAAGAATCGTACCTTTAGACTGCGCAAAGATAATAGAGTCTTTAACTCACCGAATATTTTTGCAAACATTTTCTCTCCCGACTCATGCATTTAGAAAGTAATAGCCCACACCCCATTTTGTATGTACATATCTGGGTTCGCTGGGATTTTGCTCCACCTTTTCACGCAGGCGGCGGATGTGCACGTCAACGGTGCGGACATCACCGGGATAGTCCACTCCCCAGACTATCTGAAGCAGGTTCTCCCGGCTGTATACTTTATTCGGATTCAGCATTAAAAGCTCCAGCACCTCGAATTCTTTTGCCGTCAAGCCGATTTCCTGTCCCGAAATATAAGCCCGCCTTCCCTCACAATCCAGACGCAATTCTCCGCTCTCAATCACTTTCGGCTGCTCTCCGGCAACGCGCTTGGGCTCTATACGGCGCATAATCGCTTTAATTCGTGCCTTTACCTCCAAAATGTTAAAAGGTTTTGTAATATAGTCATCTGCACCGTATTCCAGACCGAGAATCTTATCCATATCATCCCCTCTGGCCGTCAACATGATAATGGGTACATTGGAAAACTCTCTGATCTGCTGGCAGACTTCAAATCCTGTCAGCTTAGGCAGCATCACGTCTAACAAAATAATGTCATACTGGTTATTGCGTGCAAATTCCAATGCCTCCTCACCGTCATAAGCGCAGTCAACCTGTATTTCGTCCTGTTCCAGACTGAAACGGATTCCTTTCACAATCAGTTTCTCATCATCTACCACCAAAGCTCTCTTTCCTGCCATTTTAATCTCCCTCTCTCTGTCTTTATCCCTGTCGCCGACACCCCTTGACAAGGCTGTCAATGCGCTTATTTCATCAGGAAACCGTATGTCCTCCCTCTGCACCTTCTTTTCCGCAAAAGGAAACGGTTTCCTATGGTGCTGTCGTTATTTTATCGCTTATTTTATTGTACACGCTCTCCTTGATCCCCGATACATTCATAATGTCCTCACAGGAAGCAAATCCGCCATGAGCCTCCCTGTAAGCTATAATATCCGCCGCTCTGGATTCTCCGATTCCGGGAAGCGTACATAACTGCGCCGCATCGGCGGTGTTGATATTTACCAATCCCGCGGATGCCGATGCCTGTTTCTCTGCCTGTGCCCTATACTCCTCACAGTCAGGAAAATACAATTTTTCCCCGTCGGAAATCTTGGCCGCCAGATTCACCGCGTCCACCGCCGCATAGGAAGCAAAGCCTCCCGCCGCCTCCAAGGCATCCGCGGCTCTGCTTCCTTCCGGCAGGAAAACGATACCCGGAGTCTCAACGGCTCCGCATACATAGACGCAGATATCCGGGGCTTTCCCCGTATCCTGCGGCTGGCCGAACCAGACCTCTCCCGTATCCTGCGGAAAACCCGACCGGGCTTCCCCCGTATTCTGCGGAAAACCCTCTGAAGCTTCCTCCGCGTTCTGCTGACCGATCCATAAAATTTCCTGTTCTGCCTTGCCACAGGCAGAAATACTCAATACAAAAGCGAGACTGCATATAGCAGCCCCTATTCTTTTCTTTTTCATCATAGCCCCTTTCCGATGTATCGGTAAAACGTCTACCTCCATCCAAAAAGGCTGCCTCTCTATGCTGATGTATTTTATTGTAAATTAATCATGGGCTTTTTACAAGTGTTATTTCCACTTAAAAATAACAATTCCCGCAATGGCAACCGCCATACCTAATGCTTTTCTCCATTCCCAAGGCTGCTTCTCCACACCGAACCATCCCAGAAGCTCAATCAAATACGCCACGGCCAGCTGCGCCACCACAATCAGCATCACCGCTTTGGCCGGTCCCAGCATATCCATACTCTTAATAACCGTATACGTAATAAAGGCACCGATAGCGCCTCCTAAGAGCATGTATTTCGGCTGCACCTCAAACACCTTCAAAAGGCTGCTTCTGTCCGCACAGCCCCACGCCCCCAGACAGACCACTAATGCAGTCAGCTGCACAAAAGCGCTTGCGGCCCAAATGCTGGAAGCCTTTGTAACCTGTGTGTTGAATACACCCTGTACACTCATAAGGGCGCCGGAAATTAATGCAATAATAAAACCAATCATAAGACACCTCCTAAAAAAAGTGTATCCCATGATTGGTAAATTATGCGTCCGTCAAAACATAAACACTCTCTAATACACCGCTTCCACCTGCGTCACAATCTGGTTTGCAAGCTCTTCCACCAGTGTAGTGACATCCGCACCGTTCCACACACTGGAAAACAGCCTCTCCAGCTGCAGCCAGAAATTACCCGTCTCCATCATTTTGGGCAAGGGAACGCTCTCCCCGTATTCCAGCATAAAAATCTGCAATGCCCCGTTCTCCGTTCCTGCATTTCTGTTGGCAGATACCTTTCCGCTTCTCTCATACAATGAATCCGCACACTCCGTCACCAAATAAGCGGCAAAACGGTTTGCCAGCTCCTTATGCTCCGAATAACCGTTTACCGCCACCCCGTTGGTAACGGACATGGAACGGCTTTTCAATTCCTCACTGATATCGGGCATCATGGCAATTCCATATTCAAAAGCCAGTTCCCCGCTTTCCTTTGCCTCTGCCAGACGGGCCGCCGCATCGGTGGTGACAATGCTGAAAACGGTCTTACCGTCAATAAAGTCCTGCAGCACGGAATCATAACTCACCGTGTCGGATTCTATAAAGAAAAATTGGTTCAAGGCTTTATAAACTTCAAGGCACTGTATGGTTTCCGGATTGTTAATATTGATCTGCCGCTTGTCGTCCCCCGCATCGCCGCCCACAATCATATAATTTCCCACAATCCAGTAATTATAAAAGATATCCGAGACGTCCCATTTCAGGACTCCGTCCACTCCGGCCGGCACATCAAAGGTATTTGCAATATTCAGAATATCGTTTACCGTGTGGGGAATGGCCTTTTGGAAATATTCCTCTGCCAGAGCCGCAAGCGCCGCCTCATCCACGGGAATCCCGCTGTCATTTTCTGCGGAAGCCAGATCCTCCCCCGCGTTGAGCAGATCCTTTTGCGCAATCTGTACCGCCCACTCGGCAAGATATGTCTCATTATATACCAGAGCGCTGGTCTCATAAGAAAGCGGATATGCCACCGTCTTTCCCTGATAAGCTACCGCGGACAAAGCCGCGGCCGGAAAATTTGTCTCGTTGCAGACGGCTCCCTCATCTCCTATCTCCTCCGCCAATCCGGCCAAATATGCCTTTTCCAGCGAATCATTGCTGATGATATAAGCGTCCGGAACCTGACCGGAATGCAAGGATGCCTGATTTAATGCCTCCAAATATTCGCTGTCCTCCGTCAGCACCGGTATCACCCTGACATTCTCCCGTTCCCCGAAAGCAACTGCCGCACTGTTGATAAAATTAGTCATCGCATCATCGGTATACCAGAAATAAATGGTATCCGTCTTCTCAAACCATAGATGGCTGCCTTCGGTGTCCTCTTCCCCCGCCGTGCGCATTTCCATTGTGCTTCCGAAAAAAAGCGCGGCAGCCATAGCCACTACAGCTGCCACTGAAATCAATCTGTTTTTTATATGCATAAATTACCTCAAATGCGCGAAAATCCATCTGCGTCTCAGCAAATCTTTTCGCCGTCGATACTTTGTTCCAGAATAGAAACCATTTCGTCCACATTTTCTTTTGTAATGATCAGAGGGGGAACAAAACGGATGATGTCCGCTCCGGCATTGATCAGAATCAATCCCTTGTCCATAGCGGCCGCAATGATATCCCTGACAGGTCTGTCGAATACCAGCCCCTGCATCAGCCCCGTACCGCGGCGCTCCGTGATACAAGGATATTTCTCCTTCAGTTCCTCCAAGCGCTGTTCCAAATAAGGGGCTACCTCTCTTACATGTTCTATTATATGTTCCTTTTCAAATAAATCAAGCACTTTTTCCGCGGCGGCGCAGGCTAAGGGATTTCCCCCATAGGTGGTTCCGTGGTCTCCCGCCTCCAGAGAATGCTGCGCAACATGCTCCGTCATCAAAAACGCCCCCATGGGCACACCGCAGCCCAGAGCCTTGGCCGTGGTCATAATATCCGGTTTTACATTATATTTCTGCCATGCATACATATAACCGGTTCTGCCCATACCGCACTGAACCTCGTCAAAGATCAGCAGAATGTCCCTCTCGTCACAGAGTTTCCGGAGCTTCCTCAAAAAGTCCTCCTCCGCGGGGTAAAGCCCGCCTTCCCCCTGAACCGGCTCCAGCAAAATGGCACAGGTCTTGTCCGTCACTTGGGCAAGCACACTGTCATAATCGTTAAAATCCGCAAACCGAATCTTACCGATCAAAGGCTCAAAAGGTTCCCGGTAGTGGACATTTCCCGTTACTGCCAGCGCACCCATGGTTCTACCGTGGAAGGAATGGTTCATGGCGATGATCTCATGATCCGTGGTGCCGTCCTTTAAAAAGGCGTACTTTCTCGCCGCCTTAATGGCTCCTTCATTGGCTTCCGCACCGGAATTGGTATAGAACACCCTGTCCATACCGGAAGCTTTCTTTATCTTCTTCGCCGCTTCTATGGCAGGCACATTATAATAATAATTTGACGTATGAATCAGCTTATCAATCTGAGCCTTCAGGGCATTATTGTATTCCTCATTATGATATCCAAGGGCAAACACCGCAATCCCTGCGCAAAAGTCCAAATACTTCTTCCCCTCTATATCGTACAGGTACACTCCCTCCCCGCGGTCCAGAACAATCTGATACCGGTTATAGGTGTGAAGCAGCGCCGCTTCCGCTTGTTCTATATATTCCTTCATCTCCATAGCAATATCCTCTCTTTATACACACTAACTCCCATTTGCCCGCTTTGGCGGGCACTCAAATCAGGATTGTGAAATGTCCTTTTTCACACTAACCTCCATGTCACAGCTTTGCTGCGACCCAAATCCGGATGAGAAATGCCGTGTTTTCGGGCATTTTCTAACTGCTTTAGCAGTTTGGGAAATTTAGTACTTCTCCGCGACGCAGCCCTCGCTGCGAAAAACGTTTGTTTTCTATGCATCAATGCCTAATCGTTCTCCGCACAGAATTTATCCCTTTTGATTCCCTTCGCCAGATTATCCTCATCGGAAATGATGGCGGTGCCGATACCCTCTTTTGTAAAAATCTCCAAGAGCAGGCAGTGGGGCACCCTGCCGTCCAAGATATGGACTCTGCTGACACCGTTATTGACGGCGGAGGTGCAATTGTTCAGCTTCGGCAGCATGCCGCCCCCGATAATACCGCTGTCGATGAGCTTCTCAGCCTCGGAAGCAGTGATACGGGAAATAAAAGTACTCTTGTCGTTGATATCCCGGTAAAGCCCCTCTATATCCGTCAGGAATGCCAGTTTCTCCGCAGAGACGGCCTTCGCAATGGCACATGCCGCATCATCCGCGTTAATATTATAGGTTTGGAAATTATCATCTAATCCTATGGGAGCCACAATGGGAAGAAAATCCTTCTCCAGCAAATCATACAATACCTTCGGATTCACGCCGGTGATCTCCCCCACATAGCCGATATCCTGTCCGTCGGAATACTTTTTCTCCACCTGCAGCAGCCCACCGTCCTTGCCGCTGATGCCCACTGCTTTTACACCAAGCTCCTGAACCATGGTCACTAAACTTTTGTTCACCTTATTCAACACCATTTCCGCGATTTCCATGGTCTCGTCATCGGTGACGCGAAGCCCGTTCACAAATTTTGCCTCTTTGCCCACCTTGCCTACCCAGCGGCTGATTTCTTTCCCGCCGCCATGGACGATAATAGGCTTAAAACCTACCAGCTTAAGCAAGGTCACATCCTTAATCACGTTTTTTTGCAGTTCCTCATTGCTCATAGCGCTCCCGCCGTATTTTACCACGATAATCTTGCGGTTAAAACGCTGTATATAGGGAAGGGCTTCAATGAGCACCTCCGCCTTCTGCAATACTTTTTCCATATTTTTTTCCATGGGTAATTCATTCCTTTCTGTCTATGGGCTGCCCTTTTTCCTGTGGTTCACGCGTAACAGTTCAGCCATACCATTCATAAGCTGCCGGGATGTACACTTTTTCCAATAGCCAAGTAATATTACCGGCAGCTTAT
Source organism: uncultured Acetatifactor sp. (assembly GCA_910589655.1). Classification (GTDB taxonomy): domain Bacteria; phylum Bacillota; class Clostridia; order Lachnospirales; family Lachnospiraceae; genus Acetatifactor. The sequence continues at coordinate 10,628 of CAJUTJ010000158.1, read as the reverse complement.
TTCATGTCGGGCGATCGCCCTATGGAAGCGGTTGTGCAATTTGTCTTTAGTGAACAAGCTCCCACAGACAAATTGTACAATCGTTTCCGCATGGCTGAACTGTTACGTTCACGTAATGGCAGAAAATACGCCGCTACCCGCGTCAGCTCCTATAGTCGGCATTGATTTTTACATAGTCATAGCTTAAATCACAGCCCCATGCCGTGGCTTCCCCGTCGCCCATGTGCATATCCGCCAGCACGGTAACTTCGGGATCGGAGAGAATCTTGGTAGCCTCCTCCTCGCTGTAATCGCATGCCACGCCGCTGCCGTAAATGTGTATTTTCCCACTCTCCCCCTGAAAATACAAGTCCACGTTTTCAGGGTCAAATATGGCTCCCGAGTAACCCATTGCACAGAGGATTCTTCCCCAGTTGGCATCATGCCCGAAAATGGCAGCTTTCGTCAGGGAGGAACATATCACGGATTTTGCCAATGTTCTGGCATCCTCTTTGGAAGCCGCCCCCACTACCTTTGTCTCAAACAGACATGTGGCGCCCTCCCCATCCCCCGCCATTTTCTTGGCGAGATAAGTGGTGATGGTATGTAACGCCTGACAGAAGGCATCATAATCCGCCCCCTCTGCCGCAATCTCCTGATTCCCCGCCATCCCGTTTGCCATCACAAGCAGCGTGTCATTGGTGGAAGTATCTCCGTCCACGGAAATCATATTAAAAGAATCAATAATGTCAGCGCTCAATGCCTTCTGCAGCATCTCTTTCGATATCTTTACATCTGTGGTAATAAAGCCCAGCATGGTACACATATTGGGGTGGATCATTCCGGAACCCTTACACATACCGCCCAAAGTCACGGTCTTATCACCGATTTTAGTCTCCACGGCGATTTGTTTCGATACGGTATCGGTGGTCATAATAGCCTTGGCCGCATCCAGCCCCGCCTCTAAGGTATGGGCCTTGGCCTTGACCAACAGTTCAATCCCCGCGGTAATCCTGTCCAAAGGAAGCTGCATTCCGATTACGCCCGTGGAAGCCACCAACACCGCATCGGCCGGAATCCCCAGCAGTTTCCCGGCACAGTCAGCCTCCGCCTTACAGCACTCCAGCCCCTGTTTTCCCGTGCAGGCATTGGCAATGCCGGAATTGACGATTACCGCCTGCGCATAAGGGGAATTCTCCACGATACCCTTATCCCAGAGCACCGGCGCCGCTTTTACCACATTGCTGGTAAAAGTGCCCGCCACGGTACAGGGCGTCTCACTGTATACCATGGCCATATCCTTACGGTTCTGATATTTTACGCCTGCCTCTACTCCTGCTGCCAAAAAACCTTTTGCCGCGGTCACACCGCCGTCTATCTGTTTCATCTCTATCCCTCCCTGTGCGTCTTATCGCACATAACATTCTTTTTTTACTTCCGCCCCACACTTCCCGTCATACCGAAACAGTCGGCACAAACAATCAATAAATTGCTGCAAGTCCGGAGGAACGCTGTTCTTGTGTTCTTCTAACTGCTTTGGCAGTTTGTGAAGAAGCTTTGCTCCGCAGAGCGTGAAATCACTCAGCGAGATCTTTTCAAGCTTAGTGATTTCCTTCAGCTTCCAGACATGCCGCCAATGCGGCACAAACAACGAATGAATCATTCCTTTCGCACTTTTCATTGGTTAAAAGCCGTAATATTGGCCTCATTCAGCGTAAAATCATAATAGTTCAAATCTTGCCGCTTTGTCCAGCCGATACAATTCCAAAAAGCATTTCCCACATCGTTTTTTGTAAAGGCGATAAGGCTTACTTTATTGATGTTCTCCGCCTTCAGCGCATTCATACAATATACCACCATAGCCTTGCCGATACCCAGACGCCTGTAATCTTCCCGCACACAGACATGGTACAGGCAGCCTCTTCTTCCGTCATGTCCGCAAAGGATCCCCCCCACAATGGAGCCGTCCTCCCCAACCGCCACCACGCTGGTGTCAGGGTTTCTCTTTAAAAACCGCTCCACACCCTCTCTGGAATCGTCAATGCTTCGGATGCCGAATCCCCGAATCGTCATCCACAGAGCCTTCAAGCCGTCATAATCCGCGGCGGCCATTGTTTTAACGGTATACGTTTTCCCACTCATATTTTCATTCGTGTCCTTTCCTATTGTAGTATACTGCCCATTATCTCTCATACCGGCTGCGATACCGGCTGATACAAACAAGAATAACAGAAAGTACGGTAATCCCAGCGGTAACCGCTCCCGCAAACAAGACGCAGAGCACCGAGATAAGCGGAAGCCCATGCCCTAATTCCCCCTCCGCCAAAAGCCTTTCATACTGCCTCTCCCAGAAAAACGCATCCTGATAACATCCCCATACAACAAACAAAATATCCAATAAAAGCGTGACAGGAATCATTGAGAACCAACGCAAAGGATTTTTACGCCGGGGCTGCATCCTTAGTTTTTTACGCGTCTTTTTGATCCACCATATCCGATATAGAAATAAAGCGAGCAGTTTTGCGGTAAGCACCCCCATCCAGATACCCGTCACAATCCAAACCTTCCGCCATATCATTTCGTCCATTGGAAAAAATTTCAGGATAAACATGGCAAAAAACCTGAATAAAACCAACAGATACCAGCCCAATGATGCATAGACTGCGCCATTGTTCAGCGTTTTCCATGCTCTTACGGTTTGGAATGTCTTTCGGGAGTCTTGGGGAGAGCCCATTTGCCTTGAAGGTTCAAAACAATCCATATCTGCCCTCCTATAAATCCAATCTGTCTTCAGCCTTTAGGGGAAACAGGGGATCAGCTCCAGCCCCTCGCTTTCCTTCAGCCCGAACAGCAGGTTCATATTCTGCACTGCCTGGCCCGCCGCGCCTTTCACCAGATTATCCAAAGCTCCCATCATAATGATACGCCCTGTGCGCTGGTCGATGACGAAATTGATATCCACATAATTACTGCCTTCCACCCACTTCGTCTCGGGGCATACACCTTTTTCCAAGACACGGACAAATTTTTCGGAGGCATAATATTTATCATATACTGCCTTGATCTCCTCATAAGAAGGAAGCGTCCCGTCCGGTTTTCTCTTTAGCATTGCATACTCCGTGGCCAAAATTCCCCTATTCATAGGAACCAAATGAGGGGTAAAATTAATCGTAACCTGACAATTCCCCGCATAACCCAACTGTTCCTCAATTTCAGGAGTATGCCTGTGGCCTGCCACACCGTAAGCCTTCATGTTCTCGTTGACCTCGCAGAACAGGTTGGGCACCTTAGCCCCTCTTCCTGCGCCGGAAGTGCCCGATTTGGCATCCACTATCAAGGTATCCACATCAATCAGCCCTTCCTTTACCAAAGGATATGCCGTCAGGATAGAGCAGGTGGTATAGCAGCCGGGATTTGCCACCAGACGGGTTTTATCCGTAATCTTGTCACGGTTAATCTCACAGAGGCCGTACACCGCCTCCTGAATAAACTGCGGGGACTTGTGTTCAATGCCGTACCATTTCTCATAGACCGCCACATCCTTAATACGATAGTCCGCGGACAAATCCACGATTTTTACCTTGGATAAAATTTCTTCCGTCAATATGCCTGCTAAAAAGCCTTGCGGCGTAGCGGTAAAAATCACATCCGCCTGATCAGCCAATTCTGCCAGATTGTCGTCCTTACAGATATCCTCCACAATCCGGAACATATTTTGATACACTTCACTGTATCTCTTATCTATGTAACTCCGGGAACCGTACCAGACGATTTCCGCCTCTTGGTGGTTCGCCAGCAAACGCACCAGCTCCCCTCCCGCATATCCGGTGGCTCCGATAATTCCTACTTTGATCATGATAAACTTCAACCCTTTCCCGTATTGCTCCTCTCAAGCGAAAGCAGCCCGATTTGTCTTTTACAGATACATTAACTTTATATGTTAGGGAAACGATGATTTAATCAGCGTTTCCTTAGCTATCCTGTATATTAACTGTAGAAGAAAATTATACCACTTTTTGCATAAATGTCCACTACTTTTTTATTTTTATGCATTACATTTTGTGGTTTGTGTATATTTATTCATATCTTCATGCATATTTTATGCTTTTTGTATTTTTATTCATTCCAACCTCTATTATTCCACTTTGCGGAATTTCAAATCCTGATGAAAAACGCCTGTTTCCGGCGTTTTTTAACTGCTTAAGCAGTTCGGGAAACTTGGCATCTCCGCGAAGCATCCTTTTCCGTAACTCACAATCCTGTAGAACGAAAGCTTCCATCGCTTCGATAAACACCCAACTTCATCCCTTTCACACGCCCAAACATGCCGCCTGCGGCAGCATAGACAATCCGTGAGAAAAACGCTATATCAGCGACGCAAACAATCCATGGGCTATACAAGACCTAAAAATGATGCCTTTGCGTTCTCCGAACTGCTTTAGCAGTTTGAGGAATTACTCAACATAACCGACATCAATACCTATATTCTTCAAAAAATTATAAATATCCTTCAAAGCCCCCATTCTACTTTTATGGGTTTCAATATAATAGTTCCCCACTTTAATCGGTGATACAAACAAATCTCCGTTGATGTGATGATTTGTCCAATTGACCAGATACCGTTTCCTTCCTGTGGCGTAAGGCACATAGGTATCTATATCATAGTAATTACTTAAAATATGGAATATTTTATAATAGAATTCTTTCACTGTATTGGCTGTTATTATTTCATCATCAATCCGGATCCTTAATACCTCCGCCCTACAGCTTTCTTCAAAATTGTTGTTGGTATTCATTCCCATCAGTTCTTCAATTTTTATATTGAAAAATCCCACCTGTCTGTTTTCATCTATGAACCACTTACCCTTTTTATGTCGTTCTATGTCCATGCATATATTATATATTTCCTCATTAAAGCTTGTCTTCTCCACACTTAGTCTGTTGACATCAATACTATAATGTGAAAAAATGATGCCTGCAAGAATATAAAGAGTGTGATACTTACTTTCCTGCAGCTCTGCTTTTCGTATTCTCAGCTCTTCTATCGCAATATCCACCGCATCCAAAATTATTTTGTTGAGCTCATTAATAAACAGACTTATATTCTCAATATCCTCATACTTATAAACGGCATCAATTGCCTTTACAATTTGATTCGGTGCATTACATAAAATCGTAGAATATATCTCAAAAGAAATGCTGTCGTTGTCATAATGTTTTGTGATTCCTCTCCCAAACTTTTTGGGCTCCGGAATCTTCTTAAAACCGGCAAAATTAAAGAGGATATTACAATCTTCCTTACAACAAATCATGTGGTTCAATCCGATAATATTTTTGAAAATATCAAATGCCCCGGCTTCTTTCACGGCTTCAATTTCGTAGTCATCCCTGATTAATTCCAATTCCCGTCCAAAAGCTTCAAAAGTATCCTGAATCAAATCCTTTTCCAATAAATAATTATTCCATACCGATTGCAGAATTTCATACTGTGACAAAGCTACGCTTCCTGTATTGATATTCTTAAACAATTCCGGCAGATCATCTTTACTTCCTCTATAAATAATCAGGGCAATGTCATCATAAGCGATCTCAATTTTTGATTTTAATATTCCCAAAAGCTCTTCCACCAGCTCCAAATCCCTAAATGCCTCCGCTATCCTTGAATGTCCGTTCATTAGTACAGAATAGAGAATGCTGACTTTTTCGAATCCATACAGGCTGTTAAGCCCCACATACCACTCTTTTATATATTTTTCCAAAGGTTGGGATAAATCCGTTAACTGTCTGCGCTTTAAGAACAACCGGAAATCAGATTCCGCTTTCTCAAAAAAAATATCAAAAGATATAATGGTATTCGGACGAGAAAGATATTGATTCAACGTATTAATTCTCTGTAGTCCGTCTATAATATAGTAACCATTCATATCTTCATACAACGTAATCGCCCCGATCGGAAACCCTCGAAATAAAGAATCCAGTAATTGTTCTTTTTTGGATTTCTTCCACACAAAGTTTCTTTGGAAATCCGGTATTACAAGCTTAAATATAGTTAACAGCTTTTTGATTGTTGTCTGATCCAAGATGAACACCTTACTCTCCATATGTTTCTTTACACCTCCTATAATACATAATGATCAAGTTTGCAAAGCAGTTCCGATAAAATGCTCTGTCCTTTGCTAATGCATATTATAAGAAGCGGTCTTTTGTCTCTTATAATATGCAAACACGGATGAAAATATTATGTTCTGGCTTGAATCGTCCAATCTGTCCAACTTTTCGTAAAAATCATCATCCGACATTAAATCCCTCATAAATTCCCGCCTTCTGCATACAAGCCCCTCCCTGTTAAGACGGTATAGTCTAATCATATATTTTGCTTTCTTTCTCTCATCCGGAGCCAAGTCTTCATTGGCATCAACCGTGCCATCCAATTGGTAGCAAAAATACTTCTCAATGCCATCCGTCTTCGTAGGATCAAGATATTTGTCGGGATAATACGCACGCGTACTTCTCTTTGTATTACATGCCCTACAGGCACACAGAAGGTTTTAAAATAATCTCCCCCAGACAATTGATGTCTTCCCTTACCTGCGGCGGAAGCTGTTCCACCTGAAACAGTTCCTCGTATATAATATCCAGATCCTCATAATACACATCTTCCTGAATCCGGCTTAGTTTACCGTTGTTAATATTGTATATCACACATTGCATATATCTTGTTAAAAGAAGAGGCGAATGCGTTGTCAATATAAAACTGCATCCGGCAAAATCTTCTTTCAAGCTATTGATCAATTTTGATTGAATATTCACATGCAGGAACATCTCGATCTCGTCAATCATGACATAAATGCGCTTTTGGGACAACAATTTGTGAAATGCCTCTTCCGATATACAAGAAATATCCGAAATCTCCAAATCCCATGTCGCAGCCCAGATTATGTTCAGATAAATATTGATTATATTCTCAATTCCGTCGCTGTACCTGCTACTGATTTCTCTTATGTCAATGGCAAAAATCTTATAAACGGCACGGCAGATAAAATTATGTATCACTCCATTTGTCAGTAGATGATCACGAAGCCTCTTTAAATGAAGACTATAGTCACTGTAACTGTCTTTCTGGTAATGAATAAATTCCTCATAATCCTTTAGCTGCAGTTCATCCGTATTATTTGCACTGACAATAATTCTGTTTGTGGGTATGTATATTGCCAGCTCCCCCTCCTTCCCTGAAATAAAGCATTCCATCAACCTGTTCTGAAAAGCACGGTCCAAGGCCTTTAAAATAGTGGTTTTCCCGCTATTGTTATAGCCATATATAATAGATACGTCTTTGCTCAAATCAACTTTTTGCTTTTTTATTACTCCGGTTTCCGGAATCTGTATCTGCATTTTTCTGATTCTCCTTTGTATCTCTCCAAGTCTATGATCTGTACCATTGGAACGAACTGCTTTCATGCCGCCTCAGCGGCAATCATCAATAGAGTTCCCGCCACGATTAACGCCAGACCCAGCATCGCCTTCCTCGACAATTTTTCCTTAAATACCAGATAAGAAAATAAAATGGTCACCAGAATACTCAGCTTGTCAATGGGCACCACTACACTGGCAGGCCCATCCTGCAATGCCTTATAGTAGCACAGCCATGAACCTCCCGTGGCAAATCCTGACAGACAGATAAAGAGCAGCTCCCGTCCGGGAATCTCCCTGATGGTATGCTGCTTTTTTGTCACAAATACCACCACCCATGCCATCATCAACACTACCGCCGTGCGGATGGCCGTACCCAAGTTGGAATTTAATCCGCTGATGCCCACCTTCCCCAATATGGAAGTAAGGCTGGCAAAGAGGGCGGACAAACACGCGTACAGAAACCACCGCCTGTCATTCTTCCATACCTCTTTATCCCGTCCCTGACCTTTCTCCGCCTTTTTCTGTATCATCAGGTAAGTACCTAAACCAATCAAAATCACACTGATAATTTTCAGCAGGCTGATCCTTTCCTGAAGGAAAATAAATGCCAGAATAATCGTCAATATCGTGCTGGATTTGTCAATAGGAACTACTTTATTCACATCTCCCAGCTGCAGTGCCCTGAAATAGCAGAGCCATGATGCTCCCGTAGCCAGTCCTGACAAAACCAGGAAACACCATGTCTTCCCTTCTACGTCCGGCAGTTCACTCTGAGCGCCCACCAAAAACACCATAATCCATGAAAAGAACAATACTACTATGGTACGGACAGCCGTGGCCACATTGGAGTCTGTCTTCTTAATGCCGCATTTTGCAAGAATGGAAGTGGCGCCCGCAAACAACGCCGACCCGAAAGCATTTATCATCCACATAAATAGTTCTCCTATTGATTCATAGTGATTGTCATTCCGAAGCCACAATACTGCTACATGGGTTTACAGCTTACTTCACTCCATTTTCGGAAAAGTATCCCCACTGTCCCATAGCACTAATTTAACACAAGCTTTATACATCCTGAGATAATATTTATAATTGCCGCTTTTCATCTTTCACAAGAATTTATAATATCACGCTTCTATATGAAAGATCCTCTCTGTATTCTTCCTCGCATTCTCCATTAGTATGTCCTCCGATACCTTCATATATTTTGCCAAATCTCTCACAACATATTTAATATTTTGAGGAACATTTGTCCTGTCAAGACCCGGAACGTTCTTGGGCGTCAAAAAGGGAGCGTCCGTTTCCACCAATATTCGGTCCAAAGGGATGATTTTTACCGCTTCCCGCAGCTCCTTTCCGCGAATATCATCACATATCCATCCTGTAATTCCGATAGAAAAGCCCATTGACAAGTACTTATCCAGCAGCTCCTTATTGCCCGTGAAACAATGTATTACCGACTTGCTGCAAAGGTCAGAATGCTTCCGAAATCTTTTTATAAAATCTGTGGAGGCACTGCGCTCATGAAGAAACAGCGGCTTATTCAGCTTTTCTGCGAGTACGATATGCTTTTCCAGACATCTGATTTGGTTTTCTTTGGTAGAAAACATTCTGTCATAGTCTAAGCCGCATTCTCCCACTGCAACCATTTTCTTATTATCGGATAAAAACCGCTCCATCAGCCTGAAATCTTCCGGCTTCGCTCGGTCCGCATTATGGGGATGGATTCCCAAAGTGCCGTACACCTCATGGTTTGCGGAAAAATCATAAATTTTCATATTTTCATTCATATCCGTTCCGGTCAAAATACAGCATATTCCTTCCGCTGCCGCCTCACGGATAATCTTCTCCGGTTCCGGAAACTGCCTGCCAAAAAGATTTACCCCAATATCATAATATTTCACCTGCATATCTATACCTCCCATATCTGCTATATTTTACCCAAAGCCTCATTGATTATTATCATACCACTGTCTATGACGAACCGCAATATGCGGTTTTCCGATAAGTGCTGCGTGTATCCGCATTTCATTTCTGCATTCAGAAAAAAAGCACTGACGATTTTCGTCAATGCTTTTACAAGTAGATTATCATGACCAAAGGCATTCCCTTTTCATTGCTTAAAGAGCCTTTAGTTTCTTATCTGTTACTGTTAACTCGCTGTCGTCGCGAGGTGTTTTCACGCTGTTTCTGTGTGATAAACCCGAGACAGACATGCGCGAAATCGCTGTTTTGCGATTTCTGTGCATAGGTTGCTGTGAACGAAGCGAAAGTAACTCCTATCTTTGGCAGAATCATTTTTTAGCCCATCAAAATCTTGTCTCCGATTCAAAAGCATAGTATAATACAAACATCTACTAAAACCAAATTGTCAGGAGGTAACCCAATGAATACCCTTCCTATAGAAGACATGAGCAAAACTTACCTTGAGCATTCAATGGTAATCCATAATTTTATCATCAAAATAGGTAGCCAAATAAAAGACAGCCTATGCCGTGTTTTTGGTGACAGCGTACAATATCAATGGCGCGAAAATAATGATAAAATAGTCATTCCCGACGTATCTATCATTTGCAACATGCGTGACAGAAAAAATGTATCATTTACGGGCATTCCTCGTTTCGTTATGGAAGTCTTGTCCGATTCCACCGAAGAATATGACCGGAATGAAAAAATGCAGATATACTGCAAAGTGGGCGTTTCTGAATACTGGATTGCTGATTGGAGAAAAAAGCAAGTCGAAATTTATATGTTTGATTGGAAGGATAACGATACAGCTTACCCATATCTTTATAAAACAGTCACCGAGCAAAACAAGGATGAATTACAGGTTGTCATGTTTCCTAACTTTAAGATTACATTTGACGAGCTCTTTAACATTGAATAAATCTATATATAGGATACCTCAGCCCTTCTGATTGCCAGAGGGGCTATTTTTATGCCCGTTTCCAGACACGTTTTATTCGCTCAAATCCGTCTCAAATTTCACCACCCTGTTATTATCGTCCATATTTCTAACCGCTAAATTTACCCCTAAATCCTTTATGCAGCTTATATAGAACTTCTTCCTTCCTGCATTATTTCAATCGAACATATGCTAGTACAACGAATAATTAATTTCTGATACATTGGCGCAGAATGATTATTTCATATGCAAGGCGGAGGAATGAGGCGTAGCGGTGGCTACGTCGATTGACGACAACGAAGCAGATGAAAAATCAGACAAGCCAAGGTGT
>CAJUTJ010000157.1 GCA_910589655.1 uncultured Acetatifactor sp. | reverse complement strand
TTATGAACTGGTGCAAGGCCGGAAGAACGCTGTTCTTGCGTTCTTCCCGGAATGACTTAGATTTTCTTAGGTTGGGTACAAAGAGGGAGTGTTTACACACCCTCTTTCCAACCTTAGAAAATCTTCATTCCGTTCACACTTTACATACCAGCCAGCGCTAATTTGCTGACGGACAGCTCCTGTATCACCAGTCCCTTACTCTCCTTCTCTGCCGGTGTCATTTCCACCAGCTCTTCAATGTTCAGATTTCTGGTCACGTACTCCTTTTTCCGGTTCCCCAGAAGACTCTTTTTTTCCTCAATGACATTCACCTTCACTCTGGCTTTCATATGTTTGTATGTCTGCACCAGAAACTTCCCTTTTTCCAGATAATATAAATGGGTTTCCAAGGTATCCTCTCTGTCTGCTTCCGGCAGAATATAGCGTTCCACAATCATACGGAATTTAAACAGAATGTCCTCCGCATCCAGAAGCTCCCCGATGGTGTATTTACTTCCCACATAGAGCCTTCCGGTATCTTGCATACAATATTTGTAATCCTCATAGGTTGTCCTTTGCAGCATACGCCACCACCTCTCCACAATGCCGTTGCGTGTATCGGCCGCTTTCGATTCCGTACATTCGATACACTGTCGGCATATCTATTCCGCTTGTCTACTCTGCAGCCGTTATATCTTCAATTTTAAAACCGCTCATCCGCATGGCATCCCGGATACTTTTTTCGGAAAACCCTGTCTCCTCCGCCAGCTCCTTGGGTGTCACTTTCCGATGGAGTTCCTCCGCCAGCTCTCTCGCCTTGTCGGCCACCTTATTTACCTGATCCGCTGCCTTGCGGTCCGCCTTCTTGTGAGAGGCATTCTCCTGTATATACTCCTCCATGGCGTCCATAATCATCTTTGCCAGCATTCCCTGAGCTTCCTCCGGCCGCTCTAAACTGCCCAGCATACCCGTTCCAAAAGTAAGGGCGAGATTGCCCTCTCCGATCAAATCTTCCAAAAGCACTCCCTGCCCCGTATAAAGCTTTGCAATATCCGCCACGTCCTTCAAATACACTTCCACCAGCCTTGCCTGAGCGTCCGCTTCCCCCGCCATCGCCGCAATGGTATAACCCTCTATCTGCCCCGGGCTGTATACGGGCAGCGCCGCCAGCTCATCCAGATATTCCTGAAGGTAACCGCGCTCACTCTCGGTTAGATACTCGTCCGTATCCACCGGCTCCCCGATTCCGATTTTCTGTTTTTCCAAATAATCATATACCAGCCGAAGCTGTTCTCCGGAAAGTTCCAGCTTTTCAAAGGCTTCCCGCACCTGCGCCTCGCTGATACAGCCGCCCTGTTCCCTCGCCTGCTTCTTTACCTGCTCCAGCGTCTTGGCAAACCATATTTCCTGATTCATGAAATGTCCTCCATAAAGTCTATCTCTCAATGATGCAGCACACCGGTATGTCCGAAAAATCATCCCTCCGGTTTGCACGCTCCGCATTGCGGCCTGCTATTTCACATGTGTATGTGTAAAAAGATGCTGCTGGCAGTACTCATAATTTCCGTTGCATTTGGAGCAGAAACGGAACTCCAGCGTCGGATCATCCTCGTCCGTCCTTCCGCAGATCGCGCATTTATGCTTTGTAATCTTGGGATTGCGCTTGATTTCATGCCTAAATTCCGCCCTTCTTCTGACCTGCTTCGGCGACATATGGATATGGCTTCTGGAGGTAAAGAAAAAGATAACGAAATTCAGCAGTGAAGAAGCAATCGCTATCCGGATCACCAAACTGCCTGCCATCAAAAACTCCCACCCCAGTATGACCGCATATACAATCCCCATCCACTTTACCTTGACGGGAATGACAAACATTAAGAGCACCTGCGCATTCGGGAAAGTAGCCGCAAACGCTAAAAAAATGGACATATTAATGTAATATGTGCTGAAAAACAAAGATCCCATACCGGAGACATAGGCTGCCAGCTCACCGCTCAATCCTCCCGCGGTGATATACTGCACGCCCAGCCAGACAAAGCTGCCGATCACGGTAAACAGCATACCTGACAGCAAAAAGACGTTATAACGCCATGTCCCCCATGTCCGCTCCAGAGAAGTACCGATGCTGTAATAGAAGTACAGCATAATAATCGTCAGCAGATCCGGAGAGCTGGGAGGCACGATAATCCATGTAAAGATCCGCCATATCTGTCCGTGCAGAATGGCATAGGGATCCAGCGTCAGATACATTAAAAAATTATTGTTGATCATGGCAATTACATAGCCCACCACATAGCATAATATCAACACCAACGACAAATTCCTTATGGCGTATTTCCCGAATTTCTTTTCCCATTTACTCATATAATGTCCGTTCCTTTCACCCGCCGGGGCAGTCATTTTCAAAAAAGCATATGAATACATTTTAACATTACCGTTTCCATAAGGCAACCAACCATTTCCAAGTTTATAGAAAAATCACATATTGCTTTTCAATCCCACGCCACGTAAGGCGTTTTCACCCGCTTTTTGCGTGCTCAAACCAAAGGGATTAAAATCATCACTTGGACAGCCGTGCGCGAAACCGCTGTTTTGCGTATTTTACATTTTTTTCATAAGTATTGCTCGTTGCAATTTAAAAATATGTGTACTATAATGTCAGAGTATGTCAAACTTTACACAAATATTTGCACAAATAATTTAGGAAGGAAGATTTTCATGGAAAACATAAACAAAACTGCGGCTCTCGGTATTGATATCGGATCCACCACCGTAAAAGTCGCAATTCTGGACGAGGATCATAATATCCTGTTTTCCGACTATGAAAGGCACTATGCCAACATACGGGAAACCCTTTCCTCTCTGCTATATAAAGCTTACAGGGAGCTGGGCAGTCTGTCCTTACACCCTATGATTACCGGATCCGGCGGACTCACATTGGCCAACCATTTGGGCGTACCCTTCACTCAGGAAGTCATCGCCGTAGCCTCTTCTTTAAAGGAATTGGCACCCAAAACCGATGTGGCCATAGAACTGGGGGGCGAGGATGCCAAAATCATTTATTTTGAAGGCGGCAACGTAGAGCAAAGAATGAACGGAATCTGTGCCGGCGGTACGGGCTCCTTTATCGACCAAATGGCATCCTTGCTGCAGACGGATGCCTCCGGTCTGAACGAATATGCCAAAAGTTATCAATCCCTCTATGCCATTGCCGCCCGGTGCGGTGTGTTCGCAAAGACGGATATCCAGCCTCTGATCAACGAGGGCGCCACCAAAGAGGATTTGTCCGCATCCATTTTTCAGGCTGTGGTCAATCAGACCATCTCCGGGCTGGCCTGCGGCAAGCCCATCCGGGGCCACGTAGCCTTTTTAGGAGGTCCTTTGCACTTTTTATCCGAGCTGAAGGAGGCTTTCATCCGAACCTTGAAGCTGGACAAAGAGCATATTATCGACACCGATAACTCCCATCTCTTTGCGGCTATCGGTTCCGCTCTGAACGCAAAGGAAGACATCACTTACACCATGGAGGAAATGGTAAAAAAGCTTTCCTCCGATATTAAAATGGAATTTGAAGTGGAGCGCATGGAGCCGCTGTTTACGGACAAAGCCGCCTACGATACTTTCCGACAGCGCCACGGCAGACACCATGTGGGCACTTTTTCCCTCTCGGAATACAAGGGCAATGCTTTTCTGGGTATTGATGCGGGATCCACCACTACCAAGATTGCCTTGGTAGGCGAGGACGGTTCCCTGCTCTATTCCTTTTACAGCGGCAATGACGGCAGTCCCTTAAAAACCGCCATCCGTTCGTTAAAAGAAATTTATGAACGGCTGCCCGAGGACGTACACATTGTGCGCTCCTGCTCCACGGGCTATGGGGAAGCTCTGATGAAAGCCGCTTTCCTATTGGATGACGGCGAGGTGGAGACAGTGGCTCATTATTATGCCGCCGCTTTCTTCAATCCGGAAGTGGACTGTATTCTGGATATCGGCGGACAGGATATGAAATGCATCAAAATCAAAAACCGTACCGTGGACAGCGTACAGTTAAATGAGGCATGTTCTTCCGGCTGCGGCTCCTTTATCGAAACCTTTGCCAAGTCCTTAAATTACAGTGTGGAAGATTTTGCACAGGCGGCGCTCTTTGCGGAACATCCCATCGACCTTGGCACCCGCTGTACCGTATTTATGAATTCCAAGGTGAAACAGGCTCAGAAGGAGGGCGCCAGTGTTGCGGATATCTCTGCGGGACTTGCCTACTCCGTAATTAAAAATGCCTTGTTTAAAGTCATCAAGGTCTCCGACGCTTCCGAGCTCGGCAGAAATATCGTAGTACAGGGCGGCACCTTTTACAATGATGCCGTTCTCAGAAGCTTTGAAAAAATTGCGGATTGTGAAGCCGTCCGGCCGGATATCGCAGGCATTATGGGTGCCTTCGGCGCCGCGCTGATTGCAAGAGAACGCTATGAAGCAGGCTACAAGACTTCCATGCTCTCCTACCGGAAGCTTTGCGACTTAAAATATGAAACCAGTATGTCCAAGTGCAGAGGCTGTACCAACAGCTGCCGTCTTACCGTGAACAAATTCTCCGGAGGCCGTACCTTCATCTCCGGAAACCGCTGTGAAAGGGGCATCGGCGGCCAGAAAAACGCAAACAATGTGCCCAATTTATTCGAATACAAATTAAAGAGACTCTTCTCCTATCCGTCTCTGGAAGCCGATCAGGCGCCCAGAGGCACCGTGGGGATTCCCAGAGTGCTGAATATGTATGAGAATTATCCCTTCTGGCATACCTTTTTTACCAAGCTGGGCTACCGGGTTATCCTTTCCCCCAGCTCCAACCGCAAGATTTACGAGCTGGGCATTGAGTCCATTCCCAGTGAATCCGAGTGTTATCCTGCGAAACTGGCTCACGGTCATGTGTCATGGCTCATCAACCAAGGGGTGGACTTTATCTTTTATCCCGCCCTGTTTTATGAGAGGGACGAGGTGGAAGGCGCCAACAACCATTATAACTGCCCCATTGTCACTTCCTATTCCGAAAATATTAAAAATAACGTGGAGGCAATCACCGACGGGCAGATGCTGCTGCGCAATCCTTTTATGTCCTTCCGGGATATCCACACCGTCACCGACGCCTTATTACGGGAATTTACGGAGCTTCCCGCCAATGAAGTGAAGGATGCCGTCTCAGCGGGTTGGGCGGAGCTTGACAACACACGCAGAGATATGCAGAAAAAGGGCGAGGAAGTGCTGGCCTATTTAAAGAAAACGGGAAAACGGGGCATTGTCCTCGCCGGCCGCCCCTACCATGTGGATCCGGAAATCAATCATGGTATCCCCGAGCTCATTACTTCCTTCGATATGGCCGTGCTGACGGAGGATTCCGTCTCCCATTTGGGACACCCTGAAAGACCCTTGATCGTATCCGACCAGTGGATGTACCACTCCCGTCTCTACGCTGCCGCAAGCTATGTGAAGACGGTAGACAATTTGGATCTGATCCAGCTGAATTCCTTCGGATGCGGGCTGGACGCCGTTACCACCGATCAGGTCAATGATATTTTGTCCGGATCCGATAAAATTTATACTTGTTTAAAAATTGATGAGGTTAATAATCTGGGAGCGGCCAGAATACGCGTGCGCTCTCTGCTGTCCGCCATTAAGGTCCGGGAAAAAATGCATAAACAGCGCACCTTGCAGTCTTCCGCCATTGAAAAAGTCGCATTTACGGAAGAAATGCGCAAGGACTACACCATTATCTGCCCCCAGATGTCACCCATCCATTTTGAAATCATGGAACCTGCCTTCAATGCCTGCGGCTATCATTTCGTAGTGCTGGATAATGACAATAAGCATTCCGTGGATATGGGATTAAAATATGTAAACAACGATGCCTGCTACCCTTCCTTACTGGTGGTGGGACAGATTATGGAAGCTTTACTCTCCGGAAAATATGATTTAAACAAAACCGCCATAATTATGACCCAGACGGGAGGCGGGTGCCGTGCCACCAATTATGTAGGCTTTATCCGCCGCGCCCTGCAAAAGGCTGATATGGCGCAGATACCCGTGATCTCGCTGAATCTGGCCGGTATCGAAAGCAATCCGGGCTTCCATTTAAATGCGGATCTGCTGATACGCGCCGCCGTGGCTGCGGAGTTCGGCGATATCTTTATGCGCTGTGTCTATCGTATGCGCCCTTACGAAAAGGCAGCCGGCAGCGTAGACGCCATGCACCAAAAATGGCTGAAAACGGTTCGGGAGTTTGTGTCCGCAAAGCACATTCGTTTCGGGAAATTTAAGAAGCTGTGCCGGAAAATCATACGGGACTTTGACCAAATAGAGCTGAACGATATCAAAAAACCCAGAGTGGGTGTGGTAGGTGAGATATTGGTAAAATTCTCTCCTGCCGGCAACAATCATTTGGTAGAGCTGCTGGAGGCGGAAGGCGCGGAAGCAGTAGTGCCGGATCTCATCGACTTTATGCTGTACTGCTTCTACAATCAGATTTATAAAGCCGAATATTTAGGCACCAGCAAAAAGGCCGCAAGACTTTCCTCTCTGGGAATCTGGGCCATCGAGCACCTTTTAAGAGGCACCGCCGTAAAAGAATTTAAGGCCAGCAGACATTTTACGCCCCCCACTCCGATCCGGGAAATCGTAAAGTTCGCGGAACCCATTGTATCCATCGGCAACCAGACCGGCGAAGGCTGGTTCCTCACCGGTGAGATGGTGGAGCTGATACATGATAACGTGCCCAACATCGTCTGCACACAGCCCTTCGGCTGCCTGCCCAACCATGTGGTAGGAAAGGGTGTAATCAAAGCCTTGAGGAAAGCATATCCGGAATCCAATATCGTGGCCATCGACTACGATCCCGGAGCCAGCGAGGTAAACCAGCTGAACCGCATTAAGCTGATGCTGTCCACGGCTCAGAGTGCAATGAAATAGAAGAGCCGTATTTGGAAATATCATTTAAAAGGGACATACGGAACACCTCGTTCCGCATGTCCTCTTTTTGTTTATTTTGCTTGCGGTTCCTCCTCCGCCAGCCCGGCACATTGTAAGAAAGCTTCTTTGGTAAACGTATAGTCATACTTTGCTCTTGCCTGTGAGAACTTCCTTCCGTTCTCGTCCGCTATGCGTTCCATATAACGGCTGACGGCAAGGGATGCACAGCTTCCGCCCTGCTCCTGTTCCCCGTCCGATTCCGGCAGTCGGATATGGACTTCACGGCAGCCGCTTTTATCCAACAGCACAAAATAACAGTACCATTCCAATCCTGTATTAATCCTGCTGACGGTAGAATAGGTTGACATATTGTCAATGTCTTCCTGTGCCTCTGCGCAATCCGCTTCCAACGCGTCAAAATTTCCGGCAATGGCAGAGAGATATATGGATAAATTATAGTACCAATCCTCCTTCGTCCCTCTCTGACAGTCTCCGGGCTGTGAAAGCCAATATTTTTCATAAAAATAGCGGAATATATCAGGCTTTCCCAATTTTCTGGCATCCCGGAGTATCTGGGCATAAAGACTCTGCGTCTCTGCTCTTTCACAGTATTTGTAGCACCACAAATGTTTCTTTGGTATATTCCGGTTGATATAATCCAGCAGCAGCTCTTCCGCTTTCTCCAGTTTGTCTTTCATAATATAATATGTAAAATACTGAATATGGCCGCAGATATAGCAGCTTTCTATCTCATTCTCATACTTCTCGAAGTTTTTCCTGCCATGCTCCATCATAGCCTCATCCCTGTATAAAGCCGCCAACTCCATCTCATCCTGATAAAACGAATAAGTCTGACCATACTTTAATGCCACTTCCTCATACCGTTTCATAAAACTGTCCATCTTGGCATCGTCAATCTCACTGTAATTTTCATAAACGCCCAATATATACCCGCAAATCCAAGCATTGAATCTCGCCATATCCGTGTTCGGATAATTTGGCAGTTCCTTGTCCATGTATAATGCACTGTCCCTATAATATACCTCCGCATACTTAATAATAGCTTTATCGTCATCGGCACGGTATGCCAGATAAAACCGAAAGTAAAGGGCATTGAAATAAAGATACCACTCTCCCTCCTTCCGGCTCAGCTCCATAATCTTTGAAAGCAGCCGGGACAGCGTTTTTTCATTCCTCTCATAGTCCGAATAACTGCCGGATGTCAACTGCTTCGCTTTTCTCACCGCATTGGCCAGATCACTGTTACTGATCTCAGCAAGCTTTATTCTATCAAACATACTTGTTCCCATACAATCCGCCCTCTCTTCATTCGATCCCGAAACTCTCCTAATCCAGTGTGCTGCATCATTCATTTTCAACCAAAGGACGCAGAATGAATTTCCGTCTGCATCGTTATCGTTGGATTCGTTTCCGTTTTTTCGCTCCGTTGCAAAAAGCTTTTCCCCTTAAATCCCCTTGCGCAAAGCATATTCCATAAGCTCCTGCAGCCCCTCGTTCATTATCCGGGACTGTTCCGCGTTTAGCGTGTAATGCCCTGCCAAAAGCGCCTGCGAATAGATAACCTTGGCAAGGGCGGCGGTCAACCGTCCGTCTTCCACCTGTCTCAGACTCTTAATAAAACGATTGCTGCCGTTCAAGTAGAGTTTATCCGTATCTCCCTGAATCTCCTCCCCAAAATCAAAGCTTTCGAAAAATCCGGAAAAGCTCCCCTCATCCATGGTTTCATCCAAAAGCGCATCGCTCTCCGGAATATACAATGCCTGAAGCTCCGCCGGAGAAAATTTTTTCAATAAGATTTGACAGCGCAGCGTTCCCAGTGTTTCCTGCGCTCTCTCCAAAAAGACTGCCAGACCGGCCGCCAACTCCTTTGAGGGAGCTTCCAGCAGTGTGTCATAAGAGCTTTCCGTAAATACTTCTATTCTCACATTCTTATAATACTTTTGCAGCTTCTGTAATATATTGGCATCATAAATGTATCCTCCGTTTACCAGCAGGCTTTCCGTTCCTTCCAGAAGCGGGCATATGCGCCTGAAGTCATCCACATCCACGCAATAGAAAACCGGATGTTTTTTCGAAGCCTCCACAAGCTGAAAGCCTGTCAGTACCCCGCCGTTAGTGGGAAAAGTCAAAAACGGGAAAAACAGTTTGAAAATCTGTTCGTTTTCCACCGCCAGCGATTTGATGGCAACATTATGTACGCGCAGCAACTTTTTTAACATTCTGACATTATACTGGGACAGAGAAACAAAATAGTCAAAAATACATTTTTCTATCCAGTTTCTCACCTTCATCAATTTCTCATCCCGTGTAAAGCCTTCTCTGGAAGCATTTGGAGTCAGGTCGTCCGCATCAATAATGCACCTTGTGAAAAAGGCCCACTTGGGAATAATATCCTTGCCGTCCTCCGTCACAAACATATTCTTCAAAAAAATTTTATGACGATTCGCTATATTGACACTGGTCTGCCTTGTAGAAATATACGCATAGCCCTTTATCCCATCCCCCGTCAGGGGAACCACGTCAAAAAACTTTTCCCCGAAAAGCTGCTCCCCGAATGTCAGCATATCTTCCGACATGCAAAAGCTCTGCCTCCACGGAATAAAATTGCCGTTAATAATGCGCTGTTCTTCCTCTCCGTCAAAGGTAATCGGTATGGTCAGCAAAAAGCCGTATTCCGACAAACATCTTATAATTTCCTGCTCGGTAAACGTTTCATACTTGCTGCCTTTCAGAAGGAGCTGTACCTGTGTTCCTGCATCCACAGTCTTCCTCAGAGTCGTAACGGCGTAGGAACCGTCATTTTTCCCCACCCACTGATAACCCTTTTCCTCCCGGACGGAGCGGGTAATCACCTTGATTTCTCCGGCCACCAGAAAGCAGGAAAGCAGTCCGATGCCAAATTGGCCGATATAACTGCCTCTGGTTTCCTCTCCCCGTTTTGAGGATTGTCCGATTACCGAGAGAAAGGTATGGATTTCCTCCTCATCCAGCCCGATTCCGTTGTCTTGGAAAGTGAGCAGTGCACCCTCCTGTTCCTTCCGGTAAGTTACCCTGATTTTTCCCTCCTGAAAGGTTTGATCCGCTTTTTTCCTTGCCGAAACGGCATCTGCGGAATTCTGTAAAAGCTCCCTTAAAAACACCTGCTCGCTGGAATACAAATTGTCGCTCAAAAGGCGGATAATTCCTTTCAAATCTACCTTAAACTGATATTTCCCCATTTCTGCTCTCTCCCATGCCCACAATGATCTGTCTGCCAACTATATACTCTGCATATATGCTGCAACAGTAAATGATTGTATTTCATATTATAGCAAAACACTTTTCCTCTACAATTGTACTTAACTATCACCCCTCCTCCGAAGTCAAAATCGCATCCCCAAGCGATTTTGCGAGACATGTGGCATGGATGCCAAACGCATTCTTTCGCATTTTGTGTGCATGGAATTTCTTTTACACACATAAAGCAGCATTTGACGATATTTTATATCACCAATAGTTCCTCTTTCAGTGATTATGCCACTCACAAGAGGTAAAATTTTCGTCAAAGCGGTCATATGCACTACAAAACAATTCTTCTCCCCAGCCATCTGAAAATTGAAATGCTATAAATCTTCCGTCAAAAACAATAGATTCGGAAATAATGGATTGATATAAACCGTCAAAATTGAACATAGGGAACATTTTCCTAAGTTTTCCCTCTACATCCGTTTTGGATATTGTTCCATTATTGGGCTTCTTATGAAACTCGTCCGCCCATTCGTATACACTCTCCTCCGTATCATAAATGGAATCTATGTCCCGCCCGTCTAAGCTTTCTGGTAATATAGCCTCTTCAATCTCCCAAAAAGGATATCCGCAAGCCTCCAAATCTTCAAACAAATTACACAATATGCAGTCATTTATCTGTTTTATGTTTTCCTGTGCTTCTATTTCCTTCCGGTTGTAATAATCTGCAAGTCCTTGGGCAATCGCTGCGCCGTCTTCCTCTTTTCCTTTTAAGTATGGAAATAGAGGCTGATATCTAAAGGAATCTTCTCTTTTTATTTCCTCCAAAATAGAATACAATGTGTCACGAATTTCAATATTGCCATTGTTAAAGTCCTTATTTTCATAAACACCCGCAATTCCCAAAGAAAAAGTTCCCTTAGCATAAAACTTTCCGCCATCACAAATTACTTCAATCATTTCCCTCTCCAATCTAACTGATTTATGTTACTTCGCGCGCGATGACAAGCCATGGGTTGCCATGGGTTGCAGTATAATGCATCACGAAGTGATGGCAAGCCAGCGAAAGCTGGCTTGAATTCTGCGTCAGCAGAATTATTATACCATAAATCCAAGATCCGGAAAATATTTATCATCATAAAATTGAAGAAAAACGTTTCCGTAAACGGAATGAGTAATAACGAAAAACCGAATGGTTTTGCCCATCCGGTTTTTACGGTATTCCACAATATTATTATGCTATTTTCAAGACATTCCTATGATGCCTCTTCTGCACGGCTCTCCAGATACATCCTCAAAGCTTCTTCCACCTCATCGGGTTCCAGACCCGCATCGGAGATCAGGTCGCCCACTGCCTCCAGTTCCTTCTGCCGCTTTGCCTGATACAGCTCCTCCAGCTCACGCTTCTCGGATTCCATTCTGGTCGTCAAAGCTTCGATTAATTCCTGCTTTGCCTGAATCTTTTCTTCTATTGTCTTTCGCTGTCCTCTTGCCATGACTGCCTCCTTCACAAGATCGGTATCCCAATCGTTTTTAACAGTATATGGACAAGACTGGAAAAATATGCATATTTTTTTGGAAAAGCTTATATTTTTTCCCATCGGACGGACAAGCCTGTATGAGTATGCAGGGCGACAGCCCGGATACAAATATAGGCGGCGATTGCGGAAGCACGACATGCGGAGCAATCGGCTTTCATGCATAGTGGTACGGTTGCATAAGGGTTTACTGTGAACCTGAACCTGCCCGTACTTTAAATTTCCAATGTCCTCACGGCTTCCGCAAACCGAATCAGTGCCTTTTCCAACGTCACTCTGGGACAGGCCATATTAATCCGCTGGTATCCCGCACCGCAAGGGCCGAACATCCGGCCTCCGTCCAGCCAAAGCTTTGCCTTCTCTACCATCATTCTGTCCAGTTCGTCATCACTGATATGTAATTCCCTACAGTCCAGCCACAGCAGGAAAGTCCCCTCCGGCTCCACCAGCTTTACTCCGGGCATTTCCCTGTGGATAAAATCACGGGCAAAGTCCAGATTACCCTTTAGATACACAAGGAGCTGATCCAGCCAGTCTCTGCCGTATCTGTATGCGGCTTCACACGCCGCAAGCCCCATCTGATTCAGCTGGCTATAGCCCGTCTTATCAATTTCTTTCTGAAAAGCTTCCCGCATCTTCCGGTCGGAAATGAAAATATTGGAAACCTGAAGCCCTGCAATATTAAAGGTCTTGCTGGGTGCCGTGCAGGTCACGGTAATCTCCCGGAATCTCTCATCCAAAGCGGCAAGTACATGATGCTTATATCCGGGGAACACGAAATCATGATGAATTTCATCGCTTACAATGAGCACACCATGTTTCAAGCAGATTTCTCCCAGCCTGCGAAGCTCTTCCTCCGTCCACACTCTCCCCATGGGATTGTGAGGGCTGCAGAGAAGAAACAGTTTCACATTGGATTTCACAATCTGCTCTTCCATATCCTCGTAATCCATAGTATATCTGCCGTTCTCTTCCCGTAAGGTATTGTCCGCCAGCACTCTGCCGTTATCCCTCACCACTTGGCCAAAGGGATAATAGCCCGGATTCTGGATCATCACCCCTTCGCCTTCTTTTGTGAATGCCCTGACGGAAGCTGCAATGGCATAGACGATGCCGGGAGTCTTTACCATCCATTCTTCTTTTACATCCCATCCATGACTGTTTTTCATCCAGTCCCGTACAGCCTGAAAATAAGGCTGCTTCACCTCACTGTAACCGTAAATTCCATGCTCCACCGTTTCCCGAAGAGCCTGTTTAATTTCCTCTGCCGCAGGAAAATCCATATCCGCTACCCAGAGGGGCAACAGCCCCTCCGGCTTCCCCCGCTCCGCCGCAAAATCATATTTTAGGCAGTTCCTGCCTCTTCTGTCTGTCACTTTGTCAAAATTATATTCCATGATATACTTTTCCCTCCCGCTTCTTTTCCGCAGCTCTCTTGTCACTCTTTTTCACAACAGCCTCCGTGATGCCGCTACGCGGGCACTCGGATAATGGCTTGAATTTCCTCTTTCATGAATATCATCCTCTATCCATTCCCAATGATCAAATTATACTCTAATTGCTTGCAGATTTCCACACAAAGGAGCATTTTAGAGCGATTAGAATAATTGCTGTGTTACTGTGAACGAAGTGAACAACAACTAATTGCTTGGACAACCGTGCCCGAAACCGCTGCTTTGCAATTTAACACAACACAAAAACTGCCTTGGATTTTACTCCAAAGCAGTTCTCTTTTATGCCAGATAGCTTTCACTTATTCTTTCGGTTTCTTGGGCAGCTTCTTCAGCACCACAAATGCTATCACTGCAACAATGACAAATATTACAATGGCAGCGATGGCAATCACAAAGACAATGTCAATGCCCTTTGATTCCTTGTTTTCATTACTTGACTGATCGGTATTTCCACCGCTTGGTGACGGCGTACTGCTGGGTACGCTTTCTTCCACGGCAGGCGTGGCCGTACTTTCCGGACTGCTGCTCGGTGAAGGCTTCGGAGTGCTGTTAGATGCTTGAAGAGAGTCCCCTACGCTTGGTGAGCGTGTGGGAGCTGTCGTAGCAACCGGCCTTGCAGTGGGTCTCGGTGTCCGCACAGGTGAAGCCGTGGGAGCGGGTGTTACAGCAGGAGCTGCAGGAACATCATAATTGTCATCGTCGTCATCAGCTTCGTCATCATCATCGTTGTCATTCGGAGAATCGCCCCTTACAGGGCCGAGCTGCACTGCCTCCGGAAGATCAAGTTCCTGCATGGTCTTTAATTCCGCACCATACACATACTGCAGAGAATCTTCCACGACACTGACTTTGGCCGATGCCTCTCCGCCGTTTTCATCCTGAACAATAACTCTCCCGATGGTCAAAGAATCCGTGCCTTCCGCGAACAACGCTTCCGTACCCGCCACATAAATATTTAATTTTTTTGCATTTTCGTCATATCGAAATTCCAGTATTTCCGCATTGCTCTCCTCAAACTGAAATTCGACCTTATCCGCATTATCCGATTCCACTAACAAACTGAAGCCTAAAGAAGAAATTTCTTCTTTTGCCGCATGTTGGGACACAACGGTAACCGTTCCCCCGTCATCCAGTCGGAATCCGTCTCTGCCTGCCGCCAAGACACGCATAGAAGGCAATGCGGTAAACAAGAATAATGCAATCAATATATTACATAAGTATTTTCTCATATTAATCACCATTTCTACTCTGTTAAAGAGGATGTGCAGACACCCCTCAGGAAAGTATCCCCCAAGAGGATGTCTTAACAACCTTCTTTGTATATACGACTTTTTGACAGACATTGTACCGCCACAAAGCGCCGTTGAAAATTATTTTTTATTTACCAAGTTCTATTTCGGGCAGTACGGCCGGCATTGTCTCATACAGTGAATCGCTTACAAGCCGCTGCCCCTCATTTGTCAAGGCATTGTTGACTCGGTAAAGCTCCGCCCGCACTTTTGTGATTCCTGACAAATCTACCTGCTGTCCGGGCTCGATCCAATAAATCCAAGTACCGTTCCAGACATTTTTGATATCGCCTTCTTCCGGCACTTCCGCAAGCAGAATCTGCTGTGCTATCAGCTCTCCGGCTCCGTTTGTACCGCCTACAATATTGCCGCTCTGGTCATACAATATCAGCACATTGTATGCCGGATTTCCTTTATAAGAACCGCTGAAGACTATGGAGCCTGCCGGAATTACGTCGGTAGCTTTATCGCCGTACGTATAATCTCCGCTCAGTCGTCCGATTACCACTGTGTTGTCGTCCGTCCGTCTGAATTCCACATTGTCTCCCGTCACGCCGAGTACATCCAGCTCCGCCACGGATACCTGACTGCCGCCGGAAGTTTTCAGGATGAGCTTCACGGCATCCGCCGAATAGGTGCTCACATACTCCTGTGCTTCGTTGGAGAAATGTACGGTTCCGGAAGCGGCCAAGCTTCCCTCCGCCGCCTTAATCCATGCACCGCCGGAGCGAACCTGTACTTCATAACTGCTGCCGGATATTCCGGTGATGCCGGTGTATTTCAGTCCCGTTACCGTAAGGGTTTTATTAAATTCCATGACAATTTCCGCGTTACCGCTTGCGGATGCCGTATAAACGGTGTCCGTGTTATTGTCAATCATCTTTGCTGCCGGATCCTCCGCCTCAGGCTCACAAGGCGAATTGTCGTTTCCTTCTCCCTGAACCTGATCCAATGCCGTCAGATTCTGCGTACTAATCGTCCAGAAAGACTTATCCAAGCTTCCGTCATCCCCGATCTTGATGGGAGACAAAATCTTTACTGCGGAACGGTTCAGATATTTGTCAATGACCGTAATTTCATACCAGACTACTCTGTTATTAATCACAACCGTCTCACTGAAGGAGTTTCCTGTGGCAAAGCCCACCGTTTCTTTCTCCGTCTTCCCGCCGGAAATAGTACATCTTACGATTTCATAACCCAGCACATCCTCCGCCGGTATTCCCTTGGAGCTAAGGGCAATATCCACCTGATTGGGTCTCCCCGCCTGAACGGCTGCCATTGTGTTGTCACCTACGGCCTGAACCGTATCATTTAAGGAACTTGCCCCTCCCTGAAGGCTGTATACTCTTGCATCGTCATTCGCATAGTAGATAGCTCTTGTCTCCACAGGGAACTGATTTGCATAATTGCGTGTCTCCTCATCGGGAGTCATTCCCCAGCGTTCAAAGAATTCCAAAATATTTTTCTCTGCCGCCGCGCAGGACAGACGCATTAAATCCTGATCCTTATCTCCCGCAAGGGCAAGCGCTATACCGCCCGGAGCAGGCGCTGCAGACGCATTTCTCGCATAGGTGTCCACTCTTGCAAAGAACAGATTATTCAGCTGCTCCGTATAATCCGCATAAGTCTTGAAATTATATCCTCTGTCATACGCCAGATGGAGCTGCCAGTACATACCCAGCTGGGTAAATACATTGGAGGCTTTTCCTTTCGTGTTTGAAGTTACCTTCTTGTAAACATTCTCGTATTGGAAACGCACGCTTCCGTTGGTATCCTTTGCCTGAGCCAATACGGCAAAATAATTGTTCGTAATCTCGGCTACGGCATAGGTGCCCTGATTGATACAATGACCGATTTCATGGGCAATACCCCATCCGAAGTAATTACCGCTTACATATCTGCCTTCACTGTCCGCAGTCACAGGCACCGCACTCATCATACCGGGAGCGGAACCCCATTCAATACCGATATGGTTGCCCGAAGCATACATAAATGCCCCTGAGAACATTCTCTGGTATCTGATATTCAGATGTCCCTTAGGAATCTGATTTATAGCATCCGGTGCACTGTTATTCAATCCTTTGTGCTGGTAGAACAGATACATCATATCCTCCATGGCTTTCATGGAGTTCAGAATCGTCTGTGCCTTCTGCTCCGCACTACCGCTTCCCGCGCCGGCCAGTATCTGTTTTGCCGGCAGTGATACCATCATGGTATCCAGCAGAATATCGGATGCTCCCAGAATACAATCGGTCTGGCTGTAGGCATACTTCACCTGACTGTTCTGTGAATTTTCGTGTACCTCTCCGTGTACTGCTTCCATTTGACTCACATAGGACTCCAACTGTTCCACGTATGCTGTCGCCCTTGCCAGCCGCTCACTCTCATCCGTCACCTGATACAAATCCAATATAGGAACCTGTACTCCGCCGCTGACACGGACAGCATACTGGTCATTGGGATTGTTTCCTGTATATTGCACGTACAATGCTCCGCCGGATTCTATGCCGGTAGTGCTTCCTATTTTAGGTACGCTGATCTTATTTGCTCCTACTTTCAAAGTAGCCACTACGGTAGCCACTCCTGCGGCCTCCGAATGGTATTGGGTTGCTACCAGTTGAAGATTTGTGCTTTCACCCGTCTTTCTGGTATTGTGGCCTACATAGACCATAATTTCTTCCTGAGCGCCCGCAGTCACTCCCAGAGGCTGCCATGCATTCAGTCCGCCGAAGCCCCTTCCCACATCTTTGGTGGTAATGCCGTTATGGATTCTCACGGAAGCCCCAAGGTTCATATCATTCAAAATCGCTTCCGCCGTCTGCAGCTCACGCTCCAGAAGCTCACGGTCGGGATGGTACTCGCCGCTCACCGGATCTATGGTATTGATTCTGACACGCAGAGCATCTATGGTCTCCTGCGTCACCTCCGGTTTCAGCACCGTGTGAAGGTCATCCTCATATAAGGACATAATTTCGTCCATCAAGGTATCATAGTAGTAGAAGTATACTTCCGAAACCGAAATGGTTCCCGATGCGGAATACCGCGCAAGGCCAAATTGAATCTTCTTGGCATCCACAGCCTGAGGCAGCTTTATTACATAGTATATTCTGCCGTCCGCATCCGTCTTTCTCTGCAGGGAAACGCCCGAAACATCCGTCTGTGTCCCGTTTTCATCCCAATATCTCACTTTTACATAGAAATACCCTGTATCCTGAGATGTTATATCATGGAAAGCAATGGTATCCAACTTATATACCTGATCGAATTCATAAGTCAATCCATGGTTTGCACCCATAGGATTGAATCCTCCTACATCCCATGTATTGGCAAAATAATAGGATTTGGGATCTTTGTCAATGGTTCCCCATGCGGTTCCCTTCTGTGTATCCAGCGGGCTGTCCTGCATAGCCGCACCCATTGTTGCGCTGATAATATGTGCGCCGATCTGTCCCTTTTCGCCCGTATTGATCAAGTTGTATTTGGGCATAACTGCCGGATTCATATCCGTAGTCTTGGCAGCTGCGGACAAGGACGGCCCGCTCTCACCAAGCTCATTTACACCTGTCACATATACCGTATACTCTGTCAGATCCTTCAGACCCGTAATCACATAACTGTTTTCCGTAATTCCTTCGATCTTCTGGTACTCTTCGGCGCCGCTTTCCTTATAATATAAGTTATAAGTCACAGTATCCTTCATCTGCTTCCACGACACCAGAATACTCTTGTATCTTCCTACAGCCGACACGTTATCCGGCTTATCCGGTTTACCGCTGGGTATAGGCACTGCCGTCACCTCATCGCCGTATCCGCTTCGCCACGTACCGTTTACCGACTGCACACAAAGCCTGTATTCCAGATAGTTGACAAGCTCCTTGCCGCCGAAAGAGGTAATGTCAAGGGCATTTCCGGTAACCATTACGGTCTCCTGAAGATCTCCCTGTTTGATCATAACCTCATATCCTGTGATGTTAACACAGGGATCCCATGAAAGGCTGATAATCCTGCTTCCTGCCTCAGCCCTCAAATTAAGCGGAATATCCAGCTCAGGTTCCGGAATCCTCTCCTCCATGCCGTTGACGAATTCCACTTTGGAGATTACCGCAAGATCGTTATTATTTCTCATTCCCGTGATGGTCAGCGTTACTTTCTTCACGGCAATCTGAGAACCCAGATGGAGCCGGATATTACCGTGTCTGTCCCTCTCTGCCCTAATCTCGGAATCCACCAGCAGATACTGGACGCCGTCGTCTATAGGAACGGCCTTTTCCTGCTCCTTACCTGTCTCATCCGTGTAGATTATGGTTATGACTCCGTTGCTGACAGGATTATCCTCTCCCGTCTCGATAATGATGCCGTCTGCCATCACCACATCCCCTGCATCCGCAAAAACGAAATCCAATGAAACAGGGGTATCCGGTGAAATGGGTACGCTGCTTCCGTCAGCCTTCCGGGCTGTCAGAGTGACACTTTCCCTATTTTCCATCAGTCCGATCAAATCACCTTCCACTTTCGTGTTGACGCCCGGCAAGGGAACAATGGCATCCGTAGGAATAAATCTTTCGATGCCCGCCACAGTGTCTCCGGTCACATAATAACCTTTTGCAAAGTATTCCAAATCTACAAGATCCACGACTCCGTCACCGTTTAAATCCGTGTTTAAACCGTTGTCGCCATTGGACATGCCGCTGTCAACAGCATCCACCAGTGCGGCTCTGTCCGCCTCGTCGGTTATACCGTCACCGTTGACGTCTCCGATCAACAGTACACCGGGATGCATTGTCCCCGAAACATAGTTGATTCCTTCCACGAATCCCGTCATTAGATTTACGGAATATGCTCTCTTCTCCACCGATATTGTCTGTGAATATGTAGCATACCCTTTCGCCGACACTGTCAGGATATACTGGCCTTCCGCCAAGCCTTTAAAGCATGCTCTGGCCTTCTCGGCGCCGTCGCCTCCAATGACAATCTCGCCCGTCATACGTTCATTCTGAGGCCCTCTCAGCTCTACCGAAAAAGCAACGGGACTTTTCAGTACCATTGCGGCGCCTATGGATACATCCACCTGCCCTGTCTTACCCGCAATCAGCCTTTGCTCCAACTCGCGTCTTGCAGCTGCCAGCGCATCTGATCCCGAAACCGTCCTCGCAATATCGGATCCCGAGACCGTCGGCTTTTCGTCGGTCTCAGTAGCATACGTCATCAGCCCCGTACTCAGGGCCAGCATAGCCGCCATTAAAAATGCAAGTGTCCTTTTCATACCTTTCTCCTTTCGTATCCGGCAGACCGCCTTCCAAAGCCGATGAAAACCTTGTTATTTCTTAAAATCCAAAAATAACCGAATATAAATCCCTACAAAGCAATCCTGAAAATTGCTCTGCCGCCCCATCGACCATGTCAAAAAGCTCTGCCGGAATTGTTCTAAAGCATACCGCTTTTTCATTTTATATGTATATAAATTCTGTCATATTTATTATATTTTGCAAAGGCTAAAAGTCAAGCAAAATAATAGTAATTTTCCAGTCATATCCGCGGCTCATTTTTCCCTCATGCAGAGAAGCCGCCTGCCCGGAGAACAGCTTCATGATTTGAGCCAACCCCCAAGGCTTTCCTGCGCCAAAGTGTGTGTTCTCCGCCGCTTATATGACTTCTGTTCCGTGATATGACAGTGTTTCTCATGCAGGCACTCAGCAGCTCTTTTCTATATTACAGCTCGTAAGGGGTAATCTGGTATACATAATAAGTATCACCAACTACACCCCTGACAGCTGTGAACGCTTTGGCTCTACTGGTGTTTCGGTGCTTTAGTCTGCGAAAATACGCCATTGGTACGCCAATATTTTATAAAACGCGTATCGGTTTCTACATGCTCTGGATTCAGCAGACTATGCCGTTTTTGCCGTTTCTTCAACATCCTTTACACAGGCTTGCATTATCTGTTCACCTTCAAACAGCGTCATCTAATACCACCCTTAGTCGTTGTGTTTTCTCTGACCATATCTAAACTAAGTGCATGACTTTTGCCTCAATCTCTTTTAATTCTGCTAATGACAGTGTTGGAACATAGTCTGCTATTTCCTCCAGCGGCATTTTACCCTTTTTTATCATTCTTTCTGCCATTTCTCTTTCAGTTTCCCGTGCCGTTTCCTGTGCTGTGTTGTCTTTAATATCTTTCACATACGCTTTCAGAATCTGTTCGTCATCAAATAATGTCATCATAATATCAACAACCTCCTGTTCCTTATTTTCGAGATACTCTTTTAACACATTTCTGCTTTTACAGATACGGATTGTCTCTGTTACTGACTGCTTCGTATTTCCATATAATTTTCTCTGTTCATTATAAACCTTGGAAAAGATTATATACTGCCCAATAATGTCCTTCTCATTTTCCTGATACAAAACTTTGACTTCTGCATCAATAGAAATCCTATCTCCATAAAAAAATTCATTTGAAAGTGATATACTGTCTGGAATATTTTTCCTGTCACCCGTATAGATCATATACAATTCAGGTTTCGGTATCATTACTTTTTTGCTTCCGTATAGGTTTTGGTTGGTACGCTTAAAATAATCATGATAGGTCTGAATCAGATACATCAACGCACGGATAATGATATTCGTTGTCCATGTTGACTGGCTCTCCACCAATACCATTAAGCGGTTGCCCACAGAGAATCCAAGATCATTATAGTCGGCATCAGTCAGAACATGCTTGATTGTAATGTCGGCAATTTCATCTTCCGTCACGTCACAATCCTCTGGATGGAGTGCCCTATACAGCTGCAGCAGGTACTTTTTGTCTTGAAACAGATTAGTGAATACACTGTCCTTTATCTTTCTCTTTGGCGTATTCTGTGCCATTTTGCCACCTCACAATTGAATTTCATGCTGATTGTACTTCTAATATTGACCAAAACCATTAGACGATACACTGCAATCCGCTCTCGCCATATCTAAATTATACAAAAAAATACGCATATTTACAATAAGGTTCCATAATTTCTGCCTGCACCTGTGTGCCCTTATTTAGGCCAAAGTACGGAAAGCTGCTTTGGACACATAATTCTCATGCCTCAAAGCAGCCTTTTTCACACCGCCTCCGAAATCTGGATGGAGAAATCTGGGAACTAAGACCACTGAGAAACAGATTTCTTTATGCATATTATAAAGACAACAGGTTTATCATACTCCACCGTTTTCTCAAAAAGACACAGAAAACGCCCAAACGTGAAATAGAACAGGCAAAAAGAAATTTACAGGATTATTTGGAAAGCAATTTGGTAATATGACCACATGGAAAGAGTTAAAAAATGATTTATCTAAAAACCAGAAAGACATAAGCGCTATAGAACTGGAAAAAGACCTGATCCGCACAATGGTAGACATACGTGAAGAAAAAGGCCTTACTCAGTCCCAGTTAGCTGAAATCTGCAATGTCAAGCAGCCTGTCATTGCACGATTGGAATCTTCCGTCCATTCTCCCCAGATTGACAGCCTTTTGAAGATTTTAGTACCACTGAGCTATACTTTACAGATTGTACCTATAGAGGAAAAACGATAAATGTGTACACGAAATAGTCGTAATTCCTGTTTCACAACGGAAGAACTGCGAGTATTTTATCTGGCCTATGCCTACTACATTCTTGTATTTAGATACAATATGCAATATCTATGTTGTATATACTATTTTCTTTGTACGTTTATGCCTATGCACCCGTACCTATTACTACCTCTAAATCAACATTTTTTTCTTTCCAAGCAGGTATCTGTGATCTTATATCCTTTGCCAAAAAATCTTCCAATTCTAAAACAACTTTTTTGAGTTTTGGATAATCATCAAAATTATCAATGTACAATTCTAACTTATTGTCCATACAATGAAGTTCAAAAGTCTCAATGTTTTTCATACTACTCAAATCTTGTTCATAAAAATAATGCAGTTCTTTCGATTCAAGATATAAATTTTTGATACTTATCAAACTTTTATTATTCCTTAAATTTTGAATCACTTCTGATAAATCGTTTTCTGCTTTCATTGTTAAATTATCAATGTAAGCAAATTGTTTCAAAAATTCAGTACTTTGTATATTTCCACTTAAAACAACATCCCTACATCCCCTAAAATACCACATAATTTCTGTGTTTCCTTTATAGAAACTCTCTTCTAATGTGTCACAAATAAGATATAATCTTTTCACACTCTCAATTCTTTCGATTTGTTTTTCCATTAACTTCTCATTACCTATTATATTTATCATACACTCATAAGTAATCAACGAATCTTCACTAATTGAATCCAATAAAATTTTCAGCAACTGCTCTTTTATATTGTATTCCTCCAATATTGCATCTTCAAATCCAGCTAACATATTTAATGCATACAATTTTACGGTATCGTTTCCATTTCCTTCAACATAAGATATTATGGCTGGAATTGCTTCCTCCGTTCCTATGCGGTCAATCAGATTTAAGCATCTTCCCTTTTCATCATTTGAATATGTTTCTAAATCCTTTAGAAACGGTAGTAAATATGTTCCTGCTTGTGATATTTCCGACAAATCGGCTGGCTTCGGAGGAATCATATTCCTGATTTTTTCATCTATTTCTTCTTTTATTTCATGATTTGAAAGAAAAACAGCATTGGAAGCGCCTAACGATGCCATTAAAATATATCTATCATCGTCTTTGAATGCCCCTTCACATATCAGTTTTCTTAATACGCGAGATATATTTTCGCTTCCCATTTCATGAAAACACATAATAATTGTTTCTTTCCAATTAGAATTGCACGCCTCTCTGACTAACACATTCCAATCACAATTTCTACAAATAGTTTTTACTGCCAAAAATTCCATAAAGGTTTTATGAACGAAATCAATAATGCCTTCTTCTGGTTCCCTAATAATACCGCTTCTTTCAATTAAATAATCAAGTACATCCTCCGTAGTATACTCTTTTTTATTATCAGCTAAAATATTGGTATCTTTCAATAAGTGTTCTAAGTACTCCCTCACACTGCTTTTACTTTCAGATGAAACATTTCCATTCATCATCCAATATGATATTTCTTCTAAAATTTTTCTTTTTTTACCATAATCAAGATTAGGCAAATTCCTGTAAATATTCCTGTCAATTTTTCGTTGATTGTCTCTTGCATCCATTAACATCTCGCAACATTTCTCATATAATTCCATTTTACCTTCGGGTAATTGTTCATTATTTATGTAATTTAATGCACAAATCATCGCACATAATAAGGGGTTCTTAGCTAATATCTTCAATGACGGACTCTCTAATATCTTTTTCTTCAAATGAAACTGCAGTCTGTCAATCTCCTGATCGCTAACAATCGCATCCTTTCTCAAAACAGACCTATGCCAATACACAATAAATTTTTTGATATTTTCTGCATTCATAGGCATTATTTCATAATCTGTGCAATCACAATTAAGACAGTCTTTTACAGAATTTCTTGCCGTCAGCAAGATTTTCATTCTGGGATTTTGTTCTACAATATCTTCAACAAATTTGTAAACATCCAATCTCTTCATTTGGTTTATTTCATCCAAACCATCAAACAGCAAAACAGCCCTATTTCTTTTTAGCAAATTCAAAACCCATCCATCAGGACAGTTGCTTCCATATATTGAAGTTATTTTATTAACGGCATCCTGCAAACTGATTGGCCATTTTGTATTTCTTAATTCTATTATAATAGGGATTGTATTTCTGATATTTTCAATTTTTTGATATTCATTTTTAGCTGTACAGATTGCTATCCATTGTAAAAAGGTTGTTTTTCCTGAACCTGCCTCTCCTTTTATCCAAACAACGTTATTATCAGAAAACACTTGTGACAATTCAATTTCTTCTCCATAATCGTCCTCACTCACACAATTTAATTCCACATATGCAGATGAAATATCATACCTTGTTATATTCCTGACATTATTGATCCCTGCCCCAATTAATTCCACCTTGCTGTATTTCTCAATTATTTTCTCCCTATATATGTTTTCATATTCTTGATACCTGATATCTGTACTTTTAATCAAACGTGTCATTGCCTGAATATCCATCAGAATATTATATAAGTCCTGATGATATTCCTCTTGTCTCTTTATCACTACTTCTAGTGCTTTTGGTGTAAAGTTAGGCAATTTTGACACAAATTCTATACCCGCCTTAGAAATGTATCTTACACAATTAGTATATGCTCCTATTTCTGTATCACTCCAATATTCTCTCTCTTTCCTCGATTGATCCATAATAATATTTTGCAAATCGTCGGGATTAGATATAGCTGTAATTAATTTAATATCACTAATACCAACTTTTTCTACATCTTCTTGTATTTGAAGAAAGATTGCTTCTTTACGTTTTTCGTTTTCTATTTGACTACCAAATTCTTTAATAAAATTCTCTGCTATAATATCTATAAATTCTTCTATAGTTCTATTAAACTTTTTTGCTTCCCAGATTGACAAACCACATTGTTGCGCAAATTGTTCCACATCTACAATATTTGCACTTAATACTTTGTCATCTTTTGCCCAATATCTTAATAGCATTCTAAAGACAACCCCTAATACACCAACCACTCTTCTTACCATCTCTTTGTATTCTCCCATTTTCAGTATTCCTTATTAGTTACTGCCACGAAATTCCAACTTCCCCCACTTACATATCCCCACTAACAACACAATATTTGTCGCAGCTAAATTCAATGCGTACGCTACAATCTTATATGAAATAGATTCAATAATGCTACCTTATCTTTTTTGATTAAGTATCTTTCAAACTGCTTATCCAATCGCTTAATATTTTTTCAAGTTCAATTTCCTTAATATATACATGGTATAAATCTTTAACTATATCAAATGGTGGATTAGGCAAAGACTGATGTTTCAAAATTAAACATTTTTTGTTTTGAGTTTGCATCATTCCAAGCTCGTATGCGACATTGGGATTATAATATACTCCTTCTTTTGCCTCATCAAACAATACAATTCCATATTTGCAACAGTATATGTAACCTTGTTACTATCACGAAATCTCATCATTAAAAAAACATTTTTATCATACGAATACTGATTAATCTTATATTGTATTTCCCTTTTATATCCTCGTAATGCACTTATTAGTTCAAATTCAACAGAAGGATTTACATATATATAATCTTCCCAACAGGCCTCAGATCTTTTTAGCCTAAAATATATTTTATCTTGCGTGTATCCATCAGATTTTAATCTTTCAACAACAAGATTTCTATCTGTATAAATATATATAATTGGCCTTGTTGTATATTTACACAGTATATTTGCGTTATGATATTTGTCTTTTACATATTCTACGAGATCCGTTTTACTTGTTCCTGCTCTCCATACTTCGCAGGCAACCCATGTGCCAGATCAAACCCATTCCCAATCACAAGTATATTCATAACCTCCTCCTTCCTAAATTTTCTAAAGTAATAACAATATTCGGCAGCTTTCATAAGACCAGTTTATCTCCATTGCTTATATTAGTCAACATCTTCAATTTATATTGTTATTTAATATGTTATATCATTCACTCCATATGCTCCTTGATTTCCTCATATTAACTATATCATGACACCCAACCGGACTTCTCCAACCACTTTTAGATTCCTCATATCAGCAGACTATCTGTCCATTTTTCTCATTGATAGTCTTTTGAAGATTTATATACCATAAAGGCTTTAGTGTATTTGACAAGGGTATAATAACACGACACTTAAAGAATGGAGCCAACCTACACGAAACCGCCGTTATTGGGAAAACTCAAAGCGGCGGTTTTTTCTGCGATATGGCCGGGGCCTACTGGAGGCCGCCCTGTTTTGGTTATCAGGGCGGCCCCCAGCAGACTCTGGCCATTCTACCCGCAAAATCTAAATTATCGCGTAGTGACTTTGAGACAAAAAGTCCCAAAGCAATCGTTGTCCCCGCGCATTTTTGCATAGGAGCTCTGGTGAATATCCTCCAGAGCCGCCCCCTTTCCCATGAATGGGAAAGGGCGGGGGGATAGGGTTGAACGCGCTATAAAAACCGCTTATTTTCCACGTCTGGACTGTCAGCATTTAGGCGTTTGAAACCCGCTTGTATCGAGGGTTTCCGGGCGCGTTCAGCGGGGGGTGGTATGTTTATATGTCCTGCACCCCATTCGTTCCACAAAAGCTAACATTGATAAAGCCGCTAAAAAGCAATACAATATAGGAAAAATATGTTTATTCGGCTTTTCGAAATTTTTTCAAAATTTTTGTGACCTAACCGATTATTTTTCGAGTAGATAGGTGAAGATCTCTATCTGAGGGCAAAGTCCAGCTAAGAAATGTCAATAGGTAAAATGAAAAATGTTTAAAAAGTTTTTTTCAAGCAGTTGATGTAAAAAAGGGTAACTTTAATAAGCCCACCCCTATGGAAATTTTCAAAATTCATAGGAACTTGTTAAGCTGC
>CAJUTJ010000156.1 GCA_910589655.1 uncultured Acetatifactor sp. | reverse complement strand
ATGAATTCAGCACCCACTCTTTGCGCCAGTGCCGCGTTGTCGTCAGTCAACGATGCCACCGCATCGCCTCCCTCCTCCGCCTTGCCCTGACACAAATATCGGGCACTGATATTCACCGTTATTTCCGCAATGCAGTACTAGAAGGCATAGTGCCGTTTTACAGCACTATGCCTTCTATGTATTTGGGGAATTCACTATGATTATACCTTAAAAAAAACCGTTTGTCTACCTTAGATTTTACCTTCTGTAAAAGAGCGTTCCGCTTCCAAGGTTTGTGGTATGGCAACGTTGCTGACGCGGAGCTTCTGCATAAACATATCAATATGATGCAGCCTTTGGTTCATCAGGACTCTCTGGTGGGCAATCAATTCCGTGAACATAGGATTCTGTTCCTGAGTTTTGCTCAATGCGGCAGGGAACGGACAGTAGGTCAGCAGAATTTTCCTTGCCACCTTGTTCAGTCTGGGAGATCCGGTTCCCTCAAAGAATATCCACACAATATAGTCTCTTACAAACATTTCCTTGAAACTGTTCTTAGCCCTTTGCAGGCTGGTCTTAATTTTTTCTTTTGCATCGTTGCTGAGGTCATGATTCTTCCGATAGAACTGTACATAATCAAAATATTCACTGGTGAGGGAGCGCTCGGAAACATCATTCCAGCGGCTGCCCTGTACACGCTTGCACATTTCCCAACGGAATTCTCCGGCCAGACGAACCATGGTGGCGCTGATGTCCTCCATGTGGAAAATGGAGAATATCATTCGGGAAGGGGAGTTACGTTTCTTACCCTCGATTTCCTGCCACATAACGCCCCTGACACCTACATTCGGCATCAGAATCACATCGGGAAGGAACTCCAGATGGATGGATTCCTTGCCCATGATGCTGGAATTTTCAAGGTCGAGGCTCTCACGGAAAAATACGGAATAGTCTACTCCTTTTATCATTTCCAGAGTCTTGCTGATCTGGCTTACGGTGACATAGGAATCCCTCAAGTCTCTCATAACATTGTCTTCCGCGAAGAGAGGGCAGAAGGTGGTGATGCGTCCTGACGTTATTTTGTTGACCGATACAAACAAGTTATCCATCTCGAACTTTACTTTTAACAGAGCATCGTTTTTCATGGCGGTTGCCTGAGCTTCCGTCAGCTTTCCCGTTGCCTTCTGCTTATTGATGTTGTCGAAGAAGTCCTCGTCAAACTCGTTGCGGCTGGGGTTTTTGTCCCCGTTATAAACGGCCAGCAGCCAGTGGTAAAAGGTGTACACGCCGAATTCGGAGTGATTTTCCATATTGCATGCAAGGTCGTAGAGAACGGCGCAGTTAGCGGCGCCGGCCAGTTCTTCATCCACATAGCCGAAATAGAGGAACATGCGCACCGGAATAGGAAGAGTGGTAGTCTGCAGGGAACGTTCGAATACGGCGGCATACAATTCGTTAAATTCGGCGGTCAGCATTCGGCGCAGCCTGCCCACTTCTTCTTCCGTGGAGTTTTTGTCTTCCAATGCTTTATAGGCTATGACATGCTGGCGGAAAGCAGGTCCGATTTCCAGATCTGCTCCTGCAAATCCCAGAATAGTGGTTAAAGAGCCGGAAATCTCCGACAGCACTGTGGAATTTCCGGAAGCCTCCGCGTCCGCCGTCTCGGCGGCAGAGGTATCCGGCTTCGCCATTGCGGAAAGGCTTTTCTTAAAAATCTGTATTCTTTGGGAGACGGCTTTCTGATCAACGGCAGGATCCTTTTCGAATTCCTGTATGATTCGGTTGATAATCGAAAGAAGGGCGCCTGCATCTTCACAATTCGGGCCGAGGCGGATAAACAAGGAGGTCAATACCTCGAACAGGTCATCGCCGGAGGAATCAAAGTAGAATGCGGCAATCTGTCTGCGGTATTGGAACTGCTCATCCAGACTGGCATAAGTCTTCTGGAAGTCCTGACTGCCTCTTATCAGGATACCCATGGCCAAACCGACTTCTTGACACAGGAATTTACCGCCTTCTCCGGCATAGGCATGCTGCAGTCCCAGATAATAATCTCCCATCCATGCATCGGGAGTCTCGGCGCCGAGATAAGCGTTCATTTCCGACAGATTCAGAGCCCGCGGCTGAACGCGGTATCGGCTGCAAAGCGCCGTATATTGGCTGTAATCGTTAGTCAACGCCTGATAGAGATTGTCACAGA
Organism: uncultured Acetatifactor sp.; assembly: GCA_910589655.1. GTDB lineage: Bacteria > Bacillota > Clostridia > Lachnospirales > Lachnospiraceae > Acetatifactor. The sequence goes on along the minus strand of CAJUTJ010000156.1, from coordinate 23,537 downwards.
TGGTCTCTGCCGGCATAACCTTTTCCAGAACAATATTTAATTGTCGGAATAACGACAGCAGGAAAAGCTTTACCATTGCCGCATGAGACCGCAGGACTTTTTCCAACGCGTCGATATTATTCAGGGGATATGTCATGAGGGTGGTGTCTTCCAATGTGATATAATCTACAAAGTGCACTTCGGAGCATATCTCACAGATACCGATTACATCTCCCTGAACCAGCGTATATGTACCGCCGGGATAGGTAGCCCGTACTTTCCCCTTTGCGATGATATGCAGTGCGGTCATGGGCTGTCCGCTTGAATAGATTAGTTTCCCTTTTTCTAAAATACTACCCGCCATTTTCCTATCTCATTTCTGCCACAGCGCGGCTTTTTCTGCAACAGTTCCGCCGCGGAGAGGTCTTTGTATGTTTAAAGATGGAACTGCTGTTTTTTATTATACTACAAAGTGGGTGCAATTTTCTACTGTACTTTTAATAAAAATGTGATAAAATAAAAATACATATGTGTCAGTTTTACTGCTGTTCACTCCTTTTACGGCATATATGCAATGAGTCCGCAGGACTCTATATATGGCTGCCGCGGATTTGGCACGTCAAAACAGCGTGAAAACCCCCCGCGGCGGTATCGAGCGGACAGTGACTTGTTTTTTACAAATTATCGGAAAGGCATGGTTTTGGTTATTATGGAAGAAAACATGGAATACACACAGAAGCTGATGGAAGAATATAAGGAGGCCGCAGGTCCTTTGATGAAATATCTGCCATGGCTGGAGCAAAATGCAGGCAAAGCAGGAAATTCCTTTTACAAGGGTCCGGAGTTTACGGAACATTCTATGGCCATTCCGGTGTTTGATTCTAACTTGATGAGTTTTGTAAAAGAGGCAGGAAATTCGCCATTGATGGATCGCAATTATCCGTATACATATACCAGAAATCGTATAAAGACACATGACGACGAGCGGAAAATTATCACTCGTGCGGGAATCCGGGATTGGAATATTTTAAAAGGTATTCTCTCCAAATATGTGCTTGGCGGAAGGACGAAAGGACTGCTGTGGAGCGAGGGGCTTCAGGAGAATATCTTTTATCTGATATTGAAGCAGATGCAGCAGATTATTGAGTACTGGGACAAGCCCGCGGATATCGAATAACGTGGGCGGCCGCAGTATGGTAGAATGAGAGGTTGTATGGGCGAAAAATCAATACAGAAGAGAAAATATATATTGGAGACTGCCAGAAAAGTATTTGTGGAGAAGGGCTTTAAGAGAGTCACCATGAAGGATATTGTGGAGGCCTGCGATATCAGCCGGGGGGGTCTGTATCTCTATTTTGAAAGTACCAGCCAGATTTTTCTGGAGGTTTTGAAGCTGGAAAGCGAGGAAACCGATGACGTGTTTTCCGACAGCATCACGGAGGACGCTACGGCTGCCGACATTTTGGTTCTCTTTTTACAAGAGCAGAAAAAGGAGCTTCTCCGCAAGGAAGATACTTTGACGCAGGCGATTTATGAATTCTATTTTGAGACGCAGCCGAATAAAAAGGAAAACGTGCTGCGGAAGCAGTTTGAGGAGGCCGTGAAAATTATAGAAAAGCTGATTGAGGCAGGAGTGGACAGCGGTGAATTTTACTGCGAAGATTGTAAGGGGACGGCGCGCAATATCATGTTTATTTTGGAAGGACTGAAAATATCCGCACAGACCATCGGCATTACGGCAGATACCGTGGACAAGGAAATTTTATACATATTAAAATCTCTGGGGGTGGGAATTTCATAGCGGTTTTCGGACGGCAGATATTAAAACGATAACAATAGAAATCAAATGGAATTTGTAGACCAGATTGGCACATGGAGGAGCAGTATGGGAAATGTAAGGCGTATTTATGTGGAGAAGAAGGAAGATTTTGCGGTTAAGGCAAAGGAGCTCCACGAAGAGTTGAAGAATTATCTTGGAATCAATGTGGAGGGAGTTAGGGAGTTTATCCGCTATGACGTGGAAAACATTTCGGACGAAGTGTTTGCAAAAGCGTGCAGAACCGTTTTCTCCGAGCCTCCCGTTGACATTTTATATGAGGAGAAGATTGAAGTGCCCGCGGGCGGCAGAGTGTTCTCCGTAGAATTTCTGCCCGGGCAGTTCGACCAGAGGGCGGATTCCGCCGTACAGTGCGTGCAGTTTTTAAAGGAATCGGAGGAACCTGTCATCCGAACCGCAGTCACCTATATGATTCTGGGAGATATCACGGAGGAAGAGTTCGACAGAATTAAAGCATATTGTATCAATCCCGTGGATTCCAGAGAGACGGGGCTGGAGAAGCCCGACACGTTGGTGGCGGTTTTTGAAGAGCCCGATGATGTCAAGGTTCTGGACGGCTTTTCCGATATGGAGGAGGGGGAACTTTTAAAGCTGTATGAGTCTCTTTCTTTGGCTATGACGTTTCAGGACTTTTTACACATTCAAAAGTATTTCCGGGAGGATGAAAAACGGGATCCTTCCATGACGGAAATCCGGGTGCTGGACACTTATTGGTCCGACCATTGCCGCCATACCACTTTCTCTACGGAATTGACAAAGGTAGAGTTCGGTGACGGATTTTACCGTTCCCCCATTGAAACGACTTATCAGAGTTATCTGGATACCAGAGAAGAAATTTTTGCAGGCAGGAAGGATAAGTTCGTCTGTCTGATGGATTTGGCGCTGATGGCCATGCGGAAGCTGAAGAAGGACGGAAAGCTGGCGGATATGGAAGAATCCGACGAGATCAACGCCTGCTCCGTGGTGGTGCCTGTGGAGATGGATTACGGTGATCGCAAGGAGACCGAGGAATGGCTGGTGTTCTTTAAAAACGAGACGCACAATCATCCCACGGAAATCGAGCCCTTCGGCGGGGCGGCTACCTGTCTCGGCGGCGCTATCCGCGATCCTCTTTCCGGCAGAGGCTATGTATATCAGGCTATGCGCGTTACCGGAGCGGCGGATCCTACGGTTCCCGTGGCCGATACATTAAAAGGAAAGCTCTCCCAGAAAAAACTGGTTCGGGGCGCGGCAAGCGGTTATTCTTCCTACGGAAACCAGATCGGCCTCGCCACCGGATTCGTAAAAGAGATTTATCATCCCGACTATGTGGCGAAGAGAATGGAGATCGGCGCCGTTATGGGTGCCGCTCCCAGAAAAAACGTGATCCGTGAGACTTCCGATCCCGGAGATATTATTATTTTGCTGGGAGGGCGTACCGGACGCGACGGCTGCGGCGGCGCTACCGGTTCCTCCAAAGTGCATACGGAACAATCCATCGAGACCTGCGGCGCCGAGGTACAGAAGGGAAATGCCCCCACGGAACGTAAGATTCAGAGACTGTTCCGGCGGGAGGAAGTAAGCCGTATTATCAAGAAATGCAATGATTTCGGCGCAGGCGGCGTGTCCGTGGCAATCGGTGAACTGGCCGACGGCCTGACGGTAGATTTGGACAAGGTGCCCAAGAAATATGCCGGTCTGGACGGCACGGAGCTTGCCATCTCCGAATCGCAGGAGCGTATGGCAGTGGTGGTAGATCCTAAGGACGTGGAGAAATTTTTAGGGTATGCCGCAGAGGAGAATCTGGAGGCGGTGGCGGTTGCCGTAGTGACCGAGGATCCCCGTCTGGTTCTCAACTGGAGGGGTAAAACCATCGTAAATCTGAAGAGAGCCTTTTTGGATACCAACGGCGCTCATCAGGAAACGGCCGTGAAGGTGGATATTCCCGACGAGAAAGAAAATTATTTTCACCGGTATGCGGTGCCTGCAGTGGGCGGAAAGCTGGAAGCAGGAGAGGTTAAGGCCGCATGGCTGGCGCTTTTAAATGATCTGAATGTGTGTTCCCAGAAGGGGCTGGTGGAGATGTTTGACGCTTCCATCGGTGCGGGAAGTGTCTTTATGCCCTATGGAGGAAAGCATCAGCTGACGGAGACTCAGGCTATGGTGGCAAAGCTGCCCGTGCTCCGGGGAAAGACGGATACCGTCACCATGATGAGTTACGGGTTTGACCCTTATTTGTCCTCATGGAGCCCCTACCATGGAGCCGTATATGCGGTGACGGAGTCCATGGCAAAAATTGTGGCTTGCGGCGGTGATTTTGAGAAAATCCGCTTTACGTTCCAAGAGTATTTCCGCCGGATGACCTCCGACCCCGGACGCTGGAGCCAGCCTTTTGCGGCACTGCTGGGCGCTTATGACGCGCAGATGGGCTTTGGGCTTCCTTCCATCGGCGGAAAAGACAGTATGTCAGGAACCTTCAATAATATTGACGTTCCTCCCACATTGGTTTCCTTTGCGGTGGATATTGCGAAACAGGGTGAACTCATCACTCCCGAGCTGAAAAAGGCTGGAAACAAGCTGGTTCGCTTTAAGATAGAAAAGGATGCCTTTGATATTCCTATGTACGAGGATGTGGCGGAGCTTTACGGCTTTATCAAATATTTGATTCAGGAGAAAATAGTGGTTTCCGCATATGCTCTGGATGCAAAGGGCGCGGCGGCAGCGTTATCAAAAATGGCGTTCGGTAATAAACTGGGGGTACGTATAGAGGATAATGTGTCCGTGGACACGCTGTTTGGAAATGCTCTGGGCGACATTCTTGTGGAAGTGGTTCCCGAAAAGCTTTCCGTGCTGACGGCTTCCGAGCATAATGTGAGGGTAATCGGTACGGTGACGGAGGAGCCGGTTTTCGTGTACGGAGACGTAACTATTACTATGGAAGAGGCGCTTGCCGCGTGGACATCCAGACTGGAGAAGGTATTCCCCACAAAGGCGGTTTTGGAGACTGCTCCCGTGGAAAGCAAGCTTTACAAAGCCGAGAGCATATATGTATGTAAAAATAAAACGGCCAAGCCCACGGTGTTTATCCCCGTATTCCCCGGAACCAACTGTGAGTATGACAGCGCGAAGGCGTTTGAACGCGCAGGAGCCGATGTTGTCACAAGGGTGTTCCGCAATCGCAACGAGGAGGACATCAGGGCTTCCGTGGAGGAATTTGAAAAGGCCATAGGACAGGCCCAGATTATTATGTTCCCCGGCGGGTTCTCGGCAGGTGACGAGCCGGACGGAAGCGCGAAGTTTTTTGCCACCGCTTTTCAGAACGCGAAGCTGAAAGAGGCGGTTATGAAGCTGCTGAATGAGAGGGACGGTCTGGCACTGGGAATCTGTAACGGATTTCAGGCGCTGATTAAGCTGGGACTGGTGCCTTACGGAGATATTGTGGGACAGAAGGAGGATTCTCCCACACTGACCTTTAACACCATTAACAGACATATTTCCAAGATGGTTTATACGAAGGTGGTATCCGATAAATCTCCTTGGCTGCGGAAAGCGGAGCTGGGAAAGGTGTACTGCAATCCTGCTTCTCATGGAGAGGGACGTTTCGTAGCGCCTAAGGAGTGGCTGGACCGGCTGTTTGCCAACGGGCAGGCGGCTACTCAGTACTGTGACCGGAACGGAAATGTGTCCATGGATGAAGAGTACAATATTAACGGTTCATACTGTGCCATTGAGGGCATCACTTCTCCCGACGGACGTTGTCTGGGCAAGATGGCTCACTCCGAGAGACGTGATACCGCCGTTGCGATGAATATATATGGGGAACAGGATATCCTGATTTTTGAATCCGGCGTAGAATATTTTAAATAATAAACGGTTCTATTTCGAGGCGCATTCCTATATCCTCCGCATATCATGTCAGGTACGCCAAGCGCCGGAGCGCAATTTAACAATCCGTGAAGCTTGCGGATATAGGGGGCTGCCTCCGAATATGGATAATTAGAAGGGAGAATAGATATGTTAGTAGCTTTAATACCGCTTTTTGACGAAAATATGGCTGTCCGCGCCTATTCTATTTTCGCGCAGAAGGATAACTTTTTTCTGGATCCAATGATGCAGGGAACGAGGCAGAATGATGGGGCAGCTGCCGTTTTCGGATTGGAGCTCATTGAAGAGATGGGGATTGAGACAATTTCCGAAGACAGTGAGATATTTGTTCCGGTGAGCAATATCTCTATCTTTTCCGATGTGCAGGAGCAGTGCAAGGCTCCTCATGGCAGGATTGTATTTTTGATTGACAATACCATTCCTCCTGTGGAAATGTATGTGAAGCGCCTGCGGGAACTGAAAAATATGGGATATAAGCTGGCCGTCCGCAAGCTTCCCGTTTCGGACTTTGAAAATTACGGCGAAGTCCTAAAGCTCATGGATTATGTGCTATTGAACAACCGGAAAATCGCCATTGATAAGGCTAAGATTTATTTCGGAAAGCTTTATCCCAATGTAAAGCTGGTTGCGGGCAATATCAGTGATATGGGTGCTTTTGAAAGGCTGAAAGCCGTGGGCGGGTATCAGTTGTATGAAGGTGATTTCTACCGTGTGCCTGTCACAAAGGGTAATCATGAGATCTCTCCGTTAAAGGTAAATTATATTGCCCTGATGAATTCCGTAAACAGCGAGAACTTTGATCTGGCCGATGTATCCGAAATTATCGGACGCGATCCTGCGCTGACCATCTCCTTATTGCAGATGGTAAACCGCATGACTATAAATTCCGGCATCTCCACCATCCGCCATGCTGCCGCTATGCTGGGACAGAAGGAGTTGAGAAAGTGGATCAATACGGCGGTAGTGAAGGAAATGTACTCCGACAAGCCAAGTGAGATTACAAGGCTTTCCTTGCTCCGGGCTAAATTTGCGGAATCTTTGGCGGCGGCTTTCGATATGCAGGCAAAGCAGGAGGAGCTGTTCCTTATGGGATTGGTTTCCGTGCTGGATGTTATTCTGGAGAAGCCCATGCAGGAAGCGCTGGAAATGGTAAAGGTAACCGGTGAAGTCAGCGATGCCCTGGTGAAGGGGGAGGGGGATTTGGCGAAGGTGCTGAATCTGATGATGCAGTATGAAAATGCAAACTGGCAGGAGGTTACACGCTTGATGCTGCTCGCGGATGTGGATCTCTCCGTGATCAATGACTGTTATGTAAAGAGCTTGAAATGGTATAGGGAGCTGATGTACGGTAAGAATTGACGGCTGAGAATATAATGATTTTCCGCTGGAGATGAGATGATAAAAAGAATACAAATAGACGGGTTTTCTTATTGCCCGTCTATTTTTTTTGTGGTAGAATAGTCCATAGTCAAGACCGGAAACGGTCCAAAGGTTGTCCGTGTGCGTTTTTGCAAATCCATCCATGCCGGATGTTTTTTGGCACATGGCAGAATGGTATGAAAAGTGTTAAGGAATGGAGATGAGAGGATGAAGGCTTTTTTGATTTTGGAGGACGGCACTGTGTTTGAAGGCATTCACATAGGCGCCCACAGAGAAGTAATCAGTGAAATTGTATTTAACACATCCATGGCGGGATATCTCGAAGTATTGACCGACCCCTCTTACGCGGGACAGGCAGTCTGTATGACGTATCCTCTAATCGGCAACTACGGTATCTGTAAAGACGACATGGAATCTATCAAAGCTTGGCCAGACGGCTTCATTGTAAGGGAGCTCTCCCGTATTCCCAGTAATTTTCGAAATAATTGTACCATTCAACAGTTTCTTGAAGAAAACGACGTGCCCGGTATCGCAGGCATTGACACCCGTGCCTTAACCAAAATCCTTCGTGAGAAGGGAACTATGAACGGCATGATTACCACAAATGAAAACTATGATTTCGGGCAGATTCGGATTAAATTAAAGGAATATACCACCGGCAAAGTAGTGGAAAGGGTTTCCTGTAAGGAGAAATATACGCTCCAAGGGGTTACGGAGCTGTCCCAGAACGGCCCTTTGTCCGGTTCCGCACGTTTTGACAAGGCGGCGTATGAGAGAGGGGAGAGGGAGCCTAAGCCCACTCTGGTAAAGGAATTAAACGGTATCGGTTTACGGGTCGCGCTGATGGACTTCGGAGCCAAGAAGAATATAGCCCATTCCCTGTCATCCAGAGGCTGCGAGGTGACGGTTTATCCCGCATGGACTTCCGCGGAAGAAATCATCGAAGCCCGGCCGGACGGCATTATGCTCAGCAACGGCCCGGGGGATCCCAAGGAATGCGTCACTATTATAGAGGAGCTGAAAAAGCTGTATCAAACGGATATTCCCGTTTTTGCAATCTGTCTGGGGCATCAATTGATGGCTCTTGCCAACGGAGCCGACACCTATAAGATGAAATACGGCCATAGAGGAGGGAACCATCCGGTGAAGGATTTGGAGACGGGAAGGGTGTATATTTCCTCTCAAAACCACGGATATGTGGTGGATGCGGACAAGCTGGATCCCAAGGTGGCGGCGCCTGCGTTTATCAATGTAAACGACGGCACCAACGAAGGGCTGTCCTACACCGGAAAGGACATCTTTACCGTACAGTTCCACCCCGAGGCGTGCTGCGGCCCTCAGGATTCCGGATACTTGTTTGACAGATTTATAGAGCTGATGAAAAAGCAGAAAGCTATGGTGAAAGGAGAGAATCACAATGCCTAAAAATCCCAATGTAAAACGTGTCATGGTAATCGGATCCGGCCCCATTGTCATCGGGCAGGCGGCAGAGTTCGACTATGCGGGCACACAGGCATGCCGCTCTTTGAAGGAAGAGGGCGTGGAGGTCATTCTGGTAAATTCGAATCCCGCCACCATTATGACGGACAAAGATATTGCAGATAAGGTATACATTGAACCTTTGACCGTGAAGGTCTTGGAACAGATTATCGAAAAGGAGAAGCCGGACAGCATACTTCCCACTCTGGGCGGGCAGGCCGGCTTGAACCTTGGTATGGAGCTGGAGGAGTCCGGATTTCTGGCGGCCCACGGAGTGACGCTTCTGGGCACAACGGCGGCTACCATCCGCAATGCCGAAGGGCGTCAGGAGTTTAAGGATCTGATGGAGCGCATCGGAGAACCTTGTGCGGCGTCTAAAGTAGTGGAAGACGTGCAGGAGGGCATCCGGTTTACCGATTCCATAGGTTATCCCGTGGTGCTGCGTCCTGCCTATACGCTGGGAGGCTCCGGCGGCGGTATCGCCCGCAATCAGGCAGAGCTGGAGGAAATTCTGGAGAACGGGCTGCGCCTCTCCCGGGTAGGGCAGGTATTGGTGGAGCGCTGTATCGCCGGCTGGAAGGAAATAGAGTATGAGGTCATGCGTGACAGCGCGGGCAACTGTATCACCGTTTGTAATATGGAAAACATTGATCCTGTGGGCGTGCATACAGGTGACAGTATTGTGGTGGCGCCTTCCCAGACACTCAGCGACAAAGAGTACCAGATGCTGCGCACCTCCGCCTTGAACATTATCAGTGAGCTGAAAATTACCGGCGGCTGTAATGTACAGTTTGCGCTGCATCCCACCAGCTTCGAATACTGTGTAATTGAGGTGAATCCCCGTGTGAGCCGTTCTTCGGCGCTGGCGTCCAAGGCCACCGGCTATCCCATTGCAAAGGTGGCGGCAAAGATCGCACTGGGCTACACATTGGATGAGATTAAGAACGCCATTACGCAGAAGACGTATGCATCCTTTGAACCGGCGCTGGACTATTGCGTGGTGAAGATTCCCAGACTGCCCTTCGATAAATTTATTACGGCAAAGCGGACTCTGACAACACAGATGAAAGCCACCGGTGAGGTTATGAGTATCTGTGATAACTTTGAAGGAGCATTGATGAAGGCGATCCGTTCTCTGGAGCAGCATGTGGACTGTCTCTTGAGCTATGATTTCGGCGAATTGTCCGTAGAAGAGCTGAAAGAACGCCTTGCCGTTGTGGATGACCAGAGAATCTGGGTCATTGCGGAAGCGCTGCGGAAGGGCATCGACTACGAGACCATACATGCCATTACTATGATAGATTTCTGGTTTATCGACAAGATTGCCATTTTGGTGGAGATGGAACAGGCGCTTCAAAAAGAGGCTCTGACTGTGGAATTGCTGAAGGAAGCTAAACGGATGGAGTTTCCGGATTCCGTGATTGCCCGGCTGACGGGGAAGACTGAGACCGAGATTAAGCAAATGCGCTATGAGAACGGGGTGAGAGCCGTCTATAAGATGGTGGATACCTGTGCCGCAGAATTTGCGGCATCCACGCCCTATTACTATTCCGTATACGGCGGCCAGTGTGAAGCAAGTGTGATTTCCGGCTTGCAGGCAGGTGCCAGATTACCGGGAGGGCATTCGGCAGGAGAAATGATGTCAGGGGAAGCGGCGGACAGACATATGCCGGAAGCTGCCATGCCGGGAGAAAGTCTGTCGGCAGACAATGGAAAGAATGTCGATAGTCCGGCGGAAAAGCGCAGGAAGATATTGGTGCTTGGCTCCGGGCCTATCCGCATCGGACAGGGAATCGAATTCGACTATTGTTCCGTACATGCCACATGGGCTTTTTCCAAGGCAGGATATGAGACCATTATTATCAATAATAATCCGGAGACCGTAAGTACGGATTTTGACATAGCGGACAAGCTGTATTTTGAACCCTTGACGCCGGAGGATGTGGAGTCCGTTGTCAATATCGAGCATCCCGACGGGGCGGTGGTTCAGTTCGGCGGGCAGACGGCCATTAAGCTGACGGAAAGTCTGATGAAGATGGGCGTGCCCATTTTGGGGACAAAGGCGGAAGATGTGGACGCTGCGGAGGACAGAGAGCTGTTCGACCGGATACTGGAGGAGACGGAGATTCCCAGAGCGGCAGGCGGAACCGTGTATACGGCAAAAGAGGCCAAGGAGGTGGCCAACCGTCTGGGCTATCCCGTGCTGGTGCGCCCTTCCTATGTGCTTGGCGGACAGGGGATGCAGATTGCCATTTCCGACGAGGAGATTGAGGAGTTTATGGCAATCATCAACCGGATTGCACAGGATCATCCTATTTTGGTGGACAAGTATCTGCAGGGGAAGGAGATTGAAGTGGATGCTGTCTGTGACGGCACGGATATCCTGATTCCCGGCATTATGGAGCATATCGAGAGAACGGGCGTCCATTCGGGGGACAGTATATCCGTTTATCCGGCGCCTACCATCGACAAGGCGGTAAAGGAGAAAATAGCCGAATATACCAGAAGACTGGCGAAGGCGCTTCATGTCAAGGGGCTGATCAACATTCAGTTCATTGCCATCGGAGAGGATGTGTATGTGATCGAGGTCAACCCCCGTTCCTCCCGTACCGTGCCCTATATCAGCAAAGTGACGGGTATTCCCATTGTGGATCTGGCCACGGAGGTAATTATCGGTAAGACCATACGGGAACTGGGATATGAACCGGGATTGCAGCCGGAGGCGCCTTATTATGCCATTAAAATGCCCGTATTCTCCTTTGAAAAAATACGGGGTGCGGAGATCAGCTTAGGGCCGGAGATGAAATCCACCGGAGAATGTCTGGGCATTGCAAAGAATTACAATGAGGCTCTGTATAAAGCATTTCTTGGAGCCGGTGTGAATCTGCCCAAATATAAGAATATGATTATTACGGTAAAGGATGCGGATAAGGGAGAGGCGATTGAGATCGGCAGACGTTTCGAGAAGCTGGGTTACACTATTTACGCCACCAGAAGTACGGCGGCTGTCCTGAAGGAAGCAGGCGTAAAGGCCAGAAAGGTGAACAAGATCTCTCAGGAATCGCCCACGGTGATGGATCTGATACTGGGCCATAAGATTGACCTTGTGATTGATACTCCTACTCAGGGCCGGGACAAGAGCCGTGACGGCTTCCTGATCCGCCGTGTCGCTATCGAGACGGGTATCCATTGCATTACTGCCATGGATACGGCAAGGGCGCTGGTAAGCAGTCTGGAAAATGCAAGCAATCAGCTGACCTTGGTGGATATTGCTCAGTTGTAAGAAATGGTTTTGGACAGACGTTTTGTGTCGGATGAGGTATGTGAAGGATAACTTCCGGAGCATGTTTAAAATGCATTCTCCGGGGCGTGCAGCCCCGGAGAATGATTTGTCAAATACGCTCTGGTGTAATGGGATTCACAGAAGTTCAGCCGTGTTTTTCCGTCATGGTTTTCCGCATGACATCATTCAATACCCTCTTGATGCAGATTTGGCAGACATCACCGTTTTGGTTCGTGGTGCGGATCACATGGGTGGATACCCATTGATAATCCGAGCCGCGCCCTTTCTGGTAAAGCTCCGCATAAATATCCGTGGTGCCTTCCGCATAAGCTTTTAAAAGGTTTTCTCTGGAAAACAGCCGTGTGAAATCTTCCTGATAATCGGGATGGACATAGATGAGGTCTTTTTGGAATATTTCATCATACTCACCCGATGTGGGGATATCATCAACGAGAAAATTATCATGTTTGAATAAAAGATATGTATTTTTTGTCAGGTTCGCTGATAAAATCAGAGGAAACACATCAAATACTGCCTCAAAAAACTGCTCCATCTCTTTTGATGAAGGAACGGTAACATTACTCATGAAGGAACCTCCTTTGTTTTTTATATTATATAATAAGATGGATGATTTGGCAATGAAATCTACGTTTTGCTTTCTGTAAAGTCGGTATGTGCGTTATTGTTCACTTCGTTCACAGCAACCTATGCACAGAAATCGCAAAACAGCGATTTCACGCATGTCTGTCTCGGGTTTTCACGCGCTTTTTGCGGTTTCTGTGCATTTGCTGCAGTGAACGGAGACAGAAACGTATGCATAGAAAAGGTGCGGAAAGGGATTAAAACGCGTAAATCCGAGAACGTGGTGCGGGAAATCACGGGCTTGTAATGTCAAGGAGCCTGTAGCATGCAGGAAGTCTGTGAATCGTAAGGGCCTGTAGAATGCAGGAAGTCTGTGAATCGTAAGGAGTCTGTAGAATGTAGGAATTTGTGATTTGCAAGGAGTTTTATATTTTTCAAGTAAAATAGTAGAAAGCGGAAAGGTGAAAATGATAAGCGGCGGAAAGTGTATTGTAATCGGTGCAGGAGACTTGACAATCGGGGAAATCAGGGTGCAAGAGGAAGACTTACTCATTGCCGTGGACGGAGGATTGGACTATTGCGGAATACTGGGCATAGAGCCGGATCTGATTCTGGGAGACTTTGATTCCGTAAGCGGGCAGGCAGAAGAGAAGGTGAATGCTTTGGAAAACCGGATTCCGGAGCGTGTTGTCCGGCTGCCCAAGGAAAAAGACGATACGGATATGCTGGCAGCCTTGAAGGAAGGGCTTGCCAGAGGTTACAGGGATTTTAGGATATTTGCCGCCACGGGAGGCAGGCTGGATCATACTTTTGCAAATATTCAATGCCTTTTATATTTAAAAAATCATGACGCTGCAGGATATCTGCTGGATGGCGCAGGAATGATTCATGTAATTGTCAATGAAGCGGTGCATTTCCAAAAGAACCTGAAGGGAATGCTTTCTCTGTTTTCCTTGGTGAAGGAGACGAGAGGCGTCACCATACGCAATATGAAATATACATTGGAAAAAGCCGTTGTTGCAAATGATTTCCCTGTGGGCATCAGCAATGAATTCATAGGGGAAGAAGCGGAAGTTATTGTGGAAGACGGAGCGCTGGTCTGTATGGTTTCCTATGAGGATTCATGAAGTAATGTCAGCGGCATAAAATGAATTCAATGATAAAAACCACCACACAGCAGGATACGGAAACAGGAAACAAGCCTGCTCCCAGCCATGCGGCAGTAATGCCTATGACTAAGGCGGCCGCTCCGGCAACGGGAGACTGGGTGGCATCTATAATAGCGGGGAAAGTCATCACCGCCAGCGTCACATAGGGCACATAGTACAAAAAGGAACGAAGAAACCGATTCTTGATTTGTCTGCGGATCAGCGTCAGGGGCAGTACGCGGATAGCGTAGGTGACGGCTGACATTATGGCGAGATAAGCGTATATATTGTGAGTCATGCCTTTTTCTCCTCTTCTTTGACAGGAAACAAAGCGGCGGCAATGGCCGAAATTACTACTGTCAAAATGATGGTTCTGGTGCCGCCGGACAGGCTTGAGATATAGGGCAGGTTAGCCGCCGCAAAGCTGGCCAGAAAGCTGATCAGCACAAACACAGCCACAACACGGTTTTTCCTTGCCGGAGGAATAATCACGGCGAGAAACATACCAAACAGAGCCACACTCAATGCGCTGACCGCTCTTAAGGGCAGCATATTGCCTGCTATGACACCTAATGCAGTGCCTACGGCCCAGCAGGGAGTGGCGATTGCCATGGCGCCGTATGTATAATAGGGATTTAACGCCCCCGGTCTGGTGATGGTTATGCCGAAAATTTCATCCGTTACATCAAATCCCACCAGAAGACGGTGTCCCAAAGGAGTATCGGGAGCAAACTTTTGACTTAAAGAACAACTCATCAACAAATAACGTGCATTAGCGATCAAAGTCATCAGCACCATTTCCAGATAAGAGGCGTTTGCCGCTATTACGGTAAAACCGGCATACTCACCGGCAGATGCATTGTTTAACAGACTGGCCATAAAGCCTTGAAATGCCGTGAGCCCCGCATTTTTGGCAGCCACACCAAGAGAAAAGGATACTGCGAGGTATCCCAATCCGATTGGAATGCCGTGCTGCATTCCTTTTATAAATTCTTTTTTCATTTGTTCTATCCGCCTTAAAGAAACTGGTTCTGTGCTCTCCGCATTAGAAATTTTACGGAAAATCCCTTTTCATCACAGATATTTCGTACCACTTCTTCTGCAGTTTCCTTTACATTATCATTGACACAGATGATACACACATTTTTTTTCCGGTTAAATATAGACGGCTTCTGCCAACGAATATAATAAGAAATGCGGTCTTTCAAAAGTTCCCGCTCGATAAGCTGCTTACATTCCAGATCCGTGATTTCACAAAGTTCAATTTCGTTATTTACTTTCAAAGTTGTATATGTCGGCTGCATTTATACCACCCCTATTGATATTTAACTGTTCGAATGTATTATACCACGTCAGTGGGGCAGAGTGCAAGCTGTAGTTCCCGCTTGGGGGCCTTGACTTGTAGTTATCGTTACTGTTTACACCCACGCCACCGCGAGGCGTTTTCACGTGTTTTTTGCGTGACAAACCCGAGGGCAACCTGTGCGAAACCGCTGTTTTACGGTTTCTGTGCATGCGTTATCGCGTAACGGTTCAGACAGCTCCTCCCGCTAAGTCAAAATCGTGTCTCTATGTGATTTTACGAGATATGCGGGCGCTAAAACGCATTCTTTCCGTGACCAATCCGGAACGGCGGCCTGTACATTGATTCCTGCGAGCAGCGAACCAAGGAAAACCGTTAATTTTTGCCGCTTTACTTACCGGTTTTTTTGAGCTATACTTGAAAAAAGAGTATATGCTGCATAAGCGGCGGAATGGGAGGATACTATGGAAATTCTGGAAAAGATTGGAGATACCATTTCGGAAAAGGGAAAAGAAGCGGCGGATAAGGCAAAGGAGATAGCCGAGATTGTCAGCCTGAGGGGGCAGATTGCCACTTGTGAGGAAGTGATTAAGAAAAACTATCTGGAAATCGGTAAGCTGTATTATGAGCTCTATGGTGAAATGGCGGAAGAGAGTTTTGCAAAACAGTGTAATGCGGTCAGAAACGCCAGACACGGAGTGGAAGAACTGCAGCAGAAGATTGATGATATCAAAGGACTATAATATCATATCTATTTAATCTGTGGCGCCGGAAAGGGCGGCACTCGTAAGACAGCATTAGAAATGTTTTCGCAAACAATGAGAAAAGACGAGCAAAAGCAATCGCTTCCGGCTCGTCTTTTCTGTACCTTGTTTGGCACATTCCTGTTTTCTGTTTGTCAGTTGACACTGCTTTATGAGCAGCTGCCTATTGTGTCCTTGCGTGTTTTGAAAGGATTATTCATCGTCCTCCCAGTCGTCATCTTCCCAGTCTTCACCGTCGTCATTATTATCATTGCCTGTCCAGCCGCGTTGCTCCAATTCCCATTGCTGGGCATTGATAATGGACTCGTAGTCCGGATTTGCATAGAATGCGGCATTATGCTGGCAGTACTCCGAAGTACGGGAAGGAGGGCTTACCGTCTGTGTACCGTCAGGGTTCTGGATAATGGTGGTTGAGCCGTTGACCAGTGCGGGATCCTCAGCCAGAGGGAAAGTGGATACTCCGAAATATTTAAAAGGACATTCCGGACTTGCCGGAATACCGTCATACCCGCAGATATCACCCTGAAAATGTATGGTACAGCTTTCGGTAGGTTCCGTACCCTCCGCGAAAAGTTCCGATTTCACATTGCCGTCACACAAACCGGCAACCGGTAACTGTCCGGACTGTGTACAGATATCTCTCTGTATAATGCCCTCAGGCCTTGTAAAGGATGCAGGCGGCAGATTCTCATGGACACGTTCCATGATTGCCCGCCAAAGCACCTTTGCTATGCCGGACTCGTTGTTTTTGCTGGAGGTGCTCATAGGTATATTATTGTCGTAACCGGTCCAAACGGTTGCGGTATAATACGGCGTATAGCCCGCAAACCACACATCCCGGTAATCGGAGGAAGTACCCGTTTTACCTGCAATTGCCATACTGGAGCTGAAATTACATCTGGCTCCTGTACCGCCGTTCTTCACCACGTCCACCATGGCGTCTGTCAGCAGGAAAGCGGTGGTTTCTTTAATGACCTGTCTGGTGGCGGGGTTGGTGTTATCTAAAATGACATTTCCCTCGGAATCGGTGACTTTCGTATAAAGCTTCGGTTCCACATAGGTTCCCATATTGGCAATTGCCGCATATCCGGCATTCAGCTCGTAAGGGGTGACACCGTGGGTAAGGCCTCCCAGAGCCAGAGTCTGGTTCACGTCGGAGAAGATTCTGCCGTTGATTTCCTCCCCGTCCGTAAGGGTCGTAAATCCAAAGTTCAGCAGATAATCATATCCCAGCTGGGGGGTGATTACCGTAAGGTTTTTAACTGCGATAATGTTCAGGGATTCTCTTGTGGCTTCGCGAAGCGACTGGATGCCCCGGTAATACCCATGATACCAGTTGCTGACAGGCTTTCCGTCAGTGTAATTGAAAGGCGCATCATTGTATACGGAGGCCAGCGTTTTTCCCGCACTGTCCAGCGCAGGCGCGAAGGAGGCCAATACCTTAAAGGTGGAGCCGGGGGAACGTGTGGCGGAAGTAGCCCTGTTCAGGGTACGCCTTCCTTCCTTGGTTCCGCGGCCGCCCACCAGAGCCACCACATAACCTGTTTTCTGATCCATGATGACAAAGCCGATCTGAGGCTGGGGCGACATGGAAATGGTTTCGTCATAATTATCCTCATCATTGGCAATCCCTAAATCCGTCAGCATGGCGGTGCGGTAGATTTCAATGGCTTCATATGCCGCATCCTGAGAAGGGAAAATCAGGTTAAATTTGCTGTCGCTGGTCTGCTTAAACCAAGTCATCATGTTTTCTTTACTGAAATTATGCGCCGTACCGGAAGCATCTCTGATAGTGAGGGCATAGTTCAAATACCAGTTTACGTTGGCAGGATAATTGTCCGGATTGGCAACTTCCTCGTCCGCAATGGCCTGAATGGAAGGATCCAAGGTGGAGTCGATTCTCAATCCTCCGGCGGTGAGAAGGTGCTCCGCCATGCTTTCGCTGTAGCCCGCCACATTGATCAGATCCTTTTTAATCTGTTCATAAACGGCATCGGAGAAATAGGAGCCGGAAGTGGCATTGGCGCTGAGCCGGTAATCCGTGTCATATAGGCCGATTCTCTCATAGACAGCATCCGTATCGGCGATTGCTTCATCATATTCCGCCTGTGTGATAAAGTTTAACTCCAGCATTTTATCCAGACAATTCCCCCGGCGGCGGCGGTTCTGCTCGGGATGGCTGATGGGGTTGTATCTGGTAGGATTCTGGGTGATGCTGGCGATGACGGCGCATTCCGACAAGGTCAGTTCACTGCAGGATTTACCGAAATAGCGCTGGGAAGCGGATTCCATACCCAGAGTATTCTGGCCCAGATTGATGGCATTCATGTACTCCAGAAGAATCTGGTCTTTGGAGTAGACCTTGCTGATGCTCAGGGCAAGGAATTGTTCCTGAAGCTTACGCTTGATCTTTTTCATGAAGTTATTGCCTTCCTGCATCCATTCCGTAAAGACGGTGTTCTTTAACAGCTGCTGGGTAATGGTGCTGGCGCCCTGTGCCGTTACGCCGCCGCTTTTGATAAAATAATAACCGGAACGAACCATACCTTTAAAGTCGATACCGTTGTGCTGGTAGAAACGTTCGTCTTCGATGGCTACGAATGCTTGTCCCAGATGCTCCGGCACCATATCCATAGTGACGCGGATACGGTTGGAGTCGGTGCTCACGTATTGGTCGAGCTCATTTCCTTCCCTGTCGTACACAATGGTCGCCTGACCGGAGGCCACAATATCACTGAAGCGGATGTCCGGCGTGGAGGACAGGATCCCTTTAAAGGCGCCGATTCCGGCGGACACACCGCAGACGCCTATGCCGATTAAGGCGATAAGCATCAGTTCAAACAGAGACAGGACGAATTTTCTTTCCCATTTTATTGTTTTGGAGTTCAGCGCTTTCTGTTTGGCGCGGACTCCCCGTCTGCCGTAGTTCATTGAAATGTTCCTTTCTGTATGGATATAACGGTTCTTCCGGCCGAATGCTCATTCTGTGCAGTCAGTCCGGACGGCAAGTGTTCCGTACACTTGTATATAAAATACCATACGCTTTATTATAACAAATAATGGTATGTAATTAAAGTTTTTTTTCCAGACTTAAGAATTGTTTCACATTTTGGGAAATTTATGCTATTCTGAATTCAAAAAGTTTGAAAGGCGTCGGCATTCACTTTGAGGGGACATGCTGTATAAATAAAGCGTATTTAGATTGAATAAGAACGGATAAAAAGGGGATATGATTGATATGGATAAAAAGATCGTGGAATCTTACCGTGTATTGCTGGAAGGGGGCGAGGGAGAGTATGTGGAAAAGAAATCCCGTTTTATTGCCACTATCCGCAGATGCGAGAGTGAGGAGGAGGCTGCGGCCTTCATGGAAGAGATGAAAAAGAAATATTGGGACGCCAGACATAATTGTTCCGCCTATGTGCTGGGGGCAAGGGGCGAACTGACCAGATGCAGTGATGACGGGGAACCCGGCGGTACGGCGGGCAGGCCGATGCTGGAAGTGCTTCTGGGGGAGGGCATCCGAAATATCGCAGTGGTGGTGACCCGGTATTTTGGAGGAGTGCTGCTGGGCACGGGAGGTCTGGTCCGGGCATATACACAGGCGGTAAAGGCGGGACTGCAAAATTGCACTTTGGGCAGGATGCGGTACGGCTGGGAGGTGGAAGTGGGCACCGATTACAACGGTGTGGGGAAAATATTGTACCTCTTGGGAAACGCCGGAATCGAACCTTTGGAGAGTAATTATACGGATGTAGTATCACTGAGGATACTGGTGCCGGCAGAAGAGGCGGTACGGCTGCAGAAGGAGATCACCGAGGCGACAAACGGAAAAGCTTGTTTTGACAAACGGAAAGAATTGTATTATGTTGACAAAGAATGTGCGGAGTAATTCTAAGTCTCCCAAACTGTTAAAACAGTATAAAAAACGCCCAAAACAGGGGTTTTACATCTTGATTTGAGATTCCGCAGAGCGGAATCATGAAGTTAGTGTGAAAGGGGAAAGGTTATGGAGCAATTAAGAGAATTGGAGGAGCTGCTGGAGCTCCTTGACACAAAACAGTATACGAAACTACGGCAGTACCTTTCCGAACTGAATCATGCGGATATTGCGGCGCTGTTGGAAGAGATGGACGAGGTTCCCGTAATGAAGATTTTCCGTATGCTGCCAAAGGATATGGCGGCGGATGTCTTTTCCTATCTGGATGTGGAGGATCAGCAATATATATTGAATTCCCTGTCGGATAAAGAGGCGGCGGGGATTATAGATAACCTGATGGCAGATGATGCGGTGGATCTATTGGAAGAGATGCCGGCAAACGTGGTGAAAGGCATTCTGGCCATTGCCAGTCCGGAAACCAGACGGGATATCAATCATCTGCTGCGCTATCCGGAAGATTCGGCGGGAAGCATCATGACGGTGGAGTATGTGGACTTGAAAGAGACTCTGACCGTGGAGGAGGCAATCGCCAGAATCCGTAAGGTGGGACTGGACAGCGAGACCATCAATATCTGCTATGTGTTGGACGAACAGAGAGAGCTGGTGGGAACGGTGGCGCTGCGTTATCTGCTGCTCAGCGGCGGGGACGAGATTATCGGTGACATTATGCATGAGAACGTGATTGCAATCAATACGCTGACCGATCAGGAGGAAGCCGCTAAACTGTTTAAAAAATATGATTTTACGGCAATGCCGGTGGTGGATAATGAGAATCGCCTTGTGGGTATTATCACCGTCGATGATATCGTGGATATCATGGAAGAGGAAACCACGGAGGATATGGAGAAGATGGCGGCTATCGTGCCCAGCGACAAGCCTTATATGCGCACCACCGTGGGCGAAACTTATAAGAAAAGGATTCCATGGCTGCTGCTTCTTATGGTCTCCGCCGCCTTTACGGGAGCCATAATTACTTCTTTCGAAGAAGCTCTAAGCGTATATGCGTCTTTGATTGCCTTTATTCCCATGCTTATGGATACGGGCGGGAATGCCGGGGGGCAGGCCAGTGTAACGGTGATCCGCGGTTTGTCCTTGGGAGAAATCGAGTATCGGGATGCGTTTAAGGTAGTCTGGAAAGAAATCCGGGTGGCGGTATTGTGCGGACTCACGCTGTCTGCGGCAAATTTTGTGAAACTGATGCTTTTTGACCGGGTGGGTGTGTATGTGGCGGCGGTGGTATGTTTGACGCTGACGGCGGCGGTGGTGCTGGCCATGCTGGTAGGCTGTCTCCTGCCCATAGGGGCAAAGAAGCTGGGGTTTGATCCGGCGGTTATGGCCAGTCCCTTTATTACAACGATTGTGGATGCGCTGTCGTTGATTGTATATTTTAGAGTGGCAACCGTTATACTTGGTATATAATTTGGTAACAGTTCGGACAGTCCCTCCCACGAAGCCCAAATCGCGTCCCTATGCGAATTTGCAAGACATGTGAATTTGCGAGACATGGGGTGGCCAAAGTATATTTTCTGTGTTTCGTGTGCATTTTGTGACGGTTCAGTGCCTTGCATGAACTGTTGTATAATTTGCGAATGCCTCTTTACCGGTAAATGATTCTGCAAAGTTTGGCCGGTATTATGTGGCCGGCTGGCGGAAAATGCAGGCAAGGAATCGGTCGGGTGGTTAGGCAGTGGGCATATACGTAGAGAAGAATGTAACAGACAAGAATGTAACAGACAAGAACATAGCACTTGTGTTTATAATGGTATTTAAGAAAGGGTGACAGAAGGATGATGAAACATACGGAGCAGGAGGAACAGCCGGTGGCAATTCAGGGAGAGCAGCCGGAGCCGGTACACAGTGGGAATCGTCCAGAGACAGACAAAGGGAGCCTGAGCCCGGAGGCGTCTCAAGGCGGGAATCGTCCAGAGACAGACAAAGGGAGCCTGAGCCCGGAGGCGTCCCAAGGCGGGAATCGTCCAGAGACAGACAAAGGGAGCCTGAGCCCGGAGGCGGCTCAAAGCGGGCAGCAGGATGAAAATAAACTGGCCGTGATGCCTGTGGGAAAACTGCTGTTATCTTTGGCGGCTCCTGCCATTGCGGCACAGATTGTTAATCTGCTTTACAATATGGTTGACCGCATTTACATCGGCCATATTCCCGGAGTGGGAGCTATGGCGCTGACAGGGCTTGGAGTTACTCTGCCGGTGATAATGCTGGTGGCGGCATTTGCATCTCTGATCGGTTTCGGCGGTGCGCCCAGAGCTTCCATTGCCATGGGAAAAGGCGATTATGAAACCGCGGAAAAGATTCTGGGGAATTGTGTCTTTACGCTGGTCTGTGTGGCCGTGGCATTGACAGCAGGGTTCTTTGTGTATGCGGAACCGATTTTGTATGCCTTTGGAGCCAGTGCCGACACCATAGGCTATGCGGCGCCCTATATGCGGATCTATGTCTGCGGAAGCATCTGTGTGCTTCTGACCACGGGGCTGAATGCTTTTATAACCTCTCAGGGCTTTGCTTCGGTGGGAATGAAGACGGTTATGATCGGCGCGGGGCTGAACATTATACTGGATCCTATATTTATCTTCGGATTCCACATGGGGGTAAGGGGGGCTGCACTGGCCACAATCCTGTCTCAGGCGGTGTCCGCAGTCTGGGTAGTCCGTTTCCTGTGCGGCTCTAAAACGATCCTCCATATCCGGAGATCCAATTTTGGATTTCGTTTTAAGATTATGGGGCCTGTTTTGGCGCTGGGAGTCTCTCCCTTTATTATGCAGTCCACGGAGAGCCTTCTGTCCGTCTGCTTTAATACTTCCCTGCAGAGGTATGGGGGCGATATAGCGGTGGGGGCAATGACGATTTTGGCCAGTGTGATGCAGTTTTCCATGATGCCCCTTCAGGGCCTGTCCCAAGGGATGCAGCCCATTGTCAGCTTTAACTATGGGGCGAATAACATGGAGCGTGTGAGGAAAGTGTTTCTGTTGACTCTGCGGTGCTGTCTCTGCTATTCCCTTTTGATCTGGGGGATTTCCATGTTGTTCCCGGAAGCATTGGCTCAAATATTTGCCTCGGATGGGGATACGGTGGAATACACACGCTGGGCAATGAGGATATACATGGCAGCATCGGGTATTTTCGGCGCCCAGATAGCATGTCAGCAGACTTTTGTGGCATTAGGGAAAGCAGTACACTCGCTGTTTTTAGCTGTGCTGCGGAAGATTATTTTGTTGATTCCCATGATTTTTATCCTGCCGCTTTTCTTCGAGGATAAAGTTTTTGCAGTATTTCTGGCGGAGCCCGTATCGGATACGCTGGCAGTGCTCACTACGGTGACGCTGTTTTTCTCGACTGCATGGAGAATGATGAAGGGACAAGAATCGGAGAAGTGATATTGTAACATGGCAGAAAGCCCGTAAAAAGGGGGGTAGTAGAAAAATACTACCCCCCTTTTTGGCAGGAAAGTATTGATAGAATGTCCGATTATATATTACCATGGGAACATACCGGTATATTGATGTATGGAATGTCTTGAGAACAAACGTTCTGCTTATGTAAAGCTTTACATAAGTAATGTATGGTAAAGGGAATTTTGGAATAGTTGGTTTTGAAAGATTGCAAAACGGCATTTGGAGGCTGCCATGGGTTAAACTGTATGTTCTTTGCTGCTTTTGCAATTGTTAAGCTTCCGGGGTTCCGTGTATGGTGTTGTGGCTGGCTATATTAGAGCTGCGTTAATTACTTATCAGTTTAGGATTGGAGGAGAGTATATGAAACGTAAGGGAAAGGAAAAATTTAAGCTGTTTGGGATGTTGTTTGCATTTTGTGTTTTTATCCTATCACCACTTTACAAGTTTTTTAATAAAAAAAGTATCGTACAGGACTTTCTGATGTATAATGAGTTTGCTACAACTATTACAAAGGAAAGTGACCCTGTACGATAAACTCATTATACAACAAAGATAACCTGATTGGTAGACT
>CAJUTJ010000155.1 GCA_910589655.1 uncultured Acetatifactor sp. | reverse complement strand
ACAATCCCATGGAGCTAAAGCTCCGATGAGAAATGCCGTGTTTTCGGGCATTTCTCGGTGTGAGACTTAGAAGTTCTTTGCGAAACAGCCTCTGCTGTGAGCAAAAATTGCTAAAGCAATTAGAACTTCTTCTCACACTAACTCCCATCTGCCCGCTTCGGCGGGCACTTAAATCAAGATTGTGAAATGTCCTTTTTTCACACTAACTCCCATCTGCCCGCTTTGGCAGGCACCTATGTTCGCATTTCAGTCAACTTTTACCCGGATTACATGTCCCGACAGTGTAAACTGCCGTCGGAAAAATGCTTTCAATTGTGATCCTACGGTAATCGAAACCCTTCTCCAAGTTTTTCTCTATCGTAACCCGGTAATATTGTTCGGGAAGAATCTCTTCTATTAAGTTTGCCCATTCGATCAGACACACGCCGTTTCCGTAAAAACAGTCTTCATAGCCGATCTCCTCCATCTCTTCCACATCCGATATGCGGTACACATCAAAATGGTAAAAAGGAATTCTTCCTTCCTCATAGACCTGCAATATAGTAAAAGTAGGACTGTTCACAGGCCCGTCCACTCCCAGACCTTCCGCAAAGCCTTGAGTAAAAACCGTCTTACCCACTCCCAGATCTCCGATCAACGTATATACCTGACCGGAAATACTCTTCTGCCCTATTTTTTTACCCAAAGCAAAGGTTTCTTCGGGAGTATTGGTTTCCGTAACCGCCTTTTTCGTAATTTCCATATCTATACCCCGTATGCGCCTCCTAAGAGGACATGGCGCCGGAGCGGCATGCCCTGTTGCACCGTCCATGCCTTCCGGCACAAACAATCAATGAATTGCCGCAAACCGCGGCGAGGACAACCGGTGAGAAAAGCACACGCTCACTCAGCCTCGGATTTTCACCTTTTGGGGCGGCATATGGGTGCAGATCATCTCCACAACCGCTGCTTTTTGATCTCCCAGCTGTCTCTTGGGGAAAATGGTGGCATTCACTTTGGAGGTGTAAAGAATAATACTTTTTCCGGTGGAAACTGCCTTATACATATCACCCCAGCCCTGCTTTGCCTCCGCTTCTCCCTGTGTAATCGTCAGCCCCTCATCATCCAGCTTATAATGCAGCGTTTCTTTAAATCCGGGATTGTTCAGAATCTGCTGTCTGCTTTTTATAAACAGCACCCACGGAAGATACAGAAGCAGCGCCATTCCGCCGATGAGAAAAATCCATTGGCTTTTCGCCAGCGCCACAATCACCATCACTGCTCCCAGCGTGCTTCCCAATATTCCGGACGAACTGTTATAAGAATGGCGCAGCATATAGTCATACAAATCACCCGCTTCGATTTTTATATCCAATTCTACCATAGGGTTCATCCTCCCAGCCGCTATTAATTTCGTTGGCAAAAACGATTTAATATTAATGCATTCCGCTTTTATATTTGCTTTTTTATTTACTTTGAAAAAGCACCTAACAAAGTAGGTGCTTTTTACTTCTGTCTGCAATTTTACTCTAAAAAACTTGAAAAAGCAAGTCCTAATTACTCGTGGCGCAGCGCCTCAATGGGGCTTAATTTCGCCGCTTTTTTCGCAGGATAGATACCGAAGAATATACCTACCGCTGAGGAGAACAGGCTGGCTCCCAATACCGTACTTGCGCTTACCTTGGCGGTGAAACCGACGATCGAGCAAACTCCGAATGCACCCCCTACGCCGATTATAATGCCGATAATACCTCCCAGCAAAGTAATGATAGCCGACTCCGACAAAAACTGTAGCAAAATGGAATTGGTTCTGGCTCCCAGAGATTTTCGGATGCCGATTTCCCTCGTGCGCTCCGTAACCGACACCAGCATAATATTCATAACGCCAATGCCCCCTACCAGAAGCGATATGGCCGCTACAAATACTACAAAAATAGTGATATAGCTCAATATTTCATCCATCTGGCTCATATAATCGTTAAAATTTTCTACTTGAATGGTGTTCATTCCGCGGACATTGTGCCGATTTTCCATCAGACGCACCGTATCCTGCGCCACTTGGTTCGCATACTCCGCACTCTCCGAAATAATCAACAAATCGTTATTCTCAATCCAGAACCCATAGGCAGAGCTGACTACGGAAAGGGGCGCTTCCATGGTCACAGTACCGTTTCCCATCATGCCTCCCAGCAGAGAAGCATTGTCCTGCCTGATACCGATAATGGTAAATTCCTGCTCTACTCCGTACAGTGAAAAGTCAAATGTCATACCGATTACATTTGTCGTTCCGAACAATGTCTTTGCACTGCTCTCCGTGATCACACAGACCTTATTGGCCGAATAGTAATCATTCTCGTCAAAATACCGCCCTTTTATCACGGGGTCGTTGCTGGAGTACTCCAATCCGGGCATACCGAAGGAGGCCGTTGCCGTAAAAATTCCTTTTCTGCCGGAAGCAGAGCCTTGCCAGCTCCATTTGGGCGTAACCGCTTTCACATGGGGAACCTTCTCCAGAATCGCTTCTATATCTTCATCCGAAAACACCAGACTGATTCCCGCATCATTATTACCGTAAGAATATATATAGATCTGGCCGCCCGCCATGTTATTCAACTCATCATTGATGCCGCCCTTTACGCCGTTACCTATGGAGATAATCATGATAACGGAAGAAATGCCGATAATAATACCCAGCATTGTCAATATAGACCGGCCTTTATTGCTCCGTATATTCATCAGGGCAATTTTAATGTATTCCCATACCTGTGCCATTCTAACCTCCAAACATGCCGACCAATCGGCACAACCTAATCCATCAGAACTATAATTCCTAAAAGAACACTGCCCAAAGCAAACAAATTCGCCTGCGTTCTTCCAACTGCTAAAGCAGTTTGCGGAGAAGCTCTGCTCCGCAGAGCGTGAAATCACTTAGCGAGGTTCTTGCGAGCTTAGTGATTTCCTTCACACTTCAGACATACCGATGCAGCCGGCACAAAAAATCAATGAATCGGTGCAAGTCCGGAAGAATCGCGCCGGCGATTCTTCGAGGAATGACTTAGTTTCTCTTAGGTTGGGTACAAAGAGGGGTGTTTACACTCCCTCTTTCCAACCTTAGAGAAACTTCATTCCTTTCACACTTTTATTGTGTGGGCATAACCGTCACGGGCATGCCTTCCTCCAGATTAGTGTAGGAGGTCAGTATAATCACATCTTCCTCCGTGATTCCTTCCAGTATTTCCGTGAATGCATCCGTAGATATTCCGCAGACAACGGGTCTTTTCACTGCAACGCCGTTTTCCACCACAAATAGGAAATCACCTTCTTTGTCGGCATTGATCGCTTCCACAGGCACCATCACGGCATTTTCCGCTTTCTTGGTATAGATAAATAGTTTGGCATCCATGCCGAGGATAATCTTGTCGTCAGGCGCAAGAAGATGCACTTCCACTCCCACCATGGGCGTATTGGACGCATTGCTTTCCGCCATGCGGTTAATCTTGCTGATCTCCCCTTCATAGACATTTCCCGATATGGTCACATCCACTTTCTGACCGATCTCCAGCTTCTCGAGATCATATTTGGAAGCGGAGAAAATCACCTTCACGTTTTCGCTGCTTTCCAATGTCATCAATTGAGCACCGCTGTTCACGCCGGATCCGGGAACTGCGCTGCACTCGGTGATAATGCCTGTAAATTCCGCACAGATTCCTGCTTTTGCCTGATTATAGTCCTCCTCGGACTCCTGATATGTAAGGCTTGCCATCTCTTTATCCGCATTGGCTGCCGTTCTGTCATAGGAATCCATCACGGCATTTTCCGTGGAACTCTTCTGACCCTGCATCTCGGCTTTATATGCCTCATATTGCTGCAGTTGTTCCTGTGCATCGGAAATCTTCTGCTGCAGCTCTGCCACATAGTCCGAATTGTTGGCAGTGGAGGAAACATAGCCGTTCCGGGCAATGGACGAATTAATCTCGGAAATCTCCGCTTCCTTCTGTGCAATCTCTGTCTTTTTATCGGTAATCTGCTGTTGCAATGCGGCAATCTGATCCGAGCCGGATGTATCCGGCGTCATAGGCACCGTAATTCCATCCGGCAGAACCGCTCCGTCCGGTGCTGCCGCATCCGGTGTTCCGAATGTATCTGCCCCCGATGCTGCGTCCGCCTGCAGTCCTTTCAGCTGTTCCTCTAAACCGGCCAGTTCGCCTTCCAAGGTCTTCAATTCTTCGGTACGGTCTCTCAGGGAATTGTTCAAGTGCATCCCCTCTTCCGCCAAGGCGTTATTCGTATGTCGCTGACTCTCGCTGAGTTCGTTCTGCAGCTCTCTGATGTATGCTTTCGTATCTTCAATCTGTTGATTCAGCACATCCAGATTGACTCTTGCTTCATTCAGCCTTGCCTGATTTTGTGCATTGTCCGCCATGGTACTGTTATAATTCGCATTGCTCTTCTCAAATTGCAGTTCGGACTGGCGCATACTGCTCTCCAGACGCTCCAAATCATAGCTTACCAGCAGCTCTCCTGCCTGTACCGCATCACCCGCCGCCACATTTACAGAGTCCAAGGTTCCGGTAACGGGCGCAAAAATAATTTTTACTTCTTCACTTTTGACGGTTCCGTTGGTGCTGATGCTCTCCTGAAGGTCACCCCGCACGGCATTGGTGGTAGTCACTATGGCGCCTGCCTCACCGCCCGAAGAGCAGGCAACCATCCTTATTACGATAAAAGCCACCACAAGCACCGCAATGATAATGGGCGCTTTCTTTCTCTTCTTTTTGGGTTTGGATGCTTTTGCTTCTTTTGCAGTCTCCATGATGGCTGCATCTCCGCTTTTATTCCGCTTTTTCATTTTCTCATACTCCTCCTTATTCCGGTTCCGCCCCTTCTCTACAGCGGCTGCTGATTTTTTCTTCCGGGCGCTTTCGTTTCGGGTCTGTTTTCTTATCCGGTTCCGCCCCTTCTCTTATTTTATTAATTACCGCTTGCGGCAATGGGGGTATTTATTGGAATTTGTTCTTTTCCATCTATGGTATCCGCTTCTATATGTCCATCCTTAATCTTAATGACCCGCTTTGCTTTGGCCGCAATTTCATTGTCATGGGTAATCAGTATGACCGTTCTCCCCTCTTCGTAGAGCTCCTTCAAAATGCCCATGATTTCCTGTGTGGAATGAGAATCCAAGTTACCGGTGGGTTCATCGGCAAGAATAATGGGCGGCGCTTGTGCAATGGCTCTGGCTATAGCCACTCGCTGCTGCTGTCCTCCGGACATCTCCGACGGCTTATGGTCTAAACGGTGTCCCAAGCCTACTTTTTCCAGTGCCTTCCTTGACAGCTCCATGCGCTTGGCTTTACCTACTCCCCTGTAAATCAGCGGAAGCTCCACGTTTTCAATGGCGGTCAGATTGGGAATCAGGTTAAAGCCCTGAAAAATAAATCCGATCTCCTTGTTTCGAATATCGGACAATTCGTCGTCATCCATTTCCGAAACGTTCTGTCCATGCAATCGGTACATACCGCTGGTAGGCACATCCAGACAGCCCAGCATATTCATCAATGTGGATTTTCCGCTGCCGGACTGACCGATTATAGCAACGTATTCTCCCGTATCAATATTCACATTGATGTGATCCAATGCCCGAACCTCGTTTTCACCGGGATTATAGACCTTGCACACATCCCTGATTTCTACTAATGTACCCATCATTTTCCCCTTTCCTCTCAATTAACAGCCCATACGGCCTCCCCCTTTCCGATACAATGTTTCGTAACTATCCGATGCAATGTCCGGTAACAGCCTGTTGTCTGCCGTTTCAGATGATTTCCGCCGAGCTGCTTTAAATTGCCCCTTTTTGTATTATTGTATTGTTGCACTATATGCATAATACAACAATACATATTATATGGCAATATTTTTTTAATATTTTTATATATATTATTGCACTGACCACTATAGCAACCATTACTAAAAAGAATCCGCACATTTTTCTAAAGAAATTCTTAAGAACCAATGCTTCCACCGATGCTTAGTAATTTGATTGTGAAGACATCTGATAAATGCTAAAAGTTTTAAAACCAAAAAGACCGCCTGCTCCACATCATAAAGACATAGAAAACAAACGGTCAAAAAACGAACCAAACATTCGCATGAACAAGGCTTACTTCCGCCATCGGCGGCACAAACAATTTATGAACTGGTGCAAGTCCGTAAGAATCCGCTCGCGGATTCTTACAACTGCTTTAGCAGTTTGGGAAGAAGCTCTGCTCCGCAGAGCGTGAAATCACTTAGCGAGGTCTTTTCGAGCTTAGTGATTTCCTTCACACTTCCAGACATGCCGACACAGTCGGCACAAACAATCAATGAATCGGTGCAAGTCTGGAAGAAGCTCTGCTCCGCAGAGCGTGAAATCACTTAGCGAGGTTTTTTCGAGCTTAGTGATTTCCTTCACACTTTTCCGGCTTTAATAATAGGGCTCAAAGGCTTATAAATCAACAAAGTCACCAAAGACACGCTGGCTCCCTTTACCAGATTCAAGGGTGCCACACAAGCCACTACAAAGCTGACAATGCTTCCCTCTCCGGCCAGCGGGTTAACCGCCGTCCCCATGGCAAGAAGCTGATCCAGCGGAATACCGTACAGCTTAGAGAAAGCAGGAAGCAGATAAACGGCATTGAAGGCCGTGCCGAATACAGTCATAATCAAAGTCCCCGTAATACATGCCATAACCGCGCTCTTCTTATTTTTCCGAAAAGCATACATGATGGATGCAGGCAGGATGAAACTGCAGCCAATCACAAAGTTTGCCAAATCACCCACAAAAGCCGTACTGGTTCCTTTCACCATAAGCTTCAGCATAATTTTCACAAATTCCATCATAACACCCGCCGCCGGACCGAACGCAAAAGTGCCCACCAAGATAGGAAGTTCACTGAAATCAAGCTTATAAAATTCAGGGGCAAAAGGCAGCGGGAAATCAAATAAATGCAGAATCATGGCAATGGCGGAGAACATTCCGATCATGGCCACTTTTCTGGTATTAAATACAGGGGCATTGATACCGTTCTTTTTCTGGGCTGCCTTCTCCAACAGGACGGCTGTCGCAAACAAGACTACAATAATAGCCAAAAAACTAAGTACATACGCAACATTTTGAGTTACACTTTCCAATAATCCGTTCATATTTTCCTCCGTTTCGCCGTTTCACGGCACATTTTTGCAGGAAAATTCTTCGTTCGATGCGATATTCTGTGAAATAGCTGCAAAATATTTTCACACAAAAAACCCCGAATCCAAAGATTCAGGGTCTAAATTTTCTCGCATTAATTATCATCGGTAATCCGTTCCCGAATGCGCCGCCGGCAGCACAAAATTCGGCAAAACAAGTCACCCATAACAATTTTTCTTCTTTCATCCAGACTATACTGTTGGTTTCGGACTTACACCGAATCAGCCGGGGCACGGATCCTGTACGGTCTGTTATACGGACTCAACAGCGTTATCCTTGCCACGGGTCGCGGACTTTACCGCCAGTAGGGAATTCCACCCGACCCTGAAGAATTTTCTATATATTTTACAAAAATATTATAACTCGAATCCCCTCTTTGTCAAGAGCCGATTCCTGAATTTATCGAGAGAAGGTTCCGCCTCGTTACGCATATCCGTTTGCGAAAACAGCCGCAATGCTTGTTCCGTTTTGTTTTATTGTACCACCAGATTGGAATATCCCATCAGGCTCTCGTCCACGGCTCTTGCCGCTTCTCTGCCCTCCCGGATGGCCCAGACCACAAGGGACTGCCCCCGATGCATGTCTCCGGCGACAAAAATCTTCTCCCTGTCGGTTCGGTACTCTCCCGCCTTGGTCTTTACATTGGTGCGTTGGTCTAATTCCACGCCGAAGGCTTCCGCGACATAGCTCTGAGTTCCCAGAAATCCTGCCGCAATCAGCACGATATCCGCCGGAAGCTCACGCTCGCTGCCCGACGCTTCTTTGCTTGTCATGCGTCCCGTTGCAGCGTCTTTCTCCCAGACAAGCTTTACGATTTTGACAGCCTTAAGGTTCCCGTTCTTATCCTTCACAAATTCTTTTACCGTGGACTCATAAATACGGGGATCCCGCCCGTAGAAAGCGATAGCCTCCTGCTGGCCGTAGTCCGTCTTACAGACCTTGGGCCATTCCGGCCACGGATTATGCTCCGTCCGGCGGTCCGGCGCTTTGGGCATCATCTCGATTTGAGTCACACTCTTTGCGCCATGGCGTATGGAAGTGCCCACACAGTCATTGCCCGTGTCGCCGCCGCCGATAATAATGACATGTTTATCCTTGGTATCCACATACTTTTTGTCCTCGAAGCCGGAGTCCAAAAGGCTCTTGGTATTGGCTTTCAAAAAGTCTACCGCAAAGTAAATCCCTTTCGCGTCTCTTCCGGGAGCTTTGATATCTCTGGGATTGGAAGCGCCGCAGGCCAGAATCACCCTGTCAAAATCATGGAGCAGTTTTTCGGCCTTAATATCCTTTCCCACATCGGCTCCGGTGACAAAGACAACCCCTTCCTCCTCCATAATTTTTCTCTTTCTCTCCACAATCCGCTTCTCCAGCTTCATGTTGGGAATCCCATACATTAACAGCCCGCCCACACGGTCGGAACGTTCATACACCGTCACCATATGTCCCCTTTTATTCAACTGATCCGCTGCCGCCAGACCGGAAGGCCCGCTGCCGATGACAGCCACCTTCTTCCCTGTGCGGACTTTGGGCGGGTTGGCAGCCGCATATCCTTCCCGGTAGGCATTCTCGATAATGGCATACTCATTTTCCTTAGTGGACACAGGTTCGCCGTTAAGCCCGCAGGTACAGGCCGCTTCACAGAGCGCGGGACACACTCTGGAAGTAAACTCCGGAAAATTGTTGGTTTTCTTTAAGCGGTAATACGCCTGCTGCCAGTTCCCGCTATACACCAGATCATTCCATTCGGGAATCAGATTGTGTAAAGGACATCCGCTGGCCATCCCGCAGATCACCATCCCAGCCTGACAAAAAGGCACTCCGCATTCCATGCATCTGGCTCCTTGGAGCTGCTGCTCCTCCTTGGACAAATGCTCATGAAATTCATTAAAATGCTTTACACGCTTCTTCGGCTCCTCCTCCGCGCTGACTTGCCTTCTATATTCCATAAATCCGGTTGGTTTTCCCATCTTTATCTTTGCCTCCTTGTTTTAGTTCTTAAAAGTTATAGGTTGCCGTTCCTGACACAGCCATCCGCGGCGCAAACAATTAATGAATTGGTGCAAGGCCGGAAGAAAGCTGCTCCTGCGTTCTTTCAACTGCTTTAGCCGTTTGGGAAGAAGCTCTGCTCCGCAGAGCGCGAAATCACTTGGCGAGGTCTTTTCGAGCTTAGTGATTTCCTTCACACTGATTAACATAAAACGCCTCAATCTGTGCCTGTTCCGCACTCAGACCCTTTTCCTCCATCTGCACGATGGTCTTAAGGACGCGTTCGTAATCATGGGGAATGATTTTCTTGAACTTGGGCAGGTATTTTTCAAAATGATCTAAAATCTGCTTTCCCTTCCCGGAATTGGTCAAAGCCACATGCTCCTGAATCATCCCTTTCAGCTCCAGCACATCATATTTAGAGGTAATCTCACCGGAGGAAACCATCTCCTTGTTCAGCCGCTTATACAAATCATTTCCTTCATCCAATACATAGGCAATGCCGCCGCTCATGCCTGCCGCAAAGTTCTTGCCGGTGGAGCCCAGAACCACCACCCGCCCGCCGGTCATATACTCACAGCCGTGGTCGCCCACGCCTTCCACTACCGCCAGAGCGCCGGAATTGCGGACGCAGAAACGCTCCCCCGCCACACCGTTGATAAACGCTTTCCCGCCGGTAGCGCCGTAAAGCGCCACATTGCCTATGATAATATTCTCGGCGGGATCAAAGCCGCTTCCCTTGGGCGGATATACGATCAGCTTTCCGCCGGAGAGACCCTTTCCGAAATAATCGTTGGAATCACCTACCAGCTCCAGCGTCAGCCCCTTGGGAATAAATGCGCCGAAAGACTGGCCTCCCGCTCCCTTACACAGCACACGGTAAGTGTCTTCCTCCAGATTGTCCCCCAGCTTTTTCGTGATCTCACTCCCTAAAATAGTGCCGAAGGAACGGTCGGTGTTAGACACATCCACTTCAATACTCCGCTTCTGCCCGGATTCCATGGCTTTTTTTAACTGTTTTAACAGCACCTTTTCATCTAATGTTTTTTCCAATTCAAAGTCATATACCTGCTTGGGGTCAAAGGTATGTTTCTGCCCGTTTTGCCCATAAGGATGAAAGAGAATCTGGGACAGGTCTATCTCCTGTTGTCTCGGGTCTAAATTCTCCCGCACGCGGAGAAGATCGGTGCGGCCTACCAGCTCATCCACCGTCCGAATCCCCAAAGCAGCCATATATTCCCTAAGCTCCTGCGCTATAAACTTCATAAAATTCTCAACATACTCCGGCTTCCCTTTGAAATGTTTCCTCAGCTCCGGATTCTGGGTGGCCACTCCCACAGGGCAGGTGTCCAGATTGCAGACTCTCATCATCACACAGCCCATGGTCACTAAGGGCGCGGTGGCAAATCCGAATTCCTCCGCACCGAGAATGGCGGCAATAGCCACGTCACGGCCGCTCATCAGTTTCCCGTCCGTCTCGATACGAACCTTATTCCGCAAACCGTTCATGATCAACGTCTGATGAGTCTCTGCCAGCCCCAGCTCCCAGGGCAGGCCCGCATTGTGTATGGAGCTCTTGGGCGCGGCGCCGGTGCCTCCGTCATAGCCGGATACCAGAATCACCTGCGCCCCCGCCTTGGCAACCCCTGCGGCCACGGTGCCCACACCCGCCTCGGACACCAGTTTTACGGAAATCCGTGCATCCTTATTTGCATTTTTCAGATCATAAATCAACTGCGCCAGATCCTCAATGGAATAAATATCGTGATGAGGGGGCGGGGAAATCAGGGAAACGCCGGGGGTGGAATGACGGGTCTTTGCAATCCACGGGTACACCTTCCTGCCGGGCAGATGCCCGCCCTCTCCGGGTTTTGCCCCCTGTGCCATTTTAATCTGAATCTCCTGTGCGCTTACCAGATAACGACTGGTGACGCCAAAACGTCCGCTGGCCACCTGCTTAATGGCAGAGCACCGGTTTAACCCGTCCGGCCCCACCGTCAGTCTGTCCGCTTCCTCTCCCCCCTCACCGGAATTGCTTTTCCCGTGAAGCCTGTTCATGGCGATGGCCATGGTCTCATGGGCTTCTTTTGAAATGGAACCGTAGGACATGGCTCCGGTCTTAAAT
Organism: uncultured Acetatifactor sp.; assembly: GCA_910589655.1. Taxonomy (GTDB): domain Bacteria; phylum Bacillota; class Clostridia; order Lachnospirales; family Lachnospiraceae; genus Acetatifactor. The sequence continues at coordinate 19,393 of CAJUTJ010000155.1, read as the reverse complement.
CTGGTAACAATAGATTCCACCGGCTCTACCTTGTCTATCTCAATCCCTTTCTCCGGATAGTTAAATTCCATCAGCCCTCTTAAATTCTTGACGGAAGTTTCATCGTTTACCATGGCTGTGTACTGCTTGAACATGGCATAATCCCCGCGTTTGGCAGATTCCTGAAGCATATGGATCACAGCGGGATTATAGAGATGCTCATCCCCGCCGCTTCTGGCCTTATGGTGTCCGGGACTGTCCAGAGTCAGGTCGTTGCCCAGCCCCAGAGGGTCAAAAGCCATGGAGTGCAAGGCATCCACCTGTGCTTCTATATCCTTTAATGTGATACCTCCCACACGGCTCACCGTATTGCAGAAATACTTGTTTATGACCTCAGGCGCAATGCCGATGGCTTCAAAAATCTGGGAGCCCTGATAAGATTGGACAGTGCTGATTCCCATTTTGGAGGCAATCTTCACAATGCCGTGAAGCACCGCGTTATTGTAATCGTTCACCGCCGCATAATAATCCTTATCCAGCATATGATTGTCAATCAGCTCCCGGATGCTCTCCTGAGCCAGATAGGGATTGACGGCGCAGGCGCCGTAGCCCAGCAGTGTGGCAAAATGATGTACTTCTCTGGGTTCCCCGGATTCCAGAATCAAGGCCACCCTTGTTCTCTTTTTCGTGCGTACCAGATACTGGTTCAGGGCGGACACTGCCAACAGGGAGGGGATGGGCACATGGTTCTCGTCCACTCCTCTGTCGGAAAGAATCAGAATATTGACGCCGTCCCTATATGCCCGGTCCACTTCCACAAAGAGCCTGTCAATGGCCCGCTCCAAACTGGTATTTTTATAATAGGTAATAGGAACCACCTCTACCCGAAAGCCCTCCGCCTTCATATTTTTAATCTTCAGCAAATCCGTATTTGTCAATATGGGGTTGTTGACCCTCAGCATATTGCAGTTCTTGGGAGTTTCTTTTAAAATATTTCCCTCCGTCCCGATATACACGGTGGTGGAGGTAACAATCTCCTCACGGATGGCATCAATGGGCGGATTCGTTACCTGCGCGAATAACTGTTTAAAATAATGAAACAGCGGGTGGGCAGTCTTGCTCAAAACAGGGATGGGAGTATCCACACCCATGGCGGCAACGGCCTCGCTGCCGTTCTTCGCCATGGGAAGGATACTGGACTTTAACTCGTCATAGGTATAGCCGAAAGCCTTCTGCATCCTCTGACGCTCCTCATGGGTATATTCCTGCACCCGCAGATTGGGGATGTTCAAGTCTTTTAAAAATACCAGATTATTGTCCAGCCACTCGCCGTAGGGCTGCTTGGAAGCATATTTTTCCTTTAGCTCTTCGTCTGTGACCACCTTGCCTTGAAGAGTGTCCACCAACAGCATTTTCCCGGGGCGCAGCCTCTCCTTTCCCTTAATCTTCGCGGGGTCGATATCTAACACCCCCACCTCCGAGGACAGGATCAGAGTGTCATCCTCCGTGATCAGATATCGGGAAGGACGCAGACCGTTTCTGTCCAGCACGGCACCCATAATGTCCCCGTCAGAGAACAGGATGGACGCAGGACCGTCCCAAGGCTCCATCATAGTGGCATAATATTGATAAAAATCTCTCTTGGTCTGGGACATGGCTTTATCATTTGCCCATGGCTCGGGTATGGCGATCATCACCGCCAAGGGCAGATCCATTCCGCTCATCACCAAGAACTCCAAAGTATTATCCAGCATGGCGGAGTCCGAACCCGTTTTATTAATAGCGGGCAGAACCTTGTGCATATGCCCTTTTAAATATTCGGATTCCATATTTTCTTCCCGGGCAAGCATCTTGTCGGCATTGCCGCGGATGGTATTGATCTCGCCGTTATGTACCATCAGCCGGTTGGGATGGGCCCGCTCCCAGCTGGGATTGGTGTTGGTGGAGAAGCGGGAATGCACCATGGCTATGGCGGACTCGAAATCCTTGCTCTGCAAGTCCGCAAAGAAGGTTCTCAGCTGCCCCACCAGAAACATACCCTTGTACACAATGGTACGGCTGGAAAATGACACCACGTAAGTGTCGTCGCTGGACTGCTCAAACAAACGTCTGGCTATGTACAGCCTGCGGTCAAATTCCAATCCTTTCCCCACATTTGCAGGCTTTTTCACAAAGCCTTGCATGATGTAGGGCATACATTCCACCGCCTTATGCCCCAATACATTGGGAAAGGTGGGAACCTCCCTCCAGCCCAGAAGCTCCAGCCCCTCTTTCTCTGCGATAATTTCAAACATTTTCTTTGCCTGATTGCGGCGGAGCTCCTCCTGTGGGAAGAAGAACATTCCTATGCCGTACTCTCTCTCCCCGCCGATTTCGATGCCCAGCGGTTTACAGACTCTGGCGAAAAATTTATGTGGAATCTGTGTCAGGATGCCCACGCCGTCGCCGGTCTTACCCTCTGCGTCTTTCCCCGCCCTGTGTTCCAGATTCTCAACGATTTTCAGGGCATTCTCCACCGTGGCACGGCTCTTCTGTCCGTGGATATTGACACAGGCGCCGATCCCGCAGTTATCATGCTCAAAGGCTTCCCGGTAAAGGGGCGCCTGAGGAATTTCTCTCTTCACATCAAACATATTATCTGCTCCTTTCTATAGCCGATCCATGGCAAATCAACAGCTCCGCTGCCTGCAGCAGGCATTCATCCTCAGCATTGCAGAGCCGAACGTGTCCTTTGGACACATTGATATGCCTTTTCAGGCATTGTTACCCTCTCTTACCCTCACGGCATCCGCCAAGGCTCCACAGATGCAAACATCCGGATCTTTGGCACACTGCCTGTGGGAAATCGAGCAGGGGAACGACCTTCTCTCCTACTCGCCGCGCGACCCGTGCGCCGCTTTAGCGGCATATTTCATCTGCACGGGTCTGCGCAATCGAGTAGGGAAGATTTATCTTCCCCTACTCGCCGCGCGAGGTGCGGGCAGCGTAAGCTGCTTAATTCCGTTCCGCACCTCTGCGCATAAAAAAGACGCAATGGGGGTGTTATGCGCCTCATTGCGTCTTCGTTGAAAATACTATACAACTTTTTTCCTCGTCTGTAAATATAAACTTTTTATCGAATTGTCAGATAATCTGTTAATTTACTGCTGTTTATTGCTTTTGCGCGACTATTTGCATCTTATTTGGCGGCTTTTGCTTGAAGAACACCTGACAACTAAACTCATCATAATCGTTACTGCCTCTGCTTCCTTGCTGCTTAGCATCAAAATTATTGTGTCCATTGTCAATCCACTCCTTGAAAGCCTCTCTTAGTTGCTTGGCAATATTTCTATTTTTGTCCGCACAGAACCAGCCTAAGTCCACTCCCTTTCCATGTGTGGTAAACCAATCGCCGCTAATTGCCACATATGGACTTTTTTCTATTTGTTGCATTTTATTGGAAAGTGCATATGTAATCACATAGAATGAACTATCCTCATAAAATCCATTCACATTACGGACATATGGCATTCCGTCTTGCACCGTTGCCAGAGCAATTATATTGTCCCTGTTAAATCACTCGTTTAATATTTTCTCTGTTCTCATACTGATTGATGAATATAACGTGCCACCGGACAAGGCTCATCGTTCAGGATATTATGACGAAATGGCAGAATTCATCAGGAGATTATTCGAACAAGTGTTAAAGGCAAGCGACAGCCTTTATTCGCAGTGCTTACCGGATGTCTCAAAGTATCAAAGAAGCATATCTGCGGGTCTGAATAACTTCAACGTATATACGATAAATGACGCCCCTTATAATGAATTCTTTGGCTGTACAGATACGGAAGTCAGAAAAATGCCGGATTATTGCGGTTTTATGGAACACTATAATACCATAAAGGAGCGGTATGGCGATTATCGGTTCAGCGATCTGGAAATATATTGCCCTTGGGATGTAGTAAGCTACTGCCATGCATTGAAAATGAATCCTTCCATAACTCATTTTCCATATACCAAGCTTTTCAATCCGTGATACATCTTAGAAAAAACCCTACTCTCCGCCATAGCTCTGCGCAGAGGCGCCAAAGTTACGGCCATCACAGCCTTATATTTAAAAAGCTCTCCTTTTCCCATATAGACGGAGGTAATCTGGCCATGCTCCCTTCTGTCCCGTTTCCGGTTCTCCCTGCTCTCCGAGTAACCGCCTCCTTCATAAGAGGCCGCCGCAAAATCCATATGCACAAACTTTGCCCCCGCCCGATAATAACACCAGAGGAAATGGTCATAGTCTGCCCGAATCCGGAAGGCCGGATTATAAGGCTTATCCAGACAGAGCTGTCTGCTGTAAAAACAGGTCTGGTGACAGGGAATATTGCGGTAACAGGTAAAACCATTGATTTCCGGCGGGGATGCGATCACCACTCCGTTCTTCTCCCCCAGAGTGTCCCCATAGAGCACCAGCTTAGATAAATCCGTACCGTTTTCCGACTCCCGTTCTATACGGGAAGAAGTCCGCTCCAGCACTCTGTCGTCAGGGAACAAGTCCCCACAGTTCAAAAACAGCACGAAATCCCCTTTTACATGGGACACCGCTTGATTCATGGCTTCATAGATGCCGCCGTCCTGTTCCTTGTAAAACCGAATTCTGGCATCCAAACGCATGGACTCCACGGAACCGTCCCTGCTGCCGCCGTCCTTCACCACAATCTCATAATCACTAAAGGTCTGGGAAAGGACACTGTCCAGTGTCCTGTTCAATTTATCCCCCGGATTCAGGCATACTACAATAATCGAAAACCTCATAGAATGTTTTTCTCCCTGTGCAGAAGGAACAGACAGATTGACATTACTGCCAAAAACAGAATACATACAGGCCAGCACACGAATCCGGACACGGCAAGGCTGGTATAAGTCAGGCAGTAAGCCAGTACATTGGCAATCACATGAATCACTATGGGGATACGGAAGTCTCCGAAATATTCATAGGCATAGGCAATGATGCAGCCCAGCAGAAAGGCATAAATTCCCTGTACCGCATTCATATGATACATGCCGAAAATCATGGCAGAGACAAAGATTGCCGTTTTCACTTTCATGCTCCGCCTCATACAATTATAAATAATGCCGCGGAATAAAACCTCCTCCGCGTAAGGCGTCACAAAACCATAACATAACAGTCCAAACCAAACCACTGCGGAGTACTGGTCTTCCACCACCGCCTGATACATCTCGGAATGATCCATAATGCCCGAGAGAGAGAATAAAAGGTTAAATCCAAGCACCGCCCCCACCGTGGCAAAGCCTGCAAAAAGATAACATTTCGCCGGATCCCCCTTGATATGCAGCAGCTTCATACTGTCCGCGGCTTTTCTCAAAGTACTCCTTGATATCTTCCAAATGACCGCAAGGCCTGCCACGAAACCCGCAATCTGCATTAAAGTTCCCGCGTTTCCCGTCAAAGCAACAAGCTGGCCCGTCTCGTCATGCACAAACAGAAAAGAGCCTACAGGGATGGTATTTCCCAGTGTCTGCAGCACAATTCCCATCATATTGATTCCCACTGCCTTCACGAGGACAAACAGCAGAAGCGGGAAAAACAACTGCCATACCCTCTGAAAGGGCGTCAGCTTTCTCTGCTCTTCCGTCCCTCTCAGCAGAAATTTCTGCAATTCCTCCACGGAACGCACAATAAAATCCGCTTTTGCTTCCTTCAGTTCTTCCATACTGCCATAGCCGTAGGTGACGCCCACGCTCTCCACTCCTGCTTTATGCGCCCCCTCCGCATCAAAGCTTCGGTCCCCGATCATATAAACCTGACTTTTGTCCACGGGCTGATCTCCGAAGAGCTGTTTTAAGGCTTCCTCCACAATCTCATCCTTGTTAACTCTGGTTCCGTCCAGCTCGCTTCCCACAATTACTTTAAAAAACCTTTTAATATTGAAATGCTCCAATATCTTTTCCACAAAGACAGTGGGTTTGCTGGATGCCACAGCCAGAAACATTCCCTTAGACAGGAGAATCTGGAGCATTTCCGGAATGCCGGGGTATATTTTATTTTCAAAAATGCCTTTGTCCTGAAAACGCTCTCTGTACTTTTCCAAAGCCGTCTGCGCCTGTTCTTCCGACATATTGTAGAATTTCATAAAGCTGTCTTTCAGGGGAGGCCCGATAAAAGGCTCCAGCTTGTCCAAATCAGGCTCCTCGATTCCCATGGAGGAAAGGGCATACTGCACACAAGTACAGATTCCCGTCTTGGGATCCGTCAACGTTCCATCCAAGTCAAATAATAGATACTTTTTCATTCTTATACCCATCTGCGCGCTGCGGCGCGCACTCAAATCAATAGTTGAATACGCATTTTTATTCAACCTTACCTCCATGCCGCCTCCTGCGGTATCAGCCTTTCTTAAAAAGAATACCTGTACTTTACAGCAAACGAAAATTGCCATAGACAATTAGAAATTCTTCTCACACTAAGCAGCTAAAAGCTTCTAATCTTATCGCTTCCGTCGTCAACCGTATTTACTATTTTTATAATCTTCACATCATACCCTACCGCATCATTCACCCGAACATGGACAGTATCCCCTTCTTTTTTCCCCAGAAGTGATTTGCCCAGAGGGCTTTCGTTGCTGATCATATTTTCCAACGAATTCCCCCTCACGGTGGTGACAATCTTATAAGTTTCCACAGTACCGTCATCCACAAATTCTATGGTGACAGTATTGTTGATTCCCACTTCATCCTCCGCGGAATCTTCGGAAATCACCTTCGCCGTCTTAATCATCCGCTCCAGATAGCGGATTCTGCTCTCATTCTGATTCTTCACCTTCTTCGCCGCGTGATACTCAAAGTTCTCACTGAGATCCCCGTGAGCCCTTGTCTCTTTCACATCCTCCAAAGCCTTGGGACGCACCACAAGCTTACGGTATTCAATCTCTTCTTCCATTTTCTTAATATCACCGGGTGTCAATTCATCATACATAATACCTAATCCCCATTCCCTTTACAATTCCAAACGCGCCGATGCAATCGGCAAAAAAGCAATCAGCTCCGGTCTTTTACAGTCCCCCACGCAACGGGCTGCCCTGTCTTGCATGAAAGCCGGGGGGTTACCGTGAAGATGCACACAAACCGTAAGAACATGCGGTTTGACGCACGGCTGTCTTGCCGAATAAGCAAGAGAGCTTATTCGGACTGCGCATTTTCCGCAGGCAAGATTCAATACTTTCACAGTAATTATACTTGGATACCGTATATTACCGCCACCGCCAGAATGATCTGGATAATGGCAAAGCGGAATACCGTCTGGGTATTGGACCAGCCCCAGACTTTGCGCACATGGTCGTGGAGCGGTGTTCTGGTATTCTTTAAAATACGGATTTTGAAAAAGCGCAGTAAAGCAACCTTAACCAGCCCCAGACCTCCGTCCAGAATCAGTACCAATGCCACAGGAATATACAGCAAGGGAGAGCCTGTCTTCAAAATGGCTATACTGATAAACAGTCCCATAGCCCGGGATCCCGCGTCCCCCATCATCAGGCGGCTGGGTGTGGCATTATACCAGAGATATCCCAGAATGCAGACCGCAAACAGCAGAATCAAGAAAGAAAAGTCCTGACCCTTGTCCAATATCTGGTCAATCACATAAATGGCCATAATCGTAATGATAGTCAACGTACCGGAAAGCCCGTCCACCCCGTCGGAGCAATTGGTCACATTTACGGAGCCCCACACAAGGATGACAATGAGCACCGCAAACAACACCGGAGGGATAGTCACCTGTACATGGAACAGCGCCAGCTCAATGGTGTTAGGATTGTATTTCAGGAAGGTCATGGCTACCAGCGCTGCCACGCACAAATCCAGAAATCCCTTTTTGTATTCTCCCCAAGGCATCTTGGAAGAGTCGTCCAGAAAGCCTGTGATCATACAGATAATGGTTAAAATCAAGTAAATTGCCGTCTCCGGCTTCATGGGCGCAAAGAGATATGATGCCGCCGCAAAAGCCAGCACAAAAATAATTCCCGCCCCTCTTGGCTTTCCCGCAGACAGTTTCCCGTCATGGGCAAACTCCCGCCCGCCGTCCTTGGGAAGCATATCCGCCAGCTTCGCCGTTGCGGCAACGGTAACTGCAAAAGCAAAAATTATACCGGCCAGCGCCAGCAATGAGCCATAATTTTCCGGAATCACAAAATGTAACATAGCCTCTCCCATCCCATCTAAAATTAAAATGTTCTACTCTCAAGCCAACACCCCGCTGCAAGCAATAAGGCATCAAGCTTTGCATCCCATAAAATGTGACGCACAAACATTTTTCAAGCACGCTCTAACATTATTGTAGTCCATCATACCATAAACAAGACATGGATGCAAACAAAAGCAGTGGACACGCTTATTGATCCGTTACTGTTCACTTCGTTCACAGCAACCTATGCACAGAAATCGCAACACAGCGATTTCGCGCATGTCTGTCTCGGGTTTATCACGCAGAAACAGCGTGAAAACACCTCACGGCGGCAGCAAGTGAACAGTAAATTTGTGTCAGGGCAAGGCGGAGGAGGGAGGCGATGCGGTGGCAACGTTGACTGACGCGCAGAATGAATTTTCAGTCTGCAAGGCAGATTTCCGACGGCGTAGCGGTGGCTACGTCTAGGAAATCTATCGCTGCAGATGGAAATTCAGGAAAGATATTTAGCGAAATGTAATACGGTCAGTGTACTTGGCGCCCAAGCACAGCCTGAAATTATTCCACGGCCACGCTGCAATATTTAATATAATATTTTACAAACCTCTCTTAAACTGTCCACTCTGGCATACAAGCATTTTTTCAGTTTCTCGTCCGGTTCCGTCTGATCGGGCACCATCACCACCGGACACCCCGCCCGATAAGCGGACATGACTCCGTTGGGAGAATCCTCCACAGCCATGCACTCCTCAGGCGCAAGCCCCAGCTGGGAGCAGGCATAGAGATAGATCTGGGGGGACGGCTTTCCCTCGGACACCTGAACGGCACTGATTATCTTTTTAAAATACCCTTGCAGCCCTGTTATATTCAAATATTTTTCCGTCCGCTGAAGATCCGTGGCAGTGGCAACCGCGGTAATTATCTTCTTTTCTTTCAGCTCCGTAAGCAGTTCAAGGGCTCCCGGCTTTCGCCGGATGCCCTCTTGCCTCAAACATTCTTCCATCAATTCTTTTCTTTTTTCCCTGACGGCGCAGTAATCCAGATCCTCTCCGAACCATTCCTTCAGCAGTGCCGGAGCAAAGGGCCGCCCTAAGCTGCGCATGGCAAGGGCTTGTTGATCCGTCATGCGGTATCCGAAAGCCTCCAATGCCTTGGGCCAAAAAGCCCGGTAATAACGTTCTGTGTCAATCAGCGTGCCGTCCATATCAAAAATAACAGCCTTTATCATATAAACGATCCTCCTCGTCCGGATTCCCGGGATTTCCATTAAGGCCGCTCCTTCGACCATGGAACCGAACACCTTGCCCTCTGTTTTACTGTTTGTCTTCCGCCGCTTTTTCCGTTTCTTCTGCTGCCGTTTTTCTTCTGCTGTTTTACCCTCTGTCTTCTGTCGTTTTACCCTCTGTCTTCTGTCGTTTTACCCTCTGTCTTCCTATTCTCTGAGCGTCTGCTGCCTATCTTCTTCGCAATAACAATCAAAAGAAGCACTGCCAGAACAGCTGCCGCTCCGATTGCGGCTGTTTTCAGTTTACCCGTATCCTGCTCCTCCGTCAACCGGAAAATGCCGGGCTGCTCCATGTCAAACTCCACATAGCTGCCCACTACTTCCGCAGGCGTTTGAATATATGTTCCCTCCCGATATAGCTCTACCTTAGCCTTTTCCGGCTCCTCACAGAGTACGCGGACGGTCACGAAATCCTGTCCGTCAGATCCTCCCGCCGTGGTTCCGTTTCCCGTCAAAACTCCTCCTGCCGCAGTATCGTTTCCTGTCAAATCTCCTTCCGCCGCAGTATCGTTTCCTGTCAAAGCTCCTTCCGTTGCAGTATCGTTTCCTGTCAAAGCTCCTACCGCCGCAGTTGTCTCTTCCGGACGATACACTATGGATAGTCTGATTCCCTCCGGCACTTCCTCTGTTTCCAGCACATTTCCCGGAAGGAACTCTCCCTGAACAAGCACCTTTGCTTTTCCGTCTTCCTGCCACGCGGACGCCAGTGTGGAGATCCATTTTTCGTATTGTGCCTCTAATGTCAGATTGCCCGTGATACAGGAAGCGTCAAACTCCGGCCAGCAGCCGTAGTATCCTTCCTTTTCCGGAATCCGGGGAATCAGGGCGGGATCCAGCTTATCCCCATAGCTGCACTGATACACCGCCAGCTCCTGTCCCTCCGCCAGAAATCGTACCGTAAATTGAGAAAAGGTCTCCGGCACACCCGGCATATTGCAGAATTCCCCATAAGCAAGAGGCGCTGCTCCGCCCTGATACCCAATGGAATCTATACCGGGAACATTTCCTTCCACATAATAATTGCCGCAGAGAACACCGTCCTCATTTAACTGTCCGGCAATGGAGCCTGCGCATTCTCCCGTGTACTCCAAAACGGGGTAGGAATAGCTGTAAAAAATATCACAGCCCGTTCCCGCAATTCCGCCCACATAGCTTTTGCCGGATAAATTTCCCATGGAATAGCAGCTTCTCACACAATAGCTGGAAGATCCGGCGATGCCCCCCACATAATTTCCGTTGGTACTGGAAACATCCCCGTAGGACTCACAGGAAATCACCGCCCCGAAATCGGCTTTTCCCACCACGCCGCCTACATAATTCTTTTTTCCTATTACAGTTCCCAGATTCCGGCTTTCCCGTATTACCGCCTTCACAGCCTGCTCGATATGAAAGCTTTCCGCTCCGGTGACGGTAATATCCTCCTCCGGATCAAAATCATATTCCGTGGCCACTTGACCAACAATGCCTCCCACATTAGTATCCGCCTCAACCAGACCCTGATTGACACAGAGCGTTATCTTCCCTTGCTGAAAAGCGGAGGTATCATAATAAGCTTCCTCCTGCGGGACGCCGGGATTCTCCAGACCGTCGCTGGCCGCCTCATCGGAAGTATCTTCCGTGGTGATACCCTCATACCGGAACAAGTCATCCCGCAGTTCCTTTACGGATCTGCGCAGCACCTTTGCCTGTGCAATCAAAGCATCCACATTTTCCGCATTTTTATCGGTTCCCTCTTCCAAAACGGAAGCCAGCCGGCTCAAAGAATTACCGGCAGCCTCGGCTTCCCTGTTTACGATTTCCAGATTGTCGGTGACACCTCCGCTCCGGTCGTTGACAGCCCCTGTCATATTTGACACATGCCCTCCGGCGCTTTCACCGAACCTCCGCAGCGCCGCCAGATAGCTCTCCTTGTCATTGGGGAGCTGGATGGTAATATCACCGCCGCTGACACTGCCCAAAATACTTCCGTCCACCACTATATGATCCGTTGTATTCCCGTTTTCCTTATCCGACTCCGCCAAATCACCCAGTTCGGTATTCAGCCGTTTTAAGTCATCATTGATACCTGTCAGTTCTTGATTGTAAATGTAAATCAAATCATTTCCGGCAGCGGTCAGATATTCCATGGCAGAATTGATATTCCGCAGATTATCCGTGACGTCTTTTATCAGTGCAGAACCCTCACTGCCATAGCTACTCAGGTCTTCATGAGTGACTTCCAATAAATCAAAAAACTTTTCCGTCTCCCGGTCAATCTCTCCCAGCTTGTCATTCAGGTACTGAATTTCCAGAAAAGGCTCCATCTGTCCCGCAATCCCGCCCACATCCTTTCTGCCCATGACGTGGCCGGTATTACTGCAATTCTGCAAGTACCCCTGATGCAGCCTGCCCACGATTCCTCCGGTGTTGTATCCGATGTGTTGATAACCTACCGTGCCGGAATTGGAACAATAATATATTTTCCCCTCCGAATAACCGGCGATACCGCCCGTATCCGTATGCACTTGCGTATTGTCGGTGCTGTTAATATCCTCCAGATTTTCCATGGTCAAATCTTCTAAGTCATAGGAAACCTCGGTGCTGTGGATATTAATGTTTCCCATATTTTTACAATTGTTTAAAATACCTCTGTTGCTGCCACAGATACCGCCTGCAGAATGGTTTCCCGTTACCATGGCGGAGGATTGACTTCTGCGGATTTCACCTGTCTCCGCATTAAGTCCGACGATTCCGCCGATCTCCCGGTCTCCCGAAACGCTTCCGTATACGCTGCAGTTTAAAATACTTCCGTAATTTACGCCTGCCAATATCCCGGCTCTGTCCTGACTTCCCTGAGGCTGTACCCTTCCGGTCACTTCCAGATTCCGGACAATGCCGTCCGCCTGAATATATCGAAACAGTCCTACCGCCGAACCCGGATCATCAATCTGCAGGTTGGAAATTTTGTGCCCGTTTCCCTCGAAAATACCGTTAAAGCTGGGAATCATCAAGTTCCTGTGTTCCTGAAGTTCAATATCATTCTCCAGCGTCACATATTTATCTCCTGACCAGATATCCAGCCCACAATTCTCCGCCAGCTGTGCCAGTTCTTCTTCCGTAGAAACGGAGACGACCGTATACCGGGACTCATCCACAATCCCCGTACCTGCCGTGCCTCCGGACAGGTACTCCCTGTATGACGCGGAACTTTCCTCCGCAGACACGGGCTGGGAGGATGCAAACAGTATGGCAGCGCATAGAGTGATTGATACCGTAGCCATAAACCGATTATTTGTCTTCTGCATTCTGTGTTTCATTACCTGTCACCTCCGCTTCTGCTTTATTATTTTCACAGCTTCATTTTCCGCTGTTTCGATTTTCTCAGTCTTGCTTCCTGTATTTTCGGTTCCTGCAGTTTCTCTTCCTGTATTTTCGGTTCCTGCAGTTTCTCTTCCTGTACTTTCGGTTCCCACAGTTTCTCTTCCTGTCCTTTCGGTTCCCGCAGTTTCTCTTCCTGTCCTTTCGGTTCCCGCAGTTACTCTTCCTGTATTTTCGGTTCCCGCAGTTTCTCTTCCTGTACTTTCGGTTCCCGCAGTTTCTCTTCCTGTACTTTCGGTTCCCATGATTCCGGTTCCCGTATTTTCTTTTCCCGGCTTTCCGTTTTGTTCCTTCACATCTTCAACGGTTTCCAGACACAGCTCCGATTCTTCTTCCTGACCACGGTTCTGCTCCACTTCACAATCCTGCATGGTTTCCAGCCTCGGCACTTGTTCTTCTTTCCGGTCGTCACCGTCAAGGTTCTTAACCGTATCCCTCGCCCTTACCACGGCACCCATCTCGCCGTCTATCACACCGGAAAACTCGCCGTCTATCACACCGTTCACGTATCCTTTGATGTGGCCGGACATTCTCACCCGGCCTCCGGAAGGCAGCGGCTTCACCAGATCCCGTTTCAAAGTAAAGGCCGTTTTTTCAATGATGATGTCGCCTACCAGAAGAGTCTGGGGCAGCACCAGCAGCACCAAAGCGATGGAAGTCAAAGTCCCCCGCCCCAGAGCAAGACCGATGGCAGCCACCACCGCATTGGAGGATACATTGCTGATAATAAACCCCGCCGCCACCAGCATGGAGCCGCTGGTCACTATGGTGGGGAATGCCTGATTCAAGGTTTCCACAATGGCTTCCTTAATAGGCATATACGTTTTCAAGTCCATATACCGGCTGGTAATGACAATAGCATAGTCAATGGTAGCCCCCATCTGAATCGCCGATACCACCAGATATCCCAAGAAATACACAGGCTCATCCAGCAGATAAGGCAGCGAAAAGTTCATCCAGATACTGCCCTGAATAGTCAAAACCAACAATACAGGCAGCCCCGCCGACTGGAAGGTAAACAACAGAATAATCATAACAAACAGAGCGGTGAGCACGGTAATAATCGTGTTATCCGTTCCGAAAGAGGTACTCAGATCTTTATCGCTGGTAGAATTCCCTACCAGATAAATATCCTCATAATTATAATACCGGGCTACGGTATTGCGGATTCTGTCCAGAGCCGCATACGTCTCCTCCCCTTCCACGGGAACCGACAGTTCCAGCACAAAACGGCTGCAGTTCTCTCCCAGAAGCTGATCCTTTGCAATGCTGATCTGGGAATAGGCATCCGTCAGCGTTTCCTCCAGATCATCCTCCAGCGTAATGTTTCCGCTCTCCTTCTGATCATAGATAAAAAGGAAAATGTCAATCAAAGGTATCTTGTAATCGCTGACGCCGCTGATCAATGCACCGTAGTTGCCGGCATCCACCGCATAAGCGGAATAGAGAAGATTCGCAATCTCTACATCCATATCAATCAACTCGGCAAATTCTCTGGGAGAAAGCTGCTGGGTCAGAATATAGCCATCCATTGCCTCAATATTGGACAATCCCATGCAGGAGTCAACCTCTTCCATGGACTCCAGTGCCTTCAATGCCTGAGCTTCCTTTTCGTAATCCCCGTTCGGCACAATCACTGCCAGCTGATTAATAGTGCCAAACTCCCGGTTCACCATACTGACGGAAAAACGATTGGCACTCATCTTATTGGCCTCCAGAGTATTAACATCATAGACATACTCCGCCTTGCCGGACAGTACCGCAGCTACAATTACCACCACAATTAAAATAGGCGGCACAATAAAACGCGTATGTACACAAAACTTTCCCACCATAGTAATCTTGGGCACGAAGCTTTTGTGATGGGAATTGTCGATGGCTCCGGCAAAGGTCAGCAACAGACCGGGCATCAGGAAGAAAACCGACACAAGGCTGAGCACTATTGCCTTTGCCAGCACAATCCCCATATCGTAACCGATCCGAAACTGCATAAACATCATGGCTATCATGCCGGATACGGTGGTCAGGGAGCTGGAAGAGATCTCCGGAATGGCTTTGCTCAGCGCCACAATAACTGCCTCTCTGGCATCCTTATCTTCATGCTCCTCCATAAAACGGTGGCAGAGGATAATGGCATAATCCACCGCCAGCGCAAGCTGAAGCACCACCGCAATGGAATTGGTGACAAAGCTGATGGTTCCGAACCAATAGTTTGTACCTTTATTTAAGATGGCCGCCGTAATAAAAGTCATCAAAAAAACCGGTATCTCCGCGTAAGTGGTGGAGGTAAAGAGCAGCACTGCCACGATAACCACTCCTGCCAGCATTAAAATCACGATCATGTCGTTATCCAAATCGGAGGCGTCCCTTTCCTCCTGCCCGATATCCGAGGTATAATACACATCATATTCAGATAACTCTTCCAGCACCCCGCTCAGATACTTCAGAGCCGCCTCGTCATCCGCTTCCTCTTCAAAAGTAACCTCGAACAATGCCTCCATATCATGATAGTTCTCTTCGTCATAGTCCAGCATACTGACCCCGTCCATCTCCTCTATGCGGGACGCAAGCCATTCCGCCTCCTCCGGGGTTACATTGCACACCATGATCCGAGCCGTCCCATAGGTAATAAACTGCTCTTCCATCAAATCCAGACCCTGTCTGGTCTCTGTGGTATCGGGCAGATAGGTGGTCAGATCATTATTGACTTTCACTTTGTTCATAGAAAAAATGCTGAAAATTATCAGCATAATAAAAATCAGGTAAAAGCCCTTGCGCTTATCCACTATCAGCGTCGAAAGCTTTATCATAAAAGAATTGCTTTGCTTTTCCTTTTCCATGGTCTCCTCTTTCCGGGATTCACAGGTTACTGTTCACTCCGTTCACAGCAACCTATGCACAGAAATTGCAAAGCAGCAATTTCGCGCATGTCTGTCTCGGGTTTCACCTCGCGGCGACAGCGAGTGAACAGTAACTTTCACAGCCCTATTTTTATTGACAAGTGTTGCTTTTATTTTCTAGAGTTATTATAATGAAACTTAATGAAAAGACAATATTCAGATTTTCGCGAAATGTTCATTTTTAGACATATTAAGCGGATACTGTCAATAATTTATAAAATATTTATAGAAAGGACAGCTACGGTTCATACCTTTCGAAAACGGAAAGCCTGCTACATCAGGCAAAATGATGCAAGAGATTTGTTCTTCGGCAAGGCTGAACCATAACAAAGGACATGAAAACTGGAAACGATGCCGCTGCAGAAGGCAATCCCTTCGAGACAGCTTTTCCCCATGCCATACAAGGCTCTTCGGCTCAAGACAAGAAAACGGACAGACGGGTACGCCGCACACGGATCCTTCTGCAGCAAAGCCTGATCCGGCTTATGGCCGAAAAGGAAATCAAGGATATTACCGTCAAAGAACTATCGGAATCGGCAGATATTACCAGAGGAACCTTTTACCTGCATTACAGCGATATTTACGATATTCTGAGAAATATGGAATATGAACTCTTTGTGGAATTCAACGACATTCTCAACCGTTCCCTTGACGCCGACGGAAAAACACCTGCACCGGAAGCTACTCTTACGGATATTTTCTCCTTTCTGGAGCGCCACCGGGATACGGTGAAGGTGATGATGGGACCTCATGGAGATATTGCGTTTATCAATCGTTTAAAAGATCTGGTAAAGGAACGAATTTACCATAACTTAGCCCAAAAGCAGACAGACTATGAGTATGATTATGCGGAAGCCTTCGCCGTATCCGGCTGCATAGGCGTTGTGGAGACATGGCTTCTTCATCCCGCGCCTCTCCCCCCTGAAAAGATGGCAAAGATATGCTGCGATATGCTGATGCAAGGACTTGATTTGACATAGCGGCTCAGAGTGCGTTTGAAAAAGCGTTCTCCCGGTTTGCATGTTACACTTTGTAAAAAGCATTACGGCAGCGAATCCTGAAAGAAATTACGGCACCCTTTTGATACATTAGCCTTTCCGCTTATTTCTTCTAAAGTCTCCAAAACGGGATGCTTTGCCAGATTTTGCTAAACGGGATCAAGTATTGGAAGCCTCCTATGGGGAACGGAAATTTATACCCTTGCCCATCACGAAAGAGGAAATATACAGCCGTAGCGGAGGACAAGAATAAATTAAGACCTCTCGTTTCGGGAACTGCACCCCTGAAAAAGAATGATATATGATAATACAACATAGTACAGGGAGGTGTATCCTTTGCTTTTTGTTCAAGATATATGTCTTTCTTACGGTAAGAAAGACAGGCTTTCTGTTTATGCTGAGGAGCGCGCAAAATTTCCTATGGTTGATTCATTGGATAAACTTCCCGATACACTGCATGGAGAGGTAATTGTTCATCGTTTGAATTTTAGGCAAAGGGAAAACAAATTTCAGGCTTCATACCTGAATGATAAGAACCGTTTACAATTACATACTTCTGTGCGGAATTTAAATCTGGCCAATTTATCTATCTGCCGGGATGCAGAAAGTTACGAAGTGACGTTCTTCCGGGATGAACGCCGCAGCGGCCAGCCGATTAGGCGGGGACATAATAAGGATTATCATAATTTGGATTCTTTGTTGTATATGACTAACAATCCGGATTTCGAATACAAACAAACGGCAGTGCTATATTAGCTCTTTTTGCCACCTAGCTGAAAATGTAATAAATGAACATGAAAAAAGTTTAAACAAAGCGGAACTCATTTTCTGAAAAAGGAGTAAAAAACAGATGCTTCAGACATATGAAAAAACAAAATCACCGGATATACAGGGAAAAGCAGATATAGAATTTAAGAAAATCACGTCATTTCCACGAGGAACTTTATACTCTTTATTAAGAGATGCCTATTCCTTTGAGAAAAAATTCGAAAGGGATTGTTTCAATCAATGGAGGGAGTTTGACGACTTTTTTTACGATAATCCGCATATTGCAGATACATGCGGTTTTATCACTACTTACGACAAGGCACCCATCGGTTTTGTTTCATGGAATCCAACTAATATTCCCGTTTCAGCGGAAATAGGCCATAACTGTATTTCTACAAAGTATAAGGGAAATGGTTACGGAAAAAGGCAGATGCAGGAAGCTGTCAAACGCATCCTTGCACAGGGCGCCGAAAAAATCGTTGTTACAACAAACGAAATTCTGGTGTCAGCGCAGCATACCTATGAAAGTTCCGGCTTCCGCTTTATAAGGAAAAAAGAAGAACCTTTCTACGCCGAATATGCCGGCATGAGAATGGATTATGAAATTGTTGCAAGGTAGCTCTGCAAATGGCACTTTGGCAAAGACGGACTTTGGTGCACGGTAACATAGTGACATCTGTAAAACAAATATTGCAGGATATGAAAGCATCCTCCGATCCGTGGAAACAGCCGTCCCACAACAGGACAGAACTCAACCGATTTATTCGATCCGAAATCAATGAATGGGGTAAATTGATCAGAGACAATAATGTTCTCTGCAACTATGCCGAAATCATGTGCGAAAATTTAAATCGCTATGTAACTCTTGCGGACTGGCCGCAAATGGCGGGAAAACATGACACCATATTATTCCAAAACAGGCAAGGTCTGCTGCTGGACTAGGATAATGAGGAATATTCCCCCCATCTGACAGCTTCCCATACCGGATTAAAGAATGCAGCTGAGCTATTACGGGATCTGGAACCGGAATGCATTGGTGCAAAATGCAGTAACAATGACAAAGGCTTGATTTACAGAAATGATACCGTGGACTTAAAGGATACATCAACATCCTATACTCTTGAAATCATTTACGTCAGCCGCTCCTATGTCACAAGGCACGGCGCAAGCAGACTGGATTTTGAATGTCCCAAAGAGACAATCAATCCTGAAATGACAGACCGAACCAACATTTTCAATCCTTGGCAGGATAACCTTCGTTATGCAAAGCACCCCGCCGGAGAAGCTTCCTTCCGATATATCCGCGAAGACCTAAAATGGCTGCACACACTGCGCCATTCTCCTTTTACCGCCACATTATGTCTGACACACCTTAATGAGACACAAGGAAAAGTTCTATTTTCGGACGAGAGCAGAGATTATGACGAATTCTGCCGATACTGTAAGTAACAAGCACCGAACTTGTTTCGGGTGATACCGCAAGAATAGCTTTAGCCGACCGATTCCTTTCTTCGGTTACAGGAAATATTTTATCAGGGGGTATGGCATTTATTGCAAAAGCCGTACCTCCTTTTTATGTTTCCATGAGACTTGCGGATGTATTATCCGACGCATGAACCATAATTTTCTTATCTAATACCGCCATCCTCAGCTAAGGAGTTATTTATTCCTTCATTTTTATACCCCTAGTATAATTCAACTTTATTAAGGTTATGTTTCATGCTTGCTGTATGGCTGACTGCTCGCGTTTCTTTCGAGTGCGTGGCTTAGGTGCACGTTTATCCTTGTCAGTTGCTTTTGCTGCCTTGTGGTTTACAACTTCATAAATAATCTGGCTTAAGTCTTCCTTTTCTATATCAATATCGTCAAGCTTGTATGACCAGTGGTATGGAATGGGAACCTCATTAATCTCATCAAAGTACTTGTAGATTCTTTT
>CAJUTJ010000154.1 GCA_910589655.1 uncultured Acetatifactor sp. | reverse complement strand
GGATAATCAGGGATTATCCGTTGCTGACAGATAACTGCATATTATCCTATGTTAACGGATAATTGCAGATTATCTGTCAACATCTAGCGAGGGACTGCACTTTGACTGTATTACATTACCTATTTGGGCTGCCTCCGGTGTACAAGGGGGGAGTGCCGTCATATGTATTGGATCTGGTGCATATGCAGCAAAAACTTGGTCATTGCGCGTATCTGCTCATGCCGGGGAAAATGAACAAAGGCTCTCGCGAAGTGGATATTGTACCTGTACGGCGCGGCCGGGAAAAGTGTTTCGAAGTTGTGAACTCTTCCTATATTGCAAACGAATATGGTGTTGCGGAACCCGACGGCTTCATGCGGGCGGCGCCTCTTTTGAAATATAAGCGGTTACTGGAGGAGCTGCAGGTTCAGGTAATACACCTGCATAGTATGCTGGGACTGCAGAAAGAACTCCTTTTGGCAGCTAAGGAATTAAAAATTCCTATTATATATACCTCTCATGATTATTATGGTTTGTGCCCTAAAATTGATTTACTTCGACAGGGTAAGCCGTGCATGGTAAGAGACTGGGGCAGCTGTAATGAATGCTGCCGACATGCTTACGGCTTGGACAAGCTGCGTTTCCGGCAGTCGGCTTTATACCGCTGGTATTGCCACATGCCGTTACTGATGAAAGCGGTTCATAGTGAGCCTGCCGGTTGGGTGAGAAAGCTTATGTATCGGTTTCCCGTATCCGGCAAAACTTCGTCGGCGGATTCGAGAGATGAACAAGGATCCAAAGTCCAAGGATTTCTAAAGCTGCAACAGTATTATCAAGAAATCTTCGATTTGATTGATTACTATCACTTTAACAGTCTGCAAAGCAAAGAGATTTATGAAACCCATCTGGGAACTCTTCCGGGGGAAGTGCTGAGCATTACAAAAGCCGGCATTACCGACAGCCGTGAGAAGCTTTTACCCGCTTCAAAGCTGAGGATAGGATATTTGGGAACATCCGATTTGAAAAAAGGATATCCCTATTTATTGAAACAATTAGATATGCTGTATGCGGGCGGCAGGACAAATTTCCAATTAAATACTTACTTGGTGGACGAAACGGAAAAGCGTCCATATCAAAAGAACCACGTTCCCTTTTCCGGCGGGCAGCAGGAGAAGGTGTACAGAAGTATGGATCTGTTAGTGGTTCCAAGCGTATGGAAGGAAACGTTCGGTCTGGTAGTATTGGAAGCGCTAAGCTATGGTGTTCCGGTGCTTCTCTCAGAACATGTGGGAGCTAAGCAGCTACTGTATGAACATCGGGGAACCGGCGGCGTATTTCCACTGGAAAACGACGGACTGTCGAAGGCCTTGAAGGAAATTTATGATGACCGCAGTATACTGGCCGGAATGAGTGAGGCGATCTGCAGCAGTGATATAAATTTTGACTTTAAAAGACATGTGCTGGATGTGTTAGGCATTTATGCAAAATGTTTCAGATGTTATGGAAATGGGGCTTACCAATGAAGAATCCATTCGAAGCATATAAGAAAATATACAGAAGATTTGCAAATCTGATCATTGTGGCATTGATGACGATACCGTTCTGCCTATTGTGGGACGGGAAGCTCAATGGACTGATGGACAGACAGTTTTTGGGAAAAGGAAATTTGCTGATTATATTTTCTTATGTGCTGTTTATTTTTGTATTTATGCAGCTTTGGGGAGGATTCAAGCTTGGATATCAGAAGCTTGTAAATCTTGTGCTGTCTCAAATACTGGCAGTGATCTGCATTAATATACTGACATACATTCAAGTGATTTTGATGATCGGCACAATAGATTATCTATGGAACATCGCATGTTGGATGATTCTCTTGATGGCTGTGAATTCCGTATGCTGCCTGTTGGCTTCGAGTCTCTTCATTAATATATACGTAAAGCTTTTCCCAGCGTATAAAGTATTACAGATCAACGGCGACTATGAAAATTATCTAAGCCAAAAAATCAGAGACAGAGATGACAAGTACCAGATTTCCGAAGAAATATCCGTGTATGAGCCGTGGGAAAAGCTGCTGGATATGATGGCTAAGTACGATACGATTTTATTAAACGATATCCCCTCTGCCTATAAGAACAAGATATTAAAATACTGTTTTGACAATTCCATCCGGGTGTATTTTACTCCCAAAATATCTGACATTATCGTTAAGGGGACGGAAGTGATTAACCTTTTTGATTCTCCTTTATTGTTATGCAAAAATATCGGATTAAACTTTGAACAGCGTTTGATTAAGAGATGTATGGATTTGGTTATTTCAGGTCTGGGGATTATCCTGACTTCTCCCATTATGCTGTTGACGGCAGTCTGCATTAAGTGTAATGACGGCGGCCCGGTCTTTTATAAGCAGGATAGGTGTACGCTAAACGGGAAAGTGTTTACCATTTATAAGTTCAGGAGCATGATCGTTGATGCGGAAAAGGACGGAAAAATCAGACCGGCTACGGAGGATGACGACAGAATCACAAAGGTCGGTAAAATTATCCGGAAGACCAGAGTCGATGAGCTGCCGCAGCTGATCAATATTTTAAAAGGTGAAATGAGCTTTGTGGGGCCGAGACCGGAACGAACCGAGCATATCGAAAAGTATTGCAAGGAGATACCGGAATTTTCTTACCGTTTGAAAATGAAAGGCGGTTTGACGGGGTATGCGCAGGTGTACGGACGTTATAATACAACGGCCTATGACAAGCTGAAGATGGATCTTCTGTATATAGTGAATTATTCGGTTATCATGGATATCCAGATTATCTTTGAAACGGTAAAGATACTGTTTAAGAAGGAGAGCACGGAAGGATTTACGGCGCTGCAGATACAGGAATTGAGAGAAAATGAATAAAAGAGAGACAAAACAAATGCAAAAAATTTGGATATGGAATCATGATGCAACCAGAATGTTTTCCGACAGAGCCGGACGACATTACTGGTTTGCATCAAAGCTGCAGGAAAGAGGATATAAGCCGGTTGTCTTCTGTGCGAATATTAATCATTTTACCGGAGAAACAAGAGAACTGGAAGATAAGTATGAGATTGCTGATGTAGACGGAATCCCATTTGTATTTGTTCGGACCACGCCCTACGAGGGAAACGGCATGGACCGCATTAAAAACTGGTATTCTTTTTATCGCAATCTTTTTCGCATCTATAAAGCAGTGATAGATAAGCTGGGGAAACCGGATTTGATATTGGCTTCCAGTGTACATCCCCTTACGATGGCGGCCGGAGTGCAGATTGCCAAGAAAATCAAAGTACCTTGTATCTGTGAGGTTCGTGACTTATGGCCGGAGGCAATTTTCAACGTGGGAAAGGCTAAGGAAGACAGTCTGATCGGAAAAGTTTTGAAAGGCGGTGAATATTGGATTTACCGCAATGCGGATGCCATGATTTTCACCAAAGAGGGTGATACGGACTATCTGAGGGAACAAGGCTGGCTTCAGGAGCAGGGCGGAAAAATCGACATTGACAAATGCTGCTATATCAATAACGGAATTGACTATAAACGTTACCGGCAGCAGATTGAGGAAGAGGTATTGGAGGATCCGGATCTGGAAGCGGCAAAATTCCATGTAGTCTATACGGGTACGCTGCGCAAGGTCAACAATATCGAAAATATAATCAATGCTGCCATAATTCTGCGGGACGAGAAGGATATCGATTTCCTTATATTCGGAGAAGGCGTGATGCGGGCGGAGATGGAGAAGCTTGTCAGGGATAAGGGACTTGGCAATGTGAAATTTAAGGGATATGTAAACCGGCAGTACATTCCATACATTTTGAGCAGATCATCGGTAAACTTGTTAAATTACGCACAGGATTTATATAACTGGAAACGTGGCAACAGTTCTAACAAGATGTTCGAATATCTGGCTTCCGGCAAGCCCATTATCTCCACCGTGAAAATGGGATACGACATATTGGAGAGATACTCTTGCGGAGTGACCTTGGAAAAATGTACGGCGGATTGCCTTGCGGACAAAATTTTAATGATAAAAAATATGCCGGAAACGGAATACAAGGAAATGGGAATGCGCGCACAGGAAGCGGCACAGGAATTTGATTTCGAGAAGCTGACGGACAAGCTGGAAAAAGTGATAGCTTCGGTGGAAAAAAGTACTTTACAGTCTTAAAGGAAAGCCCGTCACAGCGGGCGGTATGGGAGTCAGGGTGTTAAGAAAAATTTCGTTATATGCCAATACAATTAAATATTTAAAGCCCTCCCAATTATGCTGCAGAGCGTTTCACCGATTTCTGCCGGTAAAGAGAACTGTCAGGTATGAGACGGCAAAGGCGCCTGTAAGCGTGTTTATTCCGGAGCTGGATCTGGATGAAGCTTATTTAAGCAGATTCGACTGTGAAGCCTTGTTGAAAGACGAGCTTTTACTCTTAAACGAAAGACATAAAGCGGACTTTACGAATTGGTCGGTATCGGGGAAAACCACTCATTTATGGCTGTTTAATCTTCATTATATGGAATATCTGATTCCCTTGGCGGTGCGCTGGCGGGTTTCCAAGGACGAGGCTTATTACCGGAAGGTCAGGGAGATTGTGCTGGGCTGGATCAAATGCTTTGAAAAAGAGGGTGGGGACGCATGGAATGCGTATACCATTTCGGAACGTTTGCCCAATTGGCTGATTACCATGGAACTGTTAGAGGAAAGGCTATCCGGCGACGGCGCTTTCCGGGAGAAAATAGAGAAAAGCATGTACTGCCAATATAAGCATTTGCAAGCAAATCAGGAAAAGCACCTGCTGGGGAATCACTATTTTGAAAATTTAAAAACAATGATCATTGCCGCCGTTTTGTTTGATGACAGAAAGAATCTGGAAAAGTATCTCAAGAACTTTGACGGGCAGATTCGGGAACAGATTCCGGAAGACGGTATGCATTATGAACGCAGTTTTATGTATCACAAGATTATTATGGAAGATATTCTGCGCGTTCTGGCGGCGTTGAAACAGGTTCAAGGATATGGGGACAAGGTAAAGTCTTACGCTGCGGTGCTGGGGAAAATGCTTGGCTGTACCCTTTCCTTTGAGGGAAGAATCCGCCGCGTTCCTCTGTTTAACGATGCGGGAAATAATGTGGCGAAGCCGGTTCCCGCGTTGGAAGCCGCAGTGCGGAGGATTCTGCCGGAAACGTATACGGTTCGGGAGGACATAAAGGAGCTGCCCGACGCAGGCTACTATAAATACGAGTCGGAAGACGCAGCTTGTATCATAGACTGCGGAAAAATCGGGCCTGCATATATACCGGGCCACGGACACTGCGACTGTCTGAGCTATGAATTGTATGTTAACGGAGAGCCTTTTCTCGTAAATTCCGGCACATACCAGTACCAATCGTCCAAGCGTTCTTATTTCAGAAGCACCCGGGCTCATAATTGCTTTACCGTAAACGGATTTGAACAAAGCCAATGCTGGGGAGAGCATAGAGTGGCAAAGAGAATATCAAAAATCAAGGCAGTACGGGAAGATAACGTATTTTCCGGGCAGTGCCGCTTTTGGAACGGCATTAAAGCCAGCCGGAAGTTTCGGTTTTTCCGGAATCATGTCATTGTGGAGGACAAATGTGACTGCAGGGGGGGTGCCGTGATTCGTTCTTATGTACATTTGGCGCCGGACGTGGAGGTTCTGAAAAGGAATGAAAAAAATGTACTGTTGAGAAGCAGGGAACAAGACCGAGAAATGAACTTGGAAATGCTGGAAGGGGAAAACTTAGTGATACATGCAAAAGATGATATCTGTTGGTATTCGGATGAATTTGGCAAGATACAGAAAACAAATGTACTGGAAATAACGGGAAACCGAGTAGCCTATAAAATACAATGGGGGATTAAAAAATGGTAAACGTAGTAGGATTGGGATATATCGGCCTGCCCACGGCCTTAATGCTGGCCAGCCACGGTGTGCAGGTGGTGGGTACGGACTATAACACACAGCTGGTGGAGACGCTCAAAGGAGGCAAAACCACCTTTAAAGAAGACGGGCTGGACGAATTGTTTGAGCAGGCAGTGAAGGCGGGAATTCAATTTTCCGACCGATATCAGGAAACGGATCTATACATTGTATCCGTCCCCACGCCCTATGACGAAAAGAGCAAGAAAGTGGATGCTTCCTATGTGGAGAAAGCCGTGGAGGCGGTGCTGGCGGTATGTCCGAAAGGGGCCACGATTGTAATAGAGTCTACCATTTCTCCGGGAACCATGGATAGACATGTGAGACCCTTAGTTACGGAAAAGGGTTACGTCATCGGTAAAGATATTAACCTTGTACATGCGCCTGAGAGAATTATACCCGGAAACATGGTATATGAACTGGTGCATAATTCAAGGACAATCGGAGCGGATGACAGAGAGATAGGAGAAAAAGTGAAGGAAGTCTATGCATCTTTCTGTCAGGGTGAAATTGTGGTCACGGATATCCGCACTGCCGAGATGACAAAGGTGGTAGAAAATACATTCCGGGATATCAACATTGCTTATGCGAACGAGCTGGCTAAAATCTGCCGTTCGGACAACATGGATGTATATGAGATTATCCGGATTGCCAATAAGCATCCCAGAGTAAATATTTTACAGCCGGGACCGGGAGTGGGAGGCCATTGTATTTCCGTTGACCCTTGGTTTCTGGTGGGGGATTATCCGGGTCTTGCCAATATCATATTGGCGGCAAGAAAGATTAACGATTCCATGCCGGAATTTGTGCTGGAACGGGTTCACAATATTATGAAGGAGCGGGGCATGACCGATGTGGGCAGAGTCGGGCTGTACGGACTCACCTACAAAGAAAACGTGGATGATATGCGGGAAAGCCCTACTTTACAGATGCTGGAAAGCATGGAAAAGCATCTGTGCGGCAATCTGGTAAAGGTATATGACCCTTACATTACCGGCGATATAGTTCCCAACCAATATCATGACTTGGATGAGTTTCTGGAGAATATTGACCTTGTGGTGCTGATGGTAGGGCATGACGAAATCAAGCAGAACTTACGAAAACTTGCAGGAAAAGTGATATTGGATACCAGAGGCATTGTATGTGACATGGCGGATACGGTGTACAAGCTGTAGTTAAAAAACAGAATGAGGATTTGGCAGTGAGTAAGCGAGAGCAATGGGTAGACCGGTTGAAATTCTGGGGAATGCTGGCTATATATATAGGTCATTTTTACGAGTGGGGGGGGTGGTTGTATGAATTTGTTTTTACTTACCACGTGCCGCTCTTCTTCTTTGTGAGTGGCTTTTTTGCCAATTGTTCCGGCAGGTATACTACCGGGGAATATATAAAGAAAAAGGTAAATACGCTGGTTATCCCCTATCTGTTTCTGGGACTTTTGAACATTGTTTTCGGAGTATTGCTTTATAATCTGGATTTCCATACCTTTTTACTTATGTTTAAAAGCTTTTCCGGTATCAGAAGCAACATGGACTACTTTGGGAGTATGTGGTTTTTCCCGTGCCTGTTTTTCATGGAAGTGTTGTATGAATTGCTTTATAGAGTCTTCCGCAGCCGGAGGCTGTTAGTGTTTGTGGGTGTGCTTTTCTATGCAGTGTTTTGTTTATTGAAGATACAGGCGCACATTTTACTGAGTTTGGACTGCGTATTGTTGTATTTTATCTATTTTGCGCTGGGGAGCCTGTTGTACAAATATATAAAAGATTTTGAAGTGTTTCGTCTAAGCGCCGCCGGGAAAGCCGTTTTTGGCGTGGCGGTGATATGCAGTGTGGTACTGGCATGCCTGACATTTTTCCAGAAAGGGCACTTAGTATCGCAGGTTATATACCTTATAAAGTTTAAACCGCTTTTTCTGATTGCTTTATATGGATGGGATATCGCAATAGCCTTAAATATGATTTTTGTCAGTATATTGATTGCAAAATATTGGAAGTGGGGCTTTCTGGGAAAGCTTGGCTCGGAAACGTTGATCTTTTGCGGTACGGAATGGATTATTAAGGACGGTTTGCAAAGTATCGTGGAGATGCTGGGAGGAACCTGCAATTTAGAGAATCCCTTCCAAGTAGTAGCCTTCTCCATGGGCTGCTTGGTGATTTCCCATTTTACCATAACGGCACTTCTGAAAAGGAGTTTCCCCCGGCTTGTGGGAGAGAAGACAATCTGCAAAACGGGTGAAAGCCTGCCGTAATGGGTACGGCATTTCTCATTCGGATTTAAGATTCCGCAGAGCGGAATCATGGAGGTTAATGTGAAAAAGAGCATTTCACAATCCTGATTTGAGTGCCCGCCAAAGCGGGCGGATGGGAGTTAGTATGAAAAAGGTAATGCTGATATTCGGCACACGTCCGGAAGCCATTAAAATGTGCCCTCTGGTGAACGAATTAAAGAAGCATGAAAAACTGAAGACCGTTGTCTGTGTGACAGGACAGCATAGGCAGATGTTGGATCAGGTTTTGGAAGTATTTCATGTCATGCCGGATTATGATCTGTCCGTCATGAAGGATAAGCAGACATTGTTCGACGTAACTGCCGGTATTCTGGAAGGAATCCGGAATGTTCTGGAAGAGGAGAAACCCGACGTGGTGTTGGTTCACGGGGATACCTCCACAACCTTTTCCGCAGCGCTGGCCTGTTTTTACCTGCAGATTCCGGTTGGGCATGTGGAAGCAGGTTTGCGGACATACGACCTTTACTCGCCCTATCCGGAGGAGTTCAACCGTCAGGCGGTGGGCATTATTGCAAGATACCATTTTGCGCCTACCGGGAAGGCAAAAGAAAATCTGCTGAGAGAGGGAAAAGAGCCGGAGACAATTTTCGTCACCGGCAATACGGCAATCGACGCGTTGAAGACCACCGTCAGGGACGGATATACCCACCCGGAATTGGATTGGGCGGCGGGCAGCCGTCTGATTATGATTACCGCACACAGACGGGAGAATCTGGGTGAGCCCATGCGGCATATGTTCCGGGCAATCCGGAGAATTATAGACGAACATCCCGACGTAAAGGCAATTTATCCCATTCATATGAACCCCGCGGTTCGGGAGGTTGCAAAAGAGGAGCTGGGGGACAGTGACAGAATACACATGATGGAACCTTTAGAGGTGATTGATTTTCATAATTTCCTAAATCAAAGCTATATGATACTCACGGATAGCGGCGGAATTCAGGAAGAGGCTCCTTCTCTGGGGAAACCGGTTCTCGTAATGCGGGATACTACTGAGCGGCCCGAGGGAATAGATGCCGGCACCCTGAAGCTGGTAGGAACCGTGGAAGAAACTCTGTATGAGAATTTCAAGCTGCTGCTGGAGAATCAGGAAGAATACCGGAAGATGAGCACGGCATCTAATCCATACGGGGACGGAACCGCGTGCAGACGGATTGCAGATATATTAGAAAAAGAATTATATAAGGACAGCGGAGAATGTTAATATGGCGGACTGCCATTCTATATAAGAAGAAAGAAGAAGGAAGAAAATGAAACAGCTATTTTTAATGGTAAATGACGGAAGCGTTAAACTCCTCGAAAGCCCCAAGCCCACAGTAAAGGAAAACTATGTATTGGTGGAGACCCTGTATTCCGCGGTCAGTGCGGGAACGGAAAGGGGATTAACTTCCTTTGGAGGAAAGAATCTGATTCAGAAGGCTCTGGAAAGACCCGATCAGGTGCAGAAGGTGCTGGAAAAAATGTCCACGGACGGCATTGTGACCACATTGGAGTCTGCTTTTAATAAATTGAACGAGCCCATGCCCATGGGATATTCGGCAGTGGGACGTGTGCTGGAATGCGGGAAGGGAGTTACTAAAGTATTGAAGGGCGATCTGGTTGCCATGGCAGGACAGGCATATCACTGCGAGGTCAACAGGGTAAACCAGAATCTGATCGTTAAGATACCCGAAGCCCTGAAGGATTATAAGCAAGGGGCATTATGCGCTTTAGGCGGAATTGCGCTGGAGGGGATCCATCAGGCAAAGGTAGTTCCGGGGGAAACCGTAGGCGTTATCGGTCTGGGGCTGCTGGGTCACATTGTATCAAGGATATTAAATGCCTACGGATGTAACGTGATAGCCTATGACGTGGTGGACAAAAGACTTGAGGGGACAAGAATCAAAGCGTTTATCAATTCCAATGATGAAAATGCGGAAGACATAACCAAATCCCTGACCATGGGAAGGGGCGTAGATAAGGTCATTATTACTGCCGCTGCGGACTCCAATGCACCCATGGATCTGGCCGCTTCTATTACAAGGGACCGGGCGGTTATTTGTATGATTGGCGTCACCCAGATGAACATTGACCGCAGACCCTATTATCAGAAAGAGCTGACATTCACCATTGCCAGATCATACGGGCCGGGCCGGTATGACCCGAACTATGAAGAAAAGGGCGTAGATTATCCTTTGGGACATGTCCGTTTCACGGAAGGCAGAAACATGGAAGAATATATCCGGCTGCTGGCGGAGGACAGAATGTCCGTATCTGACTTGATTACTCATGTAATCCCCTTTGAGAATGCGGAAGAAGCATATGAGATGATTACCACAAACAAGGAGAAGAAAAGGTATATCGGGATTCTTCTTCAATATTCCGAGGGGAAGGATAAGTTCAAGGATACCGTTGCGTTAACGGATAAAACCGGTTCCTCATCCCATGCATCGGACAAAATAAAAATAGGGATTATTGGTGCGGGTAACTTTGCCAAAACCACTCTTCTTCCTATTATGAAAGAGACAAATCTGTATGAATTTGTGGGGATGGCCACCACCGGGGGCATCAATGCGGCACAGGCAAACGATAATATTCCCTTCCGCTATCTGACAAATGATTACAAGAAATTGCTGGAGGACGAGGAAATCGAGCTGATTGTAATTTCTACGGGGCATAATTCACATGCTAAATTTATCGTGGAAGCATTACAGCATGGAAAGCATGTCTATTGCGAGAAACCCTTATGCCTGTCCGGTGAGGAACTGAACGATATAAAAGCGGCCTACGAAGGATCCAAGGGAGAACTGTTCTGCGGGCTGAACAGAAGACATGCCCCTCTAGTCAGACAGATTAAATCTCAAGTGAAAACGGATAAGGTTCCTGCCATTTATCATTATATTGCCAATGCAGGATTTATCCCCGAGGGTCACTGGGTACATGACGAGAAGGTAGGCGGGGGGAGAATTATCGGAGAAGCCTGCCACTTTATCGACACCATACAGTATCTGGACGGAAGTCCTTTAACTGATGTAAGCGTAACCTTTGCGCAAAATGACGCCTATACACAGAAGGATAACTGCAATATTGCCCTTCGGTTCGAATCCGGCGCCATTGCTAATATTATTTACACCTCCATGGGATCCAAGAAATACCCCAAAGAGCAGCTGCGGGTGTTTGCCAACGGCTCCGTGTATGAGCTGATCAATTATATCCGCCTGAACCACTACGGAAGTGTGAGGACTTCAAAGGTGAAGCTTAAACAGGACAAGGGCGTGAAGAGTGAGTATATATATATCCATGATGTCCTGAGGAAAGGCAAGAAGAATCAGGCGATCCGGGACGCGTTTACCGCACATGATCTGCTGCTGAAGGCGCTGGGGAAGTAAGGAGCATAAATGAAGACGAGAGATTATCAAATATGTACCAACTGTGTTATGGACACCACGGATCCGCAGATTGTTTTTGACGAGACCGGAAAATGTGATTTCTGTAATAATTATTACAACACGATTCTGCCCAGCTGGCATCCCGATGCAGAGGGGGAAAAAGAACTGCTGAAGATTGCGGAAAAAATAAAAAAAGAGACAAAAGGGAAAAAGTATAACTGCATTATCGGGTTCAGCGGCGGTGTGGACAGTTCTTACCTGTGCTATATCGTAAAAGTAAAAATGGGGCTGAATCCGCTGCTGGTCTCTGTGGACACCGGCTGGAACCTGAATGTGGCGGTAGAGAACATAGAGCGGATTGTCAAAAAGCTGAAGCTGGATCTCTATACCGAGGTGGTAAATTGGGAGGAAATGCGGGATTTACAGCTGGCATTCCTAAAGTCGCAGGTGCCCTATCAGGATCTGCCTCAGGATCATGTGATCTTTGCGGGAGTATATAACTATGCTATAAAACATGGCGTCAAATACATTTTCACCGGGGGCAACAATGCCACGGAAGGGGTAAAACCGCCTTATGAGTGGACGTATGTTAACGATATGCGTTTTATTAAGGATGTGCATAGGAAGTTCGGATCCATCCCTTTGAAAACCATGCCTTTGTGCGGCATGTTGAAGAACAGAATATATTACCGCTATATCCGGGGAATGAAAGTGGTGAAACCTTTGGATTACGTTCCCTATGACAAGGAAGAGGTTTTGAAGTTTCTGGAGAGTGAGTTTGGCTGGGAAGCATACAAGAATAAACATTATGAAAATGTATTCACCAGATTTTATGAAGGGTATTA
Source organism: uncultured Acetatifactor sp. (assembly GCA_910589655.1). Classification (GTDB taxonomy): domain Bacteria; phylum Bacillota; class Clostridia; order Lachnospirales; family Lachnospiraceae; genus Acetatifactor. The sequence goes on along the minus strand of CAJUTJ010000154.1, from coordinate 35,605 downwards.
TCTTCCCGTGAAATTCAATTATGACAAAAGGAAATGTTATCTGTCCAGCTTGATATTATCCGGACAGATGACCCGGGATGAGGCTCTGGAAGAGCTGCGGCAGAAACCTTATGATGACGCTCAGGTAGAAGAAGATTTGGAGTATATCGCCAAGAAGCTGGAGATCTCCAAAGAAGAATTGAGGAAGTACATTTCCGGAGAAAACAAAACTTACCGGGATTACAAGAATTCTTTCAAAATCCTGCGGATGTTTATTAAGATAGCTACATTGTTGGGAATCGAAAAGCGGAATTTCAGGTGAGAAGATGATAGGGATTATAGACTGTGGGATGGGAAATATTGCTTCCATTAAAAACATGCTGAAAAAAGCCGGGGCGGATTCCTGTATCCTTTCCGAGGCAAAAGAGGTGGAGAATGCGGACAAATTGATTCTTCCGGGTGTGGGTTCCTTTGACGTGGGCATCGGGAGAATACGCGACGGGGGATTTGACCAAGCGATTTTCCGGCATGTGGAGAAGGGGAAACCCTTGCTGGGGATCTGCCTCGGGATGCAGCTTCTGGGCTGCGCCAGTGAAGAAGGGCAGGAGAAGGGACTGGGGCTGATACCCTTCCGGAGCGTCCGGTTCCGGTTCGGGGAGGACTCAGAGCTGAAGATTCCGCATATGGGCTGGGATTATATCCGGTCAGAGGGGGAAAACCCCTTGACGGAAGGGATAGACGATACCTACAGGTACTATTTCGTCCATTCCTATCATGCACTCTGTGAAAAGAAAGAGAATGTTTTATTTACCTGTGAATACGGTTATGAGTTTGCCGCCGGCGTAGTGCAGGGGTGCGTGTACGGGGTTCAGTTCCATCCGGAAAAGAGCCATAAGTACGGAATGAAGCTTTTGGGCAATTTTATCAGAATCTAAGCCATAACGGGGGAAATCAAATGCGGCCGAGAGTGATTCCATGCCTGCTGTTGAAAAACCATGGGCTGGTAAAAACAATTAATTTTAAAAATCCGAGGTACTTAGGTGATCCCATAAACACCGTGCGTATCTTCAATAACAAAGAGGTGGACGAGATATGTATCTTGGATATCACAGCCACACGGGAAAACAAGGCTCCGGATATCGAATATCTGAAGGAAATAGCCGGTGAGGCTTTTATACCTCTCAGCTACGGCGGCGGGATTACTTCTATGAGGCAGGTGGAACAAATCTTTCATGCCGGATATGAGAAGGTTATTATGAATACCGCCCTGATAAACCAAGAGACGCTGGTCCGCGAGGCTGTTGCTTATGCCGGCTCACAGAGCATAGTAGCTTCCATCGACGTGAAACGGGACATATTGGGGAAATACAAATGTTATATTCAGGACGGAACTACGGTAACGGACAAAAGTCCGGTGGAAACGGCAAAATATGCGGAGAGCCTTGGCGCGGGGGAGATCCTTCTAAATTCCATTTCCTGTGACGGCAGGATGAAAGGGTATGATATCAGTCTTGTGCAAAGTGTTGCGGAAGCGGTGGATATCCCCGTCATTGCCTGCGGTGGGGCAAAGGATTTGGAGGATATAAAAAAGGTGATAACGGAGGGACATGCCCATGCGGCGGCAGCAGGCAGCTTTTTTGTCTATTACGGGCCGGAGAAGGCCGTATTGATATCCTACCCTGCCGAGGAGATTGAGAAAATGTTCCCAAAAGTATAGGAAATAAGGCTGTCTCGGGATTTCGTGCAAGGGAGCACGAAACGTCTCGCGGTTTCCGCAGGCAGGATCTGGGACTTTTATAGTAACATTTAAAGGTTGGTGATGATGTGGAATGTAATTTGAAGAAACAATTGGATAAAGTCGGAGCGGTTTGGAACAGGACAGTTGCGTATTTGGAAGGGAAGAACACATTTGTAATGTGGTGTGCCTGTATATTGTATAAATGCCTGTTGGATCTATATTATCTGAATGTTATGCATCCGGTATGGTATTCCAGCGGTCTGGGATGCAATCCTGATTTTGTCCGGTATGTGTTGTCATGGGTATTGCTTGTGGCGGGATATGCGGGAATGCCCAAGGAAGAAAATTCAAAGCTTGGATTTTTCTTTCAGATACAGTGGTATCTCACGGTAATGCCAATGCTTACGCTGTATGTGTTCGACAGTGACCAGACAAGCAGTGTATATATGGGGTATGTGTTTGCCGTGATCATTGTGGAAAATATTTTAGTACAAAGGCTGAAAAATATTACACCCGTAAAATTAAAGACCAAGGCGGACATAAGGCAGTATTTTACGGTGGCATTAGCCATAACGGCCGTCGCCTGTGTTGCAATAATCATTCTGTGGAACAGCTTTGAGGGGCTTCGGGCATTTGACTTCGAATATATATACAAAATGCGTGAAAAACTGGAGTTCCCGAGAGGGTTCGGATATATCGAGGCATGGGTAACACGTATTGTCATCCCGTTTTTATATATAAAGTGCTTAAGTGAAAAGAAATATGTGGGTGCTGTTCTGGCGTTGGGGATGCAGGTGTTCCTGTTTATGATACTGGGCTATAAGTTTCTGATATTGGAGATGGTGGTATTTACGGGAGTCTTTATCATATGGAAATTGAAAATCCCTGTGAAGGCGATAGCATTCGGGTTGAATCTTCTGGTGTTTATTGGGCTTGTCTCCTATAAAATGGAAAGTTACGGCACACACTCCATAAATTTGAAAATAAATGCCCTTTTGGGGGACAGGACTCTGTTTATACCGGCTTTGTATAAATTCCGGTATTACAATTTCTTTTCCGAGCATCCCAAGGTATGGTTTTCAAACGGGCTGATCGGAAAATGTTTGGGGGAGACAAATCTATACAAATATTCTCTGGGATATACCATTGACGGCTGGCATAGAGGAGGAACCATGTTGGCAGATTTTAATACGGGATATCTGGGAGAGGCATATGCACAGATGGGCTTTTGCGGAATGATGCTGATGGGGATTCTTTTGGTAATCATTATTTCGTTTATCAATTCCTACGGCAGATATATGCCGGATACCATATTGCTGGGATTTGTCGGATACATAGCCATTGTCATGAATGACGGTTCCTTGCTGACAGCCTGCATCACCGGAGGAATATGGCTGATTATTCTGATATGTATGATTTATTCACGGAAGGAAAGAGATTATGGTTGAATACAGCGTTGCGGATATTGTAAAGGAAATATGCAGGAAATGGTACATTGTGATTTTGGGGATCGTAATATTTGCAGGAATCAGTTATCCCATATCGAGAAGCTCGTTTTCCAATGCGCAGGAAGATTACCGGTCGGCGTTGGAAGGCGATGCTGATGAAGAAATTGAAGAAGGGTTTTCCGGCAGCCTCTTTTATCAGGTAAAGGATGGTACATCGGAAGAGTTGAGGATTTATACGGATTGTATATTGAATCACAAGTTTATGAATGATTTTACCCCCAAATATTCTTTCGACTACGAGAAGGTCTCCAAACAATTTGCTTTGGGCGTTGTGTCGGAGGACATGATAAGGGTTGACTTGGCCAATATCACAGAAGGCGACTATGAAAAGCTGAAGGTCATTCTTCAGGATGTGGCAAAAGACCTGAACGGCCGGGGATTGGAGATTTCGTTGGAGGAGGATCTGCTTCTGCAATATAGTCTGGAGAATGAAAACATATACGAGACTTTGTATGAAGAACCCTCCGGACAGTCTGGTCCGGTAAGGACTATGGGAACGGCGGCAGTGCTGGGGTGTGTTGTGTCCATGTTCTGCGTTATGTTATGGGATTACAGAAAAAAAGCAAAGCAACTCATGAAAAGTGTGTAATAGCGGGAGAAGCGGGCAAATGATTCAATATATCTGGGCAAAGCTGTTTAAAAAAATACGCGGGCGTTCCCTGAAGGACAGCACGATTGATAAGACCTCAAAGGTGGAAGCAGGTTCCAATGTTGTGGGGGTGCAAATGGACAAGCACTCTTTCTGCGGATATGACTGCGAGATAACCAACTGCCATATCGGGAGCTTTTGCTCCATTGCGGATAAAGTGATCATCGGGGGCTCCTTCCATCCTATGCAGTGGGTATCCACGTCTCCGGTCTTCTATCATGGACGTGACAGCGTTAAAAAGAAATTCAGCGAGTTCAAGAAGGAAGAGGTAAAGAGAACCGAGATAGGCCATGATGTATGGATCGGCAACTATGTCTTGATAAAGCAAGGGGTAAAAATAGGCACCGGGGCGGTCATCGGCATGGGCAGTGTGGTGACAAAGGATGTACCGCCGTATGAGATATGGGCGGGCAATCCTGCCAAATGCATACGGAAGCGCTTCGGCGATGAATTAATCCAAAGGCTGCTGGCGTCCAAATGGTGGGAGCTGGAGGAAAGCCTTTTGGAGAAAGCCGCCGTGCATATCAAAGAACCGGAGGCGTTTCTGGACTTTTTAGAGAAGGTAAGAAATGAAGTTTGATTGTTTGTGCCAACAGTGTCGGCATGTCTGAATATGTAAAAGTAAACTTTCATATAACGGAAAATATTGATTGGTATGTGCGATGAAGCACACGGAGGGATATCAATGAAAAACGATTTTGGCAGGCGGTTAATGCAGATATTTGAAAAATATGAAGTGTGGCTGCTGGCAATGCCGCCCATATTGATTGCGGTTGTGAAGTATGCATTGTTTTCCATGGGATTAATGTATGAGGACAATATTGTCCAGAAGGGTTTGTCTTTCTCAGTATATGGGGCATATTTCTGTCTGGCGGTTCTGATGTGCCTTTATTACCGGAAGGCCGGGAAGGTGCGGATCCGAAATATAGCAGTCACTGCAGCGGCAGTTCTGGCTCTTTTGGTGGTGGGATTTGCAAAATCGGGGGGCCGTGGAGATGTGCTGAAAATCGTGGGAGATTATGTAGTATTTTGCATCCCGGCATTGATCATAGGGGGGAATATTGCCTCCACCGGAAGGGAATTGAAATTTTTTGAGGGGATAGAGAGGCTTAATATCGTCGTATTTCCGGCGGCCTGCGGATATTTCCTAATGGCGGTGACTAATACCAATCCATTTATGAATTATAACTATCTGGGTATCATGAATTACTTCATGGTAGGATGGGCGCTGCTTCCCTTTTTGTGCTGCACCATACTGCGTTTTGTCAATCAGGATGAATTCTATATCGGAAGCAAAACGCTGACTGCGAAAACGGCGAAGCTCGTCAGGATCGTTCTTATGCTGGTGTATATGTTTGACATTTTTGCAAGCGGGACGAGGGGTGCCATTATAGCGGTTCCGTTTTTCCTGCTGATTAGTATGGCTGTCTATGTCATCCATAAAAAGAAGGTATGGCAATTGGCGGGAATGCTTGCCGTCTATGTGGGAATCTACTTGGGGGGGGGTATTTATCTATACTCCGCCGGGATTCTATGCCATAGGAAGAATGGATATTGTCACGGACGGGCTGGCGGACGGAAAGCTGGTTACATCCAATCATTTTGTACAGGATGAGGAAGCGTCTCCTTCCTCCGGGCCGAAAGGCAGCGGTACGGCGGGCGGCAGTGCAGCGGGCGGCGCTCCGGCAGCTTCCGGGCCGAAAGCGCCGAGGGATGATAAGGGGTTAATGAATGCGGCACAAAAGGAAATCGTCACGGACCGGGGGGAATTGTACCGGCTTGCTCTGGCGGAATTTAGGGAGAACTGGCTGACCGGATTAGGGCCGGTGGGATATTACAGCAAATACAATAATACGCCCCATAATATTTTGCTGGAATTGTTATGTGAGCTTGGGGTGCTTGGCATAGCTGTCATTGCCGGGATTGCTTTTCTGGCATTAAAAATGCTTTTCAGGATAAAGGAGAATTTCACATATGCGATTTTCATGTGTATGAGTACGGTATGTTTTATTAATTTGATGGTAAGCGGAAGTATATGGAGCAGCAGTGATTTCTATCTGTGGCTGGGGTACGTCATGACGTATCTGGCAGCTCCCAAATGCAACAATTCATAAATTGTTTGTGCCGACTGCGTCGGCATGTTTGAAAGTGTGAATAAAGCTGTTTTGAGGTGGATTATGCCGAGGGTTGATAATGAAATAAAACAGGCGGAAAAACGTAATATAGTCAAGATGTGTGCTTTTATCGGAATGGGGGGGGGTATTTCTTTCCATCCTAATCTATCTGGTATTCAGTAATTATAGTTTGAAAAGGGAGATGGCTGGGCTTCAGGAAGGCCGAAGGGATGAAATATTGGTCTACCTTCCCTCCGATTTGTATGTGGCGGCGGGGCAGAGCATGGAATTATACAATAATGAAGTAATCTGGGCCGGGAATATGGATAATTACCATGTTTCATGGAACTGTGAGCTGGGGCAGAATCTGGCCCGGAAATACTCGCTCACCGCACTGGAGGAGAATATCGGAGTATGGGAGCTGGAATTAAATGTGTATGACAACAATATGGAGACGGTATATAACCGGACGGTGAATCTGCACATTGTGGCGGATAATATCCCGGAAGGAATCCGGATCTTGAATATCGGAGACAGCCTCTCCAGCACCGGCATCTGGTACGAGAGGGTGCGGGAATTATCCTCGGGCAAAATATCTTTTGTGGGGACACGGGGATATGAGGAATGTATGCATGAGGGGAGACCCGGATTTGCCGCCGGGAGTTATCTGTCGGAGATAGGATATGAGCGGGACGGGGAGACGGTTCATCCGTTCTGGAACCCGGAGGAGGGAAGGTTTGATTATCAATATTATAAAGATACTTATAACATAGATCCGGATGTGGTACAGCTTTGGCTGGGGGTCAACGGTATGAAGCTGGATCCTGCGGACAATGCCAAAGCCATCAAGACCATCGTGGATTCCGTCAGGCAGGACGATCCGGAGATTCCCATATATATAGTAAATACGCCGTACTTATCCGGCCAAGACGGAATCGGCTATCAGCAGGATATCTATGGGTATATTGTTCTTCAGGGCACATGGAAATTGGAAGAGGACAGAAAGATTATGAATTTAATGTTGGAGCTGGAGGAGGAATTGGGAGATTACCGATCCGTATATTTTATTCCGGCGGCAATCATGCATGACAGTGAAAATAATTATAAGACATCAGCCGTCCCCGTGAATCCCGAAAGCTCCGGACTATGCGACACGGTGGTGGAGAGCGTGCACCCGGAGGAGGCCGGTTACAGGCAGATCGCAGGCTGCATGTACGGTGTATACTGCGGAACCATGGATGGGACTCTGCCTCTTGCTGAGTAGACATGGGGCGGACGTCCTGTGGATAAGGCCGTAGGGACGGGAGTTTGGCTTCGCGGGAGAGGCTGCCTGAACTGTTATGAAAATTCGCAGTGTTTGAAAGGAAGAGGATTGTTCGGTTATGAAAATTATGCATTTGTGTCTATCGTGTTTCTATATAGATAACTTTAGTTATCAGGAGAATGAACTGCCCAGACAAAATAAGAGGGACGGGCATGATGTCAGGATTATTGCGTCTACAGAGACATTGATGGATGAAGATTCTTTTTTCGACGCGGGCGAACACCTTAATGAGGACGGCATACCGGTGAAGCGTTTGCCATACAAAAAATGGTTCCCCAAAAAGGTTATGGAGAAGATCCGGGCATATCAGGGGCTGTATCAGGAAATGGAAACATTCCAACCGGATATCATCATGTTCCACGGACTGGCGGCCTATGACATTATTACGGCTGCAAAATATAAAAAAGCCAACCCGCAGATTACATTTATCGCCGACAGCCATGAGGAATATGGGAATTCCGCAAGGAACTTTATCTCCAAAAATATTTTACACAGAATCTTCTACCGTTATTGCCTGAGAAAGGCATACCCCTATATTGACCAAATCTGGGGGGTGGCATGGGAATGTATCGATTTTGTCAGAGAGATGTACGGAATCAGTGAAAAGGTAGTGTGTAAGCCGCTGGGAGGGGAGATTGTATCCGACAGCCGGTATGATGCCATGCGGAAGGAAGTGCGCAGTCAATATCAGTTGAAGGATGACAACATTGTCTTTATCCATACAGGGAAGCTCCAAAGGAGGAAACGGGTTCCGGAAATGCTGGAGGCGTTTAAAAGATCCCGGAGTGAAAATATGTATCTGTTTTTGGCCGGCCGGTTTGAGGATGAGGATTTGGAAAGAGAGGTAACGCCTTATCTGGGGAAAGACCACATTATTTATCTGGGGTGGCTGGATGCGGAAAAGCTGCGAAGCTTTTTGTGCGCATCGGATGTCTATCTGCAGTTGGGAAGTAAATCTAATACGATACACAATGCACTTTGTAACAGATGTACGTATATGGTTTTCCCCCATAGCTCCTATGTGAAAATATTCAGCGAGAACGGCGGATATTATGTGAGGGATGTGGAAGATATCGAGAAAGGCATCAAAGATCTGGCAGAGCATCCGGAGGAGCTGGAAAAGAAAAGAGGAATTGCATTTGCGGATGCGCTGAGGCTTTTCGACTATAAGAGGCAGGCGGAAGAGATGTATAGAATGGGAGAAAGGTAGTATGTGCGGTATTGCGGGCATTGTGGATTTAAAAAAAGGTATTCGGACGGGCGAGCTGGAAAGTATGACAAAAGTGATATCACACAGAGGTCCTGATGATGAGGGATATATCTTGCTGGACAGGAACCTGCGCACACAGGGAGCCATAGGAAACGATACCTGTGCTGCGATAAAGGGGAAGAATCTTTTTCCCATGATAGAGGATCTTCAGGATGAATATGTAATAGGGTTCGGCCACCGCCGCCTGAGCATCTTTGACCTGTCCGAGGCAGGCCATCAGCCGCTGTCCGACAAGACAGGGAAAATCTGGCTTACCTATAACGGGGAAGTCTATAACTTTCCGGAGATTCGCTCGGAGCTGAAGGAGAGGGGATATGATTTCCACACCGGGGCGGATACGGAGGTGGTTGTGGCTTCCTATCTGGAGTGGGGAGAGCAATGTGTTACTCACTTTAACGGGATGTGGTCTTTTGCCATTTGGGACGGCAGGAATCACAAGCTCTTCTGCTCCAGAGACCGTTTGGGAGCAAAACCTTTTCACTATTTCCTGACGGAAGACAAATTTATATTCGGCTCGGAAATCAAGGAAATCGTCCAATGCGCAGATGTGCCCAGAGTCATAAACGAAGAAGTGCTGGCGGCCAATCTGATATATAACCTGACGGACTATAACGACCGGACCCTGATTAATGGGATTATGGCGCTGCTTCCGGGCTATAATCTCTCCGCCCGAATAAATGTACAGGAGCAGAAGATTACCGATGTAAATGTTTACCGATATTGGGATGTAGTCATGACGGAAGAGCAGGATACGGAATGGGAACCGGCTATGATTGAAAAGGAAATAGACCGCAGCATCAAATACCGTCTGAGAAGCGACGCGCCGTTAGGGGCGCTGCTGTCCGGCGGGTTGGACAGTTCCATTCTTGTCACGAAGGCATGCGGGCAATTAAAGGAGAGAGGGGAAAATGCCGCGGATTTCCAGACCTTTACCGCTTGTTATGAGAATGCGGGCGAGCATGACGAAACGAAATATGCAAAACTGGTGAACCGGTACAACGGATGCTCGGAAAATTTGGTTTATCCCCGTCCGTCGGGTTCCGTGGAAAAACATTTCGAAGAGTTGGTATGGCATTTAGAGGGCATCACATACTTTAGCTTCTTCGGTGTGGATGAAGTGCTGAGGGCTGTGGAAGAGAAGAAAATAAGGGTTATATTAAACGGTCAGGGGTCGGACGAGACCATGTTCGGCTATGAGAGGTATTATGCGTTCTACTTTAAAGAACTGTTGAAGAAGCTGAAGTTCGGCAGGTTCCTCAAGGAATACAAGCTGGCGGTCAAGAACTCAAGGCTGACTTTCCGGGAGCTGTGTATGCACTTTGCCTATTTCTGTTTCCCTATGGTAAGGAACGGAAGAAAGAGCAGTATGGCGGCAAAATATTATACGCCCGTTGTAAAAAAGAACCTTTCCGCAAAACAGATCAATCAATTACTCTTTCCGAAAACACTGGACAAGATGCTGTATACGGAATTGCACAACACACAGCTGACGCATATCCTGCGGTTCGACGACCGGTTATATATGAAGCATTCCATAGAGAGCAGGGTTCCCTTTATCGACTATGAATATGTGGAACAGGCATGCAGAATTCCGTCCGGCAAAAAAATCCATAACGGATATACGAAAAGCATTCTGCGCCAGATTATGGACGGAAAAATGCCGGATGAAATTACCTGGCGTAAGGATAAGGTGGGATTCTCGTCACCCGTAGAACGGTGGGCGGAGAAGATCCCGGAAGCATATATGGATGATTTAATACAAAATGCGAGGAGCGGCAAATATTTTAACTTAAAGGAAATCAAAACGTTATTTAAGAAATGTCCCGCACATACCGTAATTCAAAATTTCCTTTCCGTAGAAATTTTTATGAGGTTATTTGATGTGGAGGCAGCATAGGCTGCTCCGCGGAGAAGGACACTTCACAATCTTGATTTGAGTGCCCGCCAAAGCGGGCATATGGGAGTTAGTGTGAAAAAGAAAGCAATCTTTGATGTGATTTTAAATACCATTGCCATGGCAATCCCAATTGTCCTGCTGCAGCTGATTATTTTGCCGTTGATTGCGGTGAAGATGGACACGGACAGATACGGGCTGCTGCTTACCTTGGTGGCATTTATTTCCATGATATCCTCCAGCATGGGAAATGTGGTAAATAATACCCGGCTTCTGGAAGACGGCAGCTATAAGGATAAGCCCTATGGAGATTTCGGGATATGGCTGATCCTGCTCAGTATCTGTAACGCGGCGGCTGTCATTGGCGGCTATTTATACTACAGCGGCGGTAATTTCGGTGTGCTTGATTTTACCTTTACCGTGGTAATTGCCGTGCTTACGCTGTATCAGGAATATTGTATTGTATACTTTTGGATTAATCTCGACTATAAGAAGGTTCTGGTCAATAATATTCTGCTTGGTTTGGGCTATGGGCTGGGAACACTCCTCTTTATAGCCACAGGCTATTGGCAGCTGATTTATATAACGGGCTTGGCATTCAGCATTGTATATATTCACCTCCGCAAGGACGTACCACGGGAGAATGTAAAGAGGACGGTGAACTGGGGAAAGGTCAGTTCCAAGATTATTATCCTTTGTATCTGTACCATATTGGCAAAAAGCTTACAGTATATTGATAAGCTCCTGCTGTATCCGATTTTGGGGGGAACCAGCGTATCCATTTATTATGCCTCCTCTCTGGTAGGTAAAATCATTTCAATGGTATTGAACCCTATCAACGGCGTGATATTGAGCCATCTGTCAAAGGTTGAAAAAGTAAGGAAACAGGATTGCCGGAAGATAGCCGTGGGAGTGGTGGTCATCAGCATATTCGGATATTTTGCCTCCAATATTCTGGCCGGACCCATTATCCACATTTTATATCCGCAGCTGGAAGCGGAAGTGATGAATTATATCTATATTATGAACATGACGGGCATTGTAATGGGTTTGAGTACGCTGATGGCTCCGGTATTGCTGAAATTCTGCGATATTAAATGGCAGATTGTAATCAACGGCCTGAGCGTTCTGGCCTATGTGGCGCTGTCACTGTTGTTCTTGGAGAGCCAAGGTTTAAAAGGATTCTGCATAGGGGTGCTCTTATCCAATGTATGCAAGGTAGGGCTTATGGCAATTGTGTTCTTGATAGAAAAGAATAGGTTTATAGATGATAAAACAGAGAAGAGGGATAAGAAATGAAAGAAATTATGTTAAAGAAAATCAGAGACAAAAGTATGCGTGTGGGAGTCGTAGGGCTGGGTTATGTAGGCCTGCCCCTTGCAGTGGAGAAGGCAAAAGCGGGATTTCGGACCATTGGTTTTGACGTCCAGAAAGAAAAGATCGAAATGGTAAACCAAGGACACAATTATATCGGTGATGTGGTTGACCATGATTTGGCGGATCTGGTAAAAGCAGGAATGCTGTCCGCGACCACGGATTTTTCCTTTGTAAAAGACGTGGACTTCATTGCCATCTGCGTGCCCACGCCTTTGGACAAGCATCAAGAGCCGGATATCAGTTACGTGAAATCTTCCGCGGAGGCCATTGCGAAATATTTGTCCAAGGAGACAATGGTGGTACTGGAGTCAACTACATATCCCGGCACAACGGAAGAGCTTGTGAAGCCGATTCTGGAGAAGGGATCGGGACTGAAATGCGGGGAGGATTTTTATTTAGGGTTTTCGCCGGAGCGTGTGGATCCCGGTAATTTGATCTATAAGACGAAAAACACCCCAAAGGTGGTAGGCGCTGTGGGACGGGATGCGGCGGAAGTGATTTCCGCAATGTATTCCGAGGTGCTGGAGGGTGAAATTTATACCGTATCCAGCCCGGCCGTTGCGGAAATGGAAAAGATCCTTGAAAACACTTACCGCAATATTAATATCGGCCTTGTGAATGAACTGGGCAGACTGTGCCATGAGATGGGAATATCCATCTGGGAGGTGATAGATGCCGCTAAGACGAAACCATACGGATTTCAGGCGTTTTATCCCGGACCCGGCCTTGGGGGGCACTGCATTCCCCTCGATCCCTATTACCTCACATGGAAAGCCCGGGAATTCGGGTTCCATACCACATTGATCGAGAACAGTATGGTGATTAATGACGGACAGCCGGCATACTGTGTGGAACGGGCGATACATATTTTGAACAGACATAAGAAAGCTATCAACGGTGCAAAGGTTTTGGTGCTGGGTGTGGCATATAAGCAGGATATTGATGATTACCGCGAGAGCCCGGCCATCCATGTCATCGACGAGCTGTGTAAGGTGGGCGCCCATGTGGAATACTATGACCCGTGGATTGCGGAATATTTTGAGAACGGACATAGGGTAAAGGGCTTGACGGAACTTACTCCGGAAATCGTATCCTCCTATGATTTGGTGATGATTACCGCCGCCCACACAAATGTGGATTATGAGATGGTACAGCAGAATGCAAAAGCAATCTTTGATACAAAAAATGCCACTAAAAATTTAAAGAACAGACAAAATATTGAAATCTTATAAGGAGTATTCTCATGAAATATGCGTTAATCGGCTGCGGCAGAATTTCTACGAACCACATCAAAGCGGCAGTGAATAATAAGCTGGAAATCGCGGCGGTTTGTGATGTGATTGAGGGGCATATGGAAGATGTTCTGGCCAAGCACGGGCTGGAGAAGGACGGCAGTATAAAGCGATATACGGATTATAAGCGGATGATTGATGAAAACAAGCTTGACTTCGTCAGCATTGCCACGGAGAGCGGCCTTCATGCGGCAATCGCACTATACTGCATAGAGAAGGGGATTCATGTCATTATAGAAAAGCCCATGGCAATGTCCCTTGCGGATGCGGATAAGATCATTGCATTATCCGAAGAGAAGCATGTGAAGGTATCCGCGTGCCATCAGAACCGCTTTAACATTGCCGTGCAGGAAATGCGGGATGCTTTAGAGTCGGGCAGATTCGGAAAGCTGTCCCACGGATCCATTCATGTACGCTGGAACCGCAATCCGGAATATTACCGGCAGGCGCCTTGGAGGGGGACGTGGGCACAGGACGGGGGAGCGCTGATGAACCAGTGCATCCACGGTATTGATCTGCTCCGCTGGACCTTCGGTGATGATGTGGAGGAGGTGTACGGCCAGACCAGACAGCAGTTCCATCACTATCTGGAGGCGGAAGATATCGGAATGGCCGTGGTCAAGTTTAAGAACGGGGCCATTGCCACCATTGAAGGCACCACAAATGTGTACCCGCATAATCTGGAGGAGACGCTGTACGTTTTCGGCGAGAAAGGTACGGTTAAGATCGGCGGAAAGTCCACCAATAATATTGATATATGGGATTTCGCCGACGAGACGGATGCGGATATTACGAAGAAAGGGCTTCAGGAAGCCACCAGCAACGTATATGGAAACGGTCATACCAGCCTTTTCGCAGATATGATGGAAGCTATTGAACAGGACAGGAAGCCTTATGTGGACGCTCAGGCGGGCAGGAATGCGTTGGAGCTTGTTTTGGCAGTCTACAAGAGCCAGAAAACGGGACAGCCTGTCAGGCTCCCTTTAAAAGATTTTGCAAGTACGGATATGTCCGGAGAATTCGATAACGGGACAGGAGAGAATTTATGCAGCTGAACAAAATATTAAAAGAGAGTCAATTGGCGGAACAATTCCGATTCTGCGGAGAGACAGAATTCGAGACTCTGGGGCTTGCATCGGCTGAAGCGGATAAGCGCTTTTGCACTTTTATAGATGATATCCGGTTTGCGGAGACGGTTTCACCTGCCGCTGCGGTGATTCTTACAGATTCGGAATTGTTCCCTGTGCTGCAGGAGAAATTCGGAGAGCAAAAAGGGTATTGTATTGTGGAGGATCCGCGTCTGCTTTTTTTTAAACTGCATAATTATCTTGCGGGGTACAGTGAATATGTCAGGCCCAGACAGGAAACCGTAGTCGGAAACGGGTGTAGTATCAGCGGCTTGGCATATATTTCGGAGAATAATGTAATCATCGGCAATGATGTAACCATTGAAGAGTTTGCCGTGATAAAAGAAAACACCGTCATTGGCGACCATGCTGTTATCCGTGCGGGAGCCGTTATCGGAGGACAGGGATTTGAATTTAAAAAAGCAGGAAAAGGCATTTTAGCCGTAGAGCATTTGGGCGGAGTCCGAATCAAAGACTTTGCCGAGATCCAGTACAATACCTGTGTGGACAAAGCGGTGTATCCTTGGGACGACACGGTTGTGGGCGCTTATACAAAGCTTGACAATTTAGTCCATATAGGCCATGGGGCCAAAGTAGGGGACAGGGTTATGATTGTGGCGCAGTCGGGCATCGGCGGGCGTACCGTAGTGGGAGATGACACATGGATCGGTTTCGGGGCCACTGTCAGAAACGGCATCGAGATCGGGGAGGATGCCAGAGTGAATATGGGGGCGGTAGTCTCCAAGCCTGTTTTATCCGGACAGTCGGTAACGGGTAATTTTGCAATAGAGCATAAAGTATTTATAGAGGATATAAAAACGCGCGTTCGAACGGGGGGGGGGTATAGCCCCTGTCCGGAAACATATTCTCATGAGGACACCTTGCTTTGTAAGGGGGTGGCTTAAATGAGGGAGCCGGATGTATATGTCCATGAGTCCAGCTATATTGACGAGGACGTGACAATTGGCAAAGGTACAAAGATATGGCATTTCTGCCATGTGCAGAAGGGAGCCCGGATCGGAGAGAATTGTTCTCTGGGGCAGAACGTAAACATTTCCAATCATGTTAAGATCGGAAATAATGTGAAAATACAGAACAATGTATCCGTATATGAGGGAGTGGAGATCGAAGACGGGGTATTCTGCGGCCCGTCCTGTGTTTTTACCAATGATCTGACTCCCAGAGCGAGGTATCCCAAGGGAAGCAGCCGCTATCTGAGGACAAGGATAAAAGAAGGCGCCAGCATCGGGGCAAACGCCACCATTGTCTGCGGAAGAACCGTGGGAAAATGTGCGCTGGTTGCCGCCGGATCCGTAGTCACAAAGGACGTCCCCGACTATGCGTTAGTCCTCGGTGTGCCGGCCAGACAGGCGGGCTGGGTCTGCGAATGCGGACAGTCCTTGGGAGACGACATGAAATGCGGCGTCTGCGGCAGGGAATACAGGCAGGCGGAGGGCGGGATTGTGCCGAAACAATCAAACTTATGAAACCGAGAAGAAAATTTTATACAATAGGATCCCAAACAGGATTCTATTGTTAAGAATATTATCGGGATGTGTTCAAGAGGTATAGGAATGGGTATTTATACAGGATCACAATGGATATGGGGAATTTTATATTTAATCGTAATGCTCGTCCTTTCTTATTGTGCCGGTATTTTCTTTGTGCAAAAAGGGGAAGGGAAGATTACGGATCCTGTGGAACGGTTCTTAATCGGTTTTTCTCTGACTCCTGTGGTAGTGGCTATATGGATGATTTTCATTTCTTTTCTGCCCCGGTTTGCGGGAAAACAATATGCGGCTTTCTTTGCCCCTTTTGCTGCAGCCGTGATCTATCTGCTGCATAACAGGAAAGCTGTAGCAGGCAGTATCAAAGCTGCAGGAAGACTTTTGGCTTCCAATGTATGGAGTATGGTTGTGACGGCTTTGGTACTGGCGGTATTTCTGTATAAGCTCTTTTCGGTGGTTTCAGGATGTATGGTATATCATGATGCGGCCTTTTATATGGGGGAGGCATTGCATTTTTCCGATTCATTGTCATGGCATGATATATCGACTTATGCGGATATGGGCGACGGTATGCTGAACGGAAGCATCCATAACTTTATTTGGCCTGCATATATCAGCTATGGCATGATATGTACGGGATACCGGACACTGGGACATTCTTATGACTTGGCCGCATACTTTTCTGTCCAACTGACACCGTTGTATTTGATGACTGCCATCTGGGGGGCAATTTATATGTTTTCCCGGAAGACCGTTTTGTGCTGTTGGGGAATTTTGCTGTTTTTCTTAACACCTATCTCAGATGTTATCGGGGCATACAACAGGGATTTTTTTCGGATGGTTCCTTTGATATTGATTGTAGAGTTCTTCTATATAGAGATATATAGGCTGCCGAAAGGAGAGCGTTTTTCCCCAACAATGCTTATGATGCTTATGCTCACGGCGTTTTTTATTCCCAGCGGGCACCCCATCAATGTATTTGTAGCTGTTCCCATCGGGATTTGCTGGGTATTGTGTCATATCTTGTTAAAACGGGATATTCGTACCATGCTGCCGTCCATTGCCGCGATTTTGGCAGGAGGTATAGCGGGAAGCTACAATATGATTTATGCGCTGCTGATGACCGGTAGTATAAACGGTAATTGCAGCTTGTACTTTAACAATATTTTTGAGGGTACGACGTTAAATCAGGTTTATATCGATTTTATGGCTTCCACTATGAGTATGGATGAAGGGCTGTCGGTTATGCTGTCAAAGATATTCATATATGATAAGTACCGGCTGAATCTGCTGGGGACTATATTGAGTGCGGCTTATTGTATAGGGTGCTGTTTTAGGGCGAAAAAGAAAGGCATTCAACATCTGTTTGTCTGCCTGAGTTATTTCTTATCCGTATTTTTAATTGTAGCGGGGCATTTCTTTTCGTGGGGAGGCTTCACTTACGACGAGTGGCTGAGCAGGAATTTCAGATATGCGTTTCAGTTCTATATCTTAGCCATACCCTGTATCGTACTGGCGGCGGACAGCTTTTTGGAAGGGTGGAAAATAGAACGCTTTGCCATACCGTCCGTGGTTCTGTTGTCGGGTGTGCTTTCAGCATATGCTTTAAAGAGCTATGATGTGGGGGTAATCAGGGAATGGGAAGAATATGCCTTTACACATGCCGTAGAACCGGTGCTGGAGGCGGTACAGAAGGCCGGAGAAGACGGGAATGTGTTGATCGGCCAGTCCACATATGCCTATGCCTCCGGCCTGAAGGCTAAAGTTTTGCCGTCTTATTACGGTGTAGGACTGTTTCGGGCGGAAAACGAAAGGGATGTGGAAGAATATTTTAGAGAGAACAAAATAGAGTTTGTTTGTCTGGACAACACCTATTTAAATGCTTTCTGGCAGTATGGATTTTTTTATCATTGTATGCAGAATATGGAGCATGTGAAATTGATTGAAAAAACAGATCTCATGGAAGTGTATCAGGTGCTGGAAACGCCTGACTGATGAGGGAATTTCGCATAGATTCAAGAGACGCGGAGTAAAAAGGAGAAGATTATGGAAAGCAAATACAGGCTGGAAATTTTTAGGGGTGGGGTACGGGCAAAAGGGAAATATAACGGCAATACCCTGTACTCGTTTTTAAACCGTAATTTTATGAAATGCGTGTTAGATTGCATGGCCTTGACCGGTAAGAAAAATGTGTTTGAAATAGGGTGTGGTGAAGGGCAGATTATGGGAATCCTGTATGACAACGGATATCAGGTCGGCGGAATCGATATAGAAGACGAAGCCGTGCAGATTACAAAAGATAATTTCCGGAGCAGGGGAATTGATGTGGATGTGAGGAAGGGCAGCATATATGAGGCGCATTCCTTTGAGAGAGGAAGGATGATTCTATGCTGTGAAGTGTTGGAGCACTTGGAAGAGCCGGAGAAGGCTCTGGAAAATATAGCGTCTGCAACGGACGGATATTTATTGGTGAGTGTACCGAGAGAGCCTTTATGGTGTATGCTCAATATGGCCAGAGGGAAATATTGGAGTTCTTGGGGCAATACTCCCGGACATATAAACCATTGGAGCAAAAGGAAATTTGTCAGCTTATGCAGAAAGTACGGAAAAGTGGAGAAGGTAATGTCCCCTCTGCCATGGACAATGGTGCTGATAAAAACAGATATTTGAAAGAAATGTATTTTGATAATACAAAAATCCGAGAAGAAAATATTACTGTCAAAAATTTTAATAATTTTGTGCGCTTACGCGCACAAGGAGGATTGGTATATGCTAGAGCACGCTTGGAGGTATCAGGTTGATTGTATGTGAAAACTGCCGAAGTATTATGAAAAAGGCATATGGGCGTATGGCGCGGAAGGAACAGGTGAAATTCCTAAGATGCCCTAAATGCGGCTTACTATGGGCGCCTGATCTGGATATTGATATGACCTTCCGGTCTCAATTAAATGAAGAGAAAAGGCAGCAGGCTTTACAGGATGCAAGGAATAAAGAATTTGATAACGTATTAACATTATTAAAGAAAATTTTACCCCCCCCGAAAGGGATTGGAGGTGGGATGCTCTTATGGATGGTTTATAGAGAAGGCATCGGGGGTTTATGAAGTGGAAGGCATTGAAGCCGAAGACACAGTAGCACAAAAGGCCAGAGATAAGGGATTGCGGGTTCATACAGGGCTGTTTCCACAAGATCTGCCGCCGGAGTGCGGTAAGTATGATTTCATTATTTTTAATAATGTATGGGAGCATATTAACCATACGACGGAGCTCATCGACGGATGTGTAAAATATCTGAAAAAGGGAGGCTGTCTGATTATTACGATTCCCCTGTCAACGGGGGCAATCTATAAGATATCAGAGTGGCTGGAACGGTTTGGGAGAGTGAAGGAATTGGCCAGATTATGGCAGCTGCATTTTCACAGCCCCCATATTTACTATTTCAATAAGAAGAATATAGAACAATTAATGTCGAAAAAAGGCTTTAAGCTGGTTGAATGCAAAGACATCCGGAGTATTGATGTAAATAAGATGAAGGAAAGATTTGAAATGGATGCGGAAGAGAGGCATGGGGGACGGAAAGCGGCAATATTTAAGCTGATTTATCCCGTTTTAAAAAGGATGCCTGCGGACAAAGCGGTCTTTTTCTTCCGGATCTAATTCATTGATTGTTTGTGGTGCCGTGGGCGGCATGTCTGTAAGTGAGAAGATGTAAGGTTGAATAAAAAGAAGGAGGAAGGCTGAGATGAAGTGTATCGTGATTATTCCGGCGCTGAATGAAGAAAAAACAATAGCCGGCGTTCTGGATGCAGTACCGGTGTCTTTATTTGGCGGCAAGGTACATCTGGATAAGGTCGTCGTGGATGACGGTTCTACAGATCTGACTTCGCGGATCGCCGAGGAGCACGGAGCTGCTGTCATCAGGCACGGCACGCCTCAGGGAGTGGGCAGCGCCTTTTGGAGCGGAATCCGGGAAGCACTGCGGAGAAAAGCCGATTTTGCAGTAAACATTGATGCCGACGGGCAGATGGATCCGAGAGATATCGAAAAACTGCTGGAGCCCATTGTGGAGGGCAGGGCAGATATGGTCACGGCTTCCAGATTCAAGAATCCGGATTATATTCCCGGGATGCCTTCCGTTAAGCTGTGGGGAAATCGGCAGGTGGCCAGAATCGTCAGCAATATTGTGGGTAAGAAATATTATGACGTGGCTTGTGGTTTCAGGGCTTATAGCAAGGATACGATGCTGCGGCTGAATTTGAAGGGTCGTTTCACATATACACAGGAGACCTTTTTAAATCTGGCGAACAAGAGGGAGATACGGATCGTTGAAGTACCGCTGGAGATTCGCGGAGAGCGAGAATTCGGCAAGAGCAGAGTGGCATCAAATGTATTAAAATATGCGGTAAAAAGCGGCTCCATCATTTTAGGGGCGTTTAAGGATTATAAGCCCATAAAATTTTTCGGAAGCCTCAGCCTCCTTTTTTTGGGAATGGGGGGGGTACTAGAGATTATATTCTTTGTACATTTTTTTATGACCGGAATGTTTTCCGGTTACTTATGGGCAGGATTGACAGGCGCTTTCTGCGCGGTGGTTTCGATTCTATTGGCCGTTATGATGATGGTATCGGACACATTGTCCAAGATCATTATGAATCAGGAGGAGCTTTTGTATTTCAGTAAAAAGCGCGAATATTACGGCGGGCCGGATAGGGACAGGCAGTGACGGATGAAGATGGAAGCAAGGTTAAAAAGCGGTATTTTATGGAATATAGCCGGTTTTGGCGTTACGGCCTTGTTGGGTATGGTCACAAACATTGTTGTGATGTTATACGGCAGCAGTGACATTTTGGGCATGTATAACCAGTTAACCGCTTATTATGCCGTACTTGGCCAGCTGGCATCCTGCGGGATGCAGCAGGCGGGGATCTATTTTCTGGCAAGGGCAAAGAATAAGGATGACGAGGGAAGGATTGCCGGAAGTATGCTGTCCTGTTCCGCTGCTGCAGGCGCGGCAGCGGCACTTTTCCTGTATTTGTCGGCAGGAGCGCTGGGGAGGTATATTTATCGGGATCCTGCCATGGAGGCCGGAATCAGGGCGGTGGCAGCGGCAGCGGTTCCCTTTGGGATAAATAAGTGCATTCTGGGAATATTGAATGCTTATCGGCAAATGGAAAAATTCTCCGTCCTTCAGATGATGAAGTATGTCATTATTCTGTTGACAGTGCTGACAGCAGTTTATTGGCAAAAGTTTTACGAATATGGAATTTATTGTTTTCTGGCTGCGGAGATGCTCACGCTTATCCTTGGACTATTTTGTGTAAGAAAAGCCGTGAGAGTGAAAATGCCCCGGTTCTCGATAATAAAGGAACAGTTTGTCTTCGGAAGCAAAGCCGTAGTAGGCGGAGTAGTGAACCAGCTGAATACGAAGGTTGATATATTGGTACTTGGTATTTTCTGTTCCAATGATATTGTGGGAATCTATTCCTTTGGGGCAATGCTGGCGGAAGGAGTTCTAACTATATTATTTGTGATCAGAGCCAATATTAATCCCATATTAGCCCAGCTGCTTAAGGCCGGACAGACAGAAAGGCTGTCCCAATGGATAAATCAGTTACAGAAATATTCCAGACTGGCGGCCTTTGGATTTCAGGGGGTGATTCTGGCAGGATATTATATATTGTGTTACTTGATGCAGAAACCGGCATATTTGAAAGGGGCGTTTCCTCTGCTGATTTTGCTGACCGGTATCAGTATCGCAGTTCCGCAGATCCTCAAGGGAAATATGATGACATTATCCGGAAGGCCGCAGGCTGACAGTAAAATTACGGTTGCGGTGGTGTTTACCAATATTGTGTGCAACGTTCTTTTAGTACAGCGGTTTAAGATGACGGGAGTTGCGGCCGCTACGGCGTTTTCCTATGGGGTTTATATAGTATTGGTGGAAGGTTTCTTAAGAAGATACGGAATATGTGCAGACAATAAACAGAAGTAATTTACAAAAAAGGAGTGGGAAAATGCAGTTCAGGGATCTTAAAAAGCAGTATCAGGCATTAAAATCGGATATTGACCGCGGTATACAGGAGGTCATCGACAGCTCCGCTTTTATCAGCGGCAGGCAGGTAGAGGCGCTGGAACGGGAGCTGGCGGCGTATGTGGGCGTGAAGCATTGCATTTCCTGCGCCAACGGGACGGACGCATTATCTCTGGCGCTGATGGTATGGGATATCGGCCCGGGGGACGCGGTATTTGTGCCGGATTTCACTTTTTTTGCTTCCGGGGAAGTGGTGGCTTTTGAAGGGGCCGTGCCTGTTTTTGTGGACGTGGAGGAAGATACCTTTAACCTGTCGCCGGATTCCCTTGAGGAGGCGGTGGAGAAGGTGCTTGCGGAAGGGAAGCTTACACCCAAGGCGGTGATTGCGGTGGATTTATTCGGACAGCCGGCGGATTACGGACGTATACTTCCCATCGTGCGCAAGTATGGCATGAAGCTGTTAGAGGACGGAGCCCAGGGATTCGGCGGAGGGATAGGGGGCAGGAAAGCCTGCAGCTTCGGAGACATTTCCGCCACATCCTTTTTCCCGGCAAAGCCTCTGGGGTGTTACGGGGACGGAGGAGCCCTTTTTACAGATGATGACGATATTGCCGAGTTACTGCTGTCCTTGCGGGTTCACGGGAAGGGCGGGGACAAGTATGATAATGTGCGTGTGGGAATGAATTCTAGGTTGGATACCATTCAGGCGGCGGTGCTCCAGACCAAGTTGCGCGCTTTCCGGGAATATGAGCTGCGGGATGTGAACCGTGTGGCGTCCCGGTATACCGAGCTGCTGTCGGATGTTGTAAAGACTCCTGTGGTTCCCGAAGGCTTTGAATCCAGCTGGGCGCAATATTCCATTTTGCTGGATAACAGGCAGGAGAGGGACGGACTGCAAAAGGCACTGAAACAGCAAGAAATCCCCAGCATGATATATTATCCTAAGCCCATGCATTTACAGAAAGCGTTTCGGGCAGAGGACTGTGTAAAAGTAGACTTATCTGTGACAACCGGATTGTGTGACAGGGTGCTGTCCATACCAATGCATCCATATCTGCAGCCGGAGGAACAGGATATTGTTGTGGATGCCGTCAGAAGATTCCGGGCATGACAAGGGATAAAGGGAAAGAATAAGATAATGCAATTTTTGTGGATTTACGGAGTGCTTTTTTTACTGCTGGTAATATACTGCATATTTGGGGCGTTGATCGACAGGGTTTTGAAGATACGGGGTAATGTGAGCTTATATCCTGTCATAGGATACATTTTTACTTCCCTTTGTTTTCAGGTGGTTTCCATTCCCATGCAATTGTTGAAGTGTTCTCTGTCACTGACAACATATGTATACTTGGCAGTGCTGGCATTGTGGCTCTTATGCTTTGGGTGGATAGCCAAAAAGAACCCTGTGGAAAAGGAAAAGATAGTATGCAGTGACTTTTTGGTGCTGGCTGTTATCATCGTGATACAATGGGCGTTGTTGCTGTACAATATGTGTTACGGCAGCACATGGGATACCAGCCAATACATAGGACAAATTTCCACGGCCGTATACACCAATACCATGAATCAATACGAGCCGTATTCCGGAAAGATGATATCTTCGTTTAATTGGAAAGATTGCTTTGTTGTTTATGAAATGCATTCGGCAGCCATATGCAGATTGCTCCATATACATCCGCTGATCTTCTTCCACCGTATTTTAGCAAATATTGAAATTACGCTTGTATCTGTTATTTACTATAATATTGCAATGCTCTTGTTCCGGCAGGATAAAAAGAAGGCAAATACGACGCTGATACTCATGACGGTACTTAACCTGTTTTCCTATTCGCTGTTTACTTGGTCAGGCTTTTTGTTTATCAGGACTGCAGAGTCGAAATCCATGCTGGCAAATGTAATATTGCCGTTACTATTATTGTGGGTGGTTTACATTGTGAAAGAAAAGGACAACCGCATTTATATCCTGTTGTTTGGGACGGCAGCCATGGGATTGGGAATCAGCAAATCCGGTGCGTTTGTGATTCCGGCGGCATTGGTCTTGTATTCCATTCCTGTTTTCCGGAGGGATCGTTTTTGGGGTACAGTGTTGAGATTGAGTGCTTGCTTTGCACCATGCATTTTGTATGTTTTCATATATTTGGTTCCGCTGTCAAGCGCATGATTTCTTTAAGGCCGGTTTGTGTGCATCGGCCAGACTGCCGGACTTTTTTGCATAGCCCCAGCCGGCTGCAAGGCAGTTTAGATATATTTGGAATCCGGAGGATTATGGGAACAGACACTTCTCAGGGAAGGCAGAAACGAAAATGAATATTGACGCGCAAGGGATAAGATTTTTTATAGAATGTTTTAAGAACTACTGGGACGGAAAACCATTTCTGCCGTTACTCTTTGCGGGGGCTGTTGTTTTTATCTTTTGCAAAAAGGACAAGACTTGGCGTAATTGCCTTGGAATCCCTTTTGCTGCAGGACTGGTTTCCGTTTATAATCCGTTTTTTATGAATGTGGTGCTTCATTTTTTGGGGCGGAAGGAGCGATATTATCGATTTTACTGGATAATTCCGATCTGCATAATTATTTCCATTGTAATTGCCGACTTGTTATATCGGTTAAAGAGCAGACTATATAGGGTGTTATGTTTTTTGACAGTATGTATTTTGATTATATGCTGTGGAAATCCCGTTATTATCAGAGAAGAAAATTGGAATATTTATAAGGTGGATTCCAATGTAATCGAAATTTCGGATATCATTCACGGCGACGCGGAGCAGCCTTCCGTAAATGTATTTGCAGATATAACGGTAATACCCAATTTGCGGCAATACGATGCATCCCTGACAACGGTGCTGGGACTGGCAGACTTGTATTTTTTTAACAAGACGTATGAGGAGATATGTGATGTTGCCATGAGTCAGGAACGTTATCTTATGCTGATGGCAAATTATAATGTGGAGATAGACGCCGAGCTTGTCAACAGTGCACTCATCAGGGAAAAAGTAGATTACTTTATCAGGAATAAAGGGTGGTTTTCCGAGGAATATGTGGAAAGCTTAAATATGCAAAAGATAGGTGAAACTTCATTATACGAGGTTTATAAGGTGAATTTATAACGACAGGAAGACAGTATATACTCATAGACGGAGGAATGTAAAAGCTTATGGCAGTTGATATTATAGTTCCGATTTATAATGCATTTGAAGATTTACGGATTTGTTTGGACAGTATTTATAAGAATACGGATTTACAGGGCAATCGTCTGATATTGATTAACGATAACAGCCCCGATGAAAGAATCAAGCCGTATCTGGACAAGCAATCGGAAACACACGGCAATGTGATTGTGATCCATAACGGGAGTAATAAAGGCTTTTCCGCCAACATCAATCTGGGGATGGCACAGTCACGGGATCATGATGTCATTCTGCTGAATTCCGATACGGTAGTAACGCGGAATTGGGTTGAAAAGATGACTGCCTGTGCATACAGCGACCCGGCTGTGGGAACGGTGACACCGGTGTCAAACAATGCCACCCTGTGTTCCGTGCCTCTTTTTTGCGAGGAAAATAAACTGCCGGAGGGGCTTGGGATAGAAAAGGCGGCAGAGCTTGTGGAGCGGTGCAGCTTCCGCGACTATCCCGACATCACGGTTGCCCACGGTTTCTGTATGTTGGTGAAGCGCGAGGTCATCGAAACCATCGGTAATTTCGATGCGGAGACTTTCGGAAGGGGCTACGGGGAGGAAAACGATTTCTGCAACCGGGCGGAGCAGGCCGGTTATAAACATGTGATGTGCGATAACACATACATTTACCACAGCGGCACGAAGTCCTTTGTGTCCAAAGAGAAGGAAGAGTATATCCGGCAGCATGAGCAGATCTTATACCAAAGATATCCCGATCAAATGCACAACAACGCCGTGCACTGCCGGGATAATCCGAACAAACGCATCGGGGAAAATGTGGGCATCTATTTTGATTTGTATAATGAGAAGAAAAACCTGCTGCTGTTAGTACAGTCGGATTTTAAGTACGGCGCCGACGATAATATCGGGGGGACGCAGCTCCATGCCCACGATCTGGTCTTTTCCTTGAAGGACAGGTATAATATGTTTGTGGTGGCAAGGGACGGGGAATCGCTGGCGGTAACGGCCTATATTGGAGAGAAAGTCATCCCCTTTGAATTTTCCATGCCGAAAGTCCGGGATTACCCGTTGAAAAGCGATAAAAGGATTGTGGAATTCTGGAATCAGATTCTGGATGCTTTTCGGATAGACATGATTCATATACATCACTTATACGGTATTTCTTTTGATGTGCTTGACGTGGCGGACAGCAGAAACATACCGGTGATTTTAACACTGCATGATTTTTATTTCGTATGTCCGACGATTAAGCTTTTGGACTCGGACGAGCAGGTGTGTATCGGAAAGGAATCGCCGGAGAAGTGCGCTCAATGTCTGGGACAACAGATGAAATATATACCCTCCGTCCCGTACATAGGGACATGGCGGAAGCGATGTGAAAGATATCTGCAGATGACCCGTAAGGTGATTGTGCCCAGTGAAAACGCAAAAAATATATTGCTTCAATATTACCCCCAAATCCGTGACAAGCTGACGGTCATAGAGCATGGCTACGACAAACCGGAAAAGAGAAACGTAATCGAAAATCCTATTGCTTCCAAGAAGGTCATCGCCTGTTTTGAATCCTGTACCAAATCAGGGGGAGGATATTGTATAGAAGGCTGGGCATATGTGAAGGACGGCGACTGCCGGAGAACCGAAATATGGTTGAGAATCACCAATGACAGGGGGGATCAATGTGTGATTCCTACCACCGTAAAGTTCAGACCCGACGTTTCCATAGAGGTCAAGGTAATGAACTGTGGTTTCTTGGGCTATGTTCCCGTAGGAATGTGTGTGGGGAAGGAGCTGGGAGTGGAAATCTTTATGAAGACCCCCGAAGCGGTCTTCTCGGAAATCAAGCATATTCATTATTTTGAAATCAAGGAATTAACGGATAAAAGTAAGTTAAATGTAGCCTTTATCGGAGGACTGAATGCCGCGAAAGGAGGAGAACGGGCCGCAAGGATTATCAAGAAAGGACCTCAGGAGGTATCTTGGTATGTCTTCGGGGGCATCGGTGTGGAAGAACTGCAGGAATTGGACAAGAATAATCTGGTAAAAACAGGATATTATAAACCTCAGCAGCTTCCGGTTCTTCTTCAGGAACATCGTATTGACTTGATATGCATTCTGTCGCTCTGGCCGGAGACCTACTCATACACACTTACGGAGGCTGTGTTAAACGGGATTCCCGTCATTGTATCCAATGTAGGCGCGCTGGGGGAACGCACCTTAAAGCATGGCTACGGCTGGACCGTAGAGCTGGATCATTTGGAGGACAATGTGGTTGCCCTGATCGAAGAAATCATTGCCGATGACAGCAAGCTGGCGGAAAAGAGAGAAAGTTTGAAAGAGGTCTCCATAAAGAGCTGTGGGGATATGGCGGGTGAATACTATGCGTTTTATCAAAAGGAGTTTGCCGATGACGTGATCCGGGATTCTTTTGACCCCCGATATATCTATAACGGTTATTTGAAAGCCAATTATCACGAAAACATGGACGAAACCATTGATATCGGCCGAAGGAAACAGCTGGAGGATGCTTATGCGGAGCTGACGCTGCTGAAGTCTTCATTGACATATCGGATTCTTATAAAAATATTAAATATGAAGATTCCGTTCCGGCAGAAAATCAAGAAACTTTTGACGAGAAACAGGTAGTTAAGGGATAAAATGGGAAAAAGGTTAATAAGAAGAGTTTTACTAATTGTTTTATGCGGCATTGTAAATGTATTAATGTTCCGGTATCTGGAGCCGGTGAGGAGTATTGACGTTGTGTTTTCGGGCGCTGTGGAAAATGCGGGAAGCAATGATATCCAGATATTTTGGGGCGGCACGGAGGAATTTACGGAAGAGCATTCCCGGATTTTCAAGGAAGGAGATAAGCAGGGCGGGGTGAATCTGCTGTGTCCTATTCCCTCGGACACGAAATATCTGAGGATAGACTTCGGTACAAAAGCCGCACGGATTACCCTCAGAGATTTGGGGATAAAAGTAGGAAATACGGTTATTCCTGTGGATATCACCGGGCAGCAAATCAGAATCCGGAATCAGTCCGCCGAGACATATGCCGGACAGGGCACGCTGGAGATAAGGACGGAGGACGGGGACCCCTTTCTCGTCTTTGATGTGGAAGAGTGGGGCATGGAGCAGCTGTGCCGACAGGAAACCAACCGGTTAAATAAGAGATATAGAATCATTGCCTGCGTCTATACGGATCTCATGGTTTTGTTGTTATGGGGATTCAGGATTAAAATAATCAGGGTAATCCGCATGTTTACTTCCAGAGGTTCTTTGATTTGGGACTTGGCAGTAAATGACTTTAAAACCAAGTTTGCGGGGGCAGCCTTCGGGACGGTGTGGGCGTTTATACAGCCCATTGTGACGATTCTGGTGTATTGGTTTGTCTTTCAGGTGGGATTCCGTTCCGGTACTTCGGGGAATACTCAGGTGCCCTATGCGTTATGGCTGTCCACAGGGCTGATCCCTTGGTTCTTTTTCAGCGATGCGTGGAACAGCGCTACAAACAGTCTGATGGAGTACAGCTACCTTGTAAAAAAGGTGGTGTTTGACGTATCTATCATTCCCTGTGTGAAGATATTTTCGGCCTTGTTTGTCCATTGCTTTTTTGTAATACTGCTGATGGTGATGTACCTGATCAACGGTGTGGCCCCCGGCTTATGCTGGATACAGGCGGCATATTATTCGTTTGCCATGTTCGTGCTGGTGCTGGCAGTAACATATCTGACATCAGCTTTGGTGCTGTTTTTCAGGGATATGTCCCAGATCATTGCCGTATTTCTTCAGGTTGGAGTGTGGATCACCCCGATTATGTGGGAGATTGACGTGATACCGGAGAGATGGCAATGGGTATTTAAGATAAACCCTATGTACTATATTGTAAACGGATACAGGCAGGCGCTGATTTACCATGAATGGGCATGGGACAATGTCCTCCTCAATGTATATTTCTGGACCGTTACCATGGTGCTGCTGTTCTTGGGATACCGTATATTTGAGAAATTGAAGCCGCATTTTGCAGATGTGCTATAAGCCCACGGCCCAAAATCGCAGATGACGGAAAGGCATGGTTATTTAGATGGAAAATTACGCAATTGAAGTGAAAAATGTAAGCAAAGTATATAAGCTGTATAATAAACCCTTCGACAGAGTGAAGGAAGCGTTAGGCGTATCAGGCAGGAAGCAGTACGTGGAGCATCATGCCTTGTCCGATATCAACATAAATATCAGGCAGGGGGAATGTGTGGGGATTATAGGGACAAACGGTGCGGGCAAGTCCACGCTGCTGAAAATCATTACCGGAGTGCTGAGCCCTTCTCAGGGAGAGGTCAGGGTCAACGGAAGGATTTCCGCGCTGCTGGAGCTGGGAGCCGGATTTAACGGAGAATACAGCGGCATTGAAAATATTTACTTAAACGGAAGGATGAACGGGTTTACTCGATCCGAGGTGGATGCCAGATTAGAGGATATTTTGGCCTTTGCCGATATCGGAGATTTTGTACATCAGCCCGTGAAGACATATTCCAGCGGCATGTTTGTGAGACTGGCCTTTGCCGTGGCCATTAATATTGAACCCGAAATCTTGATTATTGACGAGGCATTGTCGGTAGGAGACATTTTTTTTCAGGCAAAGTGTTTCCGGAAGATAGAAGAATTTAAAAACAGCGGAAAGACGATTCTCTTTGTAAGCCATTCCATGGGAAGCATACAGAAATACTGCGACCGTGCCGTGTTGTTAAATAAGGGGAAGCAGATCATAGACACCACTCCCAAAACGGCCATTGACTTATTTAATAAAATGACCGTTATGGAAGAGAAAGGCGGGGAGCCGGAGAACCTTGCGGATGAGCGGAGAGAGCCGGGAACCGCGGAGGAATCGGAATGCTGGAAACAGCAGATGAATGTCAATCCGAAAGCGGTGGAATACGGAAACGAGGAGGCTCTGATTGTGGACTACTGCCTACTCAATGAAAAGGGCGAGATAACGAACACCATCCATAAAGGGGAAGAATTTACGGTTAAGATGAAGGTGCATTTTAATAAGGATATTCAAGAACCCATCTTTGCATTTACCGTGAAAGACATCAAAGGCACGGAATTGACCGGCAGTAATACGCTGCTGGGGGACAAAATGCTTGCTGCGGCACATGCCGGAGAGGATGTGGTGGTTACCTTCCGGCAGAGAATGAGCTTACGATGTAATGATTATCTTCTGGCGCTGGGATGTACAGGATATAAGGACGGGAAGTTTACCGTTTACCATCGGCTGTATGACGTATGTTATATTATGGTATTATCCGAGAAGGATACGGTGGGCCTATTCGATCTTTACTCGGATATCAAGGTAACGGTTTCTTAGGCAGCGGGAAGTCTTTGCGGTGCGGCTGAATCAGGGAACAGCGATGTGGTCTCGAAACGGAAGGAGAGCTGCTGCGGAGACGGTTCTAAAATAGGAGATGCTTATGGCCAAATTAGTATTGGATTATTATAAAGGGAAGGATCTGTACAGTGACGGGGATATTGAAAAGCATATTTTGGAGGCCGTACAAAACAGGTGGGATCTGCTGGATTTGACAGAATATGTTAAGCCCAAGGAATATTATGTGTTTTTATACCATTTGTCATTGATCAGGGAAAACATATTGAACTGGTATCCCTTTAAGAAGGGCTGCCGGATTTTGGAGGTGGGATCCGGCTGCGGAGCCATCACGGGGATGCTGTGCAGGAAAGCGGCTGCGGTGACTTCCGTGGAGCTGTCCAGACAGCGGGGAGAGATTAATTATCTCCGAAATAAGGAGCTGGAAAATCTGGAGATTATCGTTGGGAATCTGAATGATCTGAAGCCTGCGGCGGATTACGATTATATTATTCTCAATGGGGTGCTTGAGTATGCCTGTAGTTTTACGGAGGGAGATACCCCTTTTCAGTCCTTTCTGGAGCATATAAGAAAATATCTAAAGCCCAAGGGGAAGCTGCTGCTTGCCATCGAGAACCGGCTGGGCATAAAATATTTCGCGGGAGCGCCGGAGGATCATACGGACAGATGCTTTCTGGGCATCAGACAGTATCCGGAGGAGAACTCCGTGAGGACGTTCTCCAAAAACGAGCTTACGGAGCTGCTGCGGAAGTCGGGGTTCCGGTATCAGAGATTTTATTATCCTTATCCGGATTACAAGTTTCCTTCCGAAATATACACGGACGACAATATCAACAACGGAAATTACGGAAGGACGGGCGTGTATTTTGAAAAGATGAACAGACGCCTTTTCCATGAAAAGGCAATGACGGATTCTCTGGCAAAGGAAAAGGTGCTGGATAAGTTTGCCAATTCCTTTTTGGTGGAAGCAGGCGCCGCCGGCCCGGAGAAAGAACATGTTTTGTATGCAAAACTGAATACTTCCCGCAGAAGAGAATTTGCCGTGGGAACGGTTATTCGTACGGATGCCAGAGGAAGGCGCACGGTGGGAAAATATGCATTGACAAGTGAGGCGGCGCAGCACATTGCGGCCATAGACCGAAACGGCAACGAGGGAAAATATAACCTGAAAGGAAAGCTCACGGAACAATTCATTGAATATCCCTATTTAAAAGGGAAGAACCTGAATGAAACGGCCGGAGAATATATCCGGAAGAACGAGAGGGAAAAAGTAGCCGATTTAATCCGGAATATAGGGAATACGATTTTAGGGGAGGGATTTGTAAAAAAAGACATTTATTCGGAACAGTTTGTAAAAATGTTCGGAGACTATAAAATCGACAAAGAGTTTGTATGTGTATCAAACGCTAATATCGATCTGATATTGGATAATATTTTCGTCAGCGGAAAAGGATATCAGGTGATTGACTGCGAATGGTTTATCGAGACGGCCGTGCCCAAGAAGTTTATACTGTGGCGGATGATGAATGAAGTGTTCCAACAGAATCCGGAGGCGGAAGCGAGGGTGGGGAGAAACTGGCTGATGTCCCGATTCCAAATTGATTCCGTGGAAGAAGAAGGCTTTAGAAAATGGGCAAACCACTTTGCGGAGAACTATGTCTCTGACCAGAGACTGCAAAAATATTTGAAGATAAACGGTATAGTGGATATTACGGACTACCTGTGTGAAAATTACAGGACAAGCACGGATCTCTATATTGACACCGGCAATGGTTTTTCGGAGCAGGAAAAAATGTGTAAAGATATCTACATTGACAAGAAAGGGGAATTTGAAGTTGTTTTTGACTTGAGCGACCGGGAAAATATTATTGCGCTACGGTGGGATCCCGTAGACGGTGAGGTGGTAAAATGTGAGGATATCGAGATTACCATTGACGGTGAACCGGTAAAATTTAAAAGCTGTAACGGAGAAGACGGTATTAAAGATTTGTTTATGACTTTAGATCCACAATATCTTTGCCGGAATGTGAAAAAGGGCAGCAAGGAACTGCGCATTCACGGAAGGATGCTGAGACTGTCCGAACCGAAAAATTTAGTGGATGTTTATACAAGAGATATTAGAAGGAAGATGGAGATAACGGTATCATGAGCAGAAGATCATATACGATGGATATTTTCAGGGCGGCGGCATTGTTGCTGGTTCTGGTGTACCATAGCTGGGCACTGACGGGAAGTCTTCCTTTTCGGTATGGTGCTTTAACCTTAGTTGTTGCATTGGGCGGAGAGATCGGAGTGACGGCGTTCTTTGCCTTAAGCGGATACGGTATCTATCATTCCATTGCTTCTCAGGAAAGGAAGGAGGGTTTTCGTTTTCTTCCGTATATGCGGAGAAGATGCCGCCGGATTGTCCCCCAATATTATATATCCATATTGTTTGCGGTCGTTTTTCTGTACGGGGGAACTTATTTGTCATTTGGCGGAGGGATAAAAAGTATTGTCACACACCTGTTATTTATCCATAATCTGTTTCCCCAGTACCATGGGGCTATAAACGGAGTGCTATGGACAATGGGGGTGACTTTTCAGTTTTATATTTTGGCGTATCCTTTGTATAGAGGGATGAAAAAAGGCGGTATCATTTTCGCCGTATTTTGCATTATAGTGACAATAGCTGTAAAGGGCATCCTGTATGCTTATGTGTTACCGGGCTGTAATATGGACCATAACTTGGAATTTTTCAGCGGAAGGCAGCTGATAACGTCACTGGATAACTTTACGGCAGGTATGTATGTGGCATATCTGGGAGAAAAGGCAAATTTCGAACATAAAAGGAATGTCAAATATTTGTGCGGGGTTGTTTTGGGATGTATCGTTACATATGGGGTATGTTATCTTGGGAGGAATAACGATATCCATACCAATAATATAACAGGCTATGTATGGCATAGCTTTCTGGCACTGGGGCTGGGGATTATTATGTTTTTCTGCTCTATGATTCAGTGCAATCCTGAGAACCGGTTTGTGAAGAGTATATTGCTGCTGTCAAAATATGAGTATGGGATTTACTTATGGCACATTTTAATCATCAATAATTTGATTGTAAACTCTGGGATTGTGCAAGCTATTACGAACTCCCGCTGGCCTAAGCTGGTCTATCTGGTATTCATTGTGACTGCAGTATTTGTAGGCAGCCTTCTCTCCCGGATGACGGATGCATATATTGCTTCTCGAAATGACATTCGTTGAAATCATGGGAAACTATAACTATTCATTTGGTGGGCAGAGCACGGCATGTTTGCCCTTGTTCTACAGACTTAGTAATTGATAAAAATGGAGAAAAATCATGGATAAAATAGCTGTATTAATACCTTGTTATAATGAAAGCAAAACAATAGAAAAAGTTGTGAAAGACTTTAAAAAGGTTCTTCCGGATGCAACTATATATGTATACGATAATAATTCAACTGATCATTCCGATATACTTGCACGCGAAGCAGGTGCAATTGTCAGATATGAGTTTCAACAGGGAAAGGGTAATGTGATTCGGCGCATGTTCCGTGAAGTTGATGCACGATGTTATATAATGGTAGATGGCGATGATACATATCCGGCAGAATGTGCACCGGAGATGGTAGATAAAATTTTGTGCCGAAAAGTTGATATGGTGGTAGGAGATCGCCTGTCTTCTACGTATTTTGAAGAAAATAAAAGACCTTTTCATAATATGGGAAATGCATTGGTTAGAAAGTCGATCAACTTGCTATTTAGCAATGATATTAAGGATATAATGACCGGATATAGAGCTTTTAGCTATCAATTTGTAAAAACATTTCCGATACTGTCGAAAGGATTTGAGATTGAAACTGAGATGAGTATTCATGCAGTTGACAAGAATATGTTTGTGGAAAATGTTGTGGTGGATTATCGTGACAGACCAGAAGGGAGTGTTTCTAAATTAAATACATATTCTGACGGATTTAAGGTGATAAAGACGATATTGCGATTGTACAGAATTTACCGGCCAATGGGGTTTTTCGGCATATTGGCTTTTGTTTTAGCGGCATGTGCTTTTATGTTTTTTATTCCCATTATTATGACATATTTTAAAACCGGATTAGTTCCCAGAATTCCGACTCTTGTAGTTTGCGGATTTGCAATGCTTGCCGCTATCCAGTCTTTGTTTTCCGGATTGATTTTGCAGACGTTAGTTCAAAAAAACCGTCAAGATTTTGAGATGAATATTCAGAGATATAGTGACATGATGAAGGAAAAGGATCAAATTGATGAGTTGTAGGGCGGTTTTAGAAAGAAGTGTGAGGTTTGTAGTACTTTTTGGAGGGAATTCATGGTTAAAAAGAAATATATGATAGCACTATTCATAGTGGAAATTATTCTTTTGATATTTTCACTGGATAACTTAATTGGAGTGTATGATAAGGATACAACATTTTATCATGTTGAAGCGGAGACATATGTAGATAATTACATTGGTGAAAATGAGCAGAAAACATATAAAATGGTAGTGTACGACAGTGGAATAAAAGGATATTCTTTTAATATAAACGGATCCTCTTGGGAAGACGGTAATATCTTATGTGAAATTATAAAGGACGGTCAACCGATTTATTCTCAAACAGTGGATACATTAAGTATTTGGAACGGAAAAGTTAGACTTAACCTGGAAGAAGTAAGAATCGATAAAGGCTCTTATGAACTTGTACTGTCCAATTTGGGAAGGGGCACTATAGCAATAAGGATCGATGAGTATAATGAACTTAATAATACGCAAGAGTATTCATTTAACTATAAAGAGTTCTTTGTGTGTGTAATTATCTTTATTCATTTGGCGGCATTGGGGCTGTTTTTTGTAGTGGGTAGAATTCGGGATGGTAAAT
Source organism: uncultured Acetatifactor sp. (assembly GCA_910589655.1). Lineage (GTDB taxonomy): Bacteria > Bacillota > Clostridia > Lachnospirales > Lachnospiraceae > Acetatifactor. The sequence goes on along the minus strand of CAJUTJ010000154.1, from coordinate 381 downwards.
ATAGCTTTTTGGTTTTGGCTGTAATTACAGGGCTTTTGTTGGTATTTATTATTCCCCCTTACACTGCGCCGGACGAGATGCGCCATTTTGCCAGATCATATGATATAGCATCGGGAAATATTGTTTGCGCTTCCTATGAAACGAAGGAAGAATACGGCAATCAAACAATGCCTATATGTGAGTTTCCGATAGAATTATTTGAACTGAAATTAGTCAGTGAAAATAACGGGATTAATTATACTAGTATAACGTATTAAAAGTTCTTGTGTAAATTTACACATCTGCTATAATGGTTATATCAACCTATTTGGAGGACAAAACCATGGGCAGAAACAAAAAATATGGGAACATCATATTGAAAGACGGCGACCGCGAGATTCT
>CAJUTJ010000153.1 GCA_910589655.1 uncultured Acetatifactor sp. | reverse complement strand
CTATATCGGAATGACATGGGATGGTCAAGAGGAAAACGTGCCGCCTCCTGCAGCACACTTTTATAGACAGTGTTTAAAAACTGAGATTTTAATTTGACGTTTTTGTGCGGGAGACAGGAACTTTAATTTGCTGGGCTACAGTTTGCTTAAAAGTTAGGTGCGGGAATTACACCGGATAAACACAGGGCGGTATTTATACATATTCAATCTGTATTTCAATTAGTATCATGTTTTCAGCAGGATTACAGTTACCTTACATTTTCAAAAAAATGAGACGAATATTTGTAAAATGACCAAGAAAGGGCAAAAAATGTCGTTTCATGCATGAAGAGTTGAAATTATGACACAAAGAGGGATAATAGAAATTGTCATTGATTTCACAGAGCAACTAAATAAAACATTAGTGTGTAATACAGAATGGTAGAAACACGAAAATTGAGTGGAAAGAAGTTGTTGGCACGGGATTATGCATGATAACATTGCTGTCAACAGGAATACTTGCCCATGCAGAAACAACAGGAAAAACTTAATATTTTGCAAATTTTTTTGAAAAGGAGAGAATCGAATGAAAAAGAAAATATCTTTGATGGCAATTGCTTTTTTTTCCCTATCCTTATTTGGCTGTGGAAATATGGAAGAGGAACGGGCTGTTGAAAACAAAACGCCTGATGTCCAAAATGAAACGAGTTCCGAGATGGAAGAAACTTATGTGGAAAACGATATATCCGATGCGGAGTTCACATTTCCAGAGAGTTATAACAATACTATGGGAAATGTTGATTTTAAGATGGCTGTCATTGTTGATGCCGATTTAGCCGGAGAACCTCCAATTACCGCAAAAGCCAGAATGCTAAAAGTAAATGAGGATCAAGCATTCCGATCACTATTTAGCGGGAATGACAATTATGAAGTATACAGCTATGAGGAAAAAAACGAATATGGGGAAAAAGTAAATACAGCAACTTATGTCACACCGGAAGAAACAACATTGTCTTATGGTCCGCTTTCCAGCCAGATGTCTTATATGCAAAGGGATTTAATGCCATATATACGCAGCTCTTTTGTGCTTGATCCAGCAGATGAACGATATAATGCAGATTTATACTCCACAGAAGAACAGTTGCCTTTTATGATTCGTGAAGATGCCTTTCAGATTATTGACAAAATCTTGACGGAAATGGGTATAGAGTTTAAGCATAGTTATACAGGATATGCATTAGATTATAATTGTATGCAGTCGCAAGAATACCATGAAGACATGGACGGAAATATTGATCAAGCAAATTATAAAGATCAATGGTCTGCCTCAGATGAAGGCTATTATTTTTGTATTAACCAAATATACAGAGGATTGCCTCTTTATCATGTGTACTGTGAGGTGTTTTCAGATATGGCAGATGTAAATGCTCCAATACAGGCATTTATATCAAAGGATGGAATAGAGTATTTGGACATTGAAAAAATATTTGAGATTTCTGATGAAGGAATGTCAATCCCGCTGGCTGCAGTGGATGTGATTGCTGAAACAGTGGCAAATAAGTATAATCAAATACTCGGAAATGCGACGTATGAAATAACAGAGGCGAAATTATGTTATTATGTGGATCTGTCTTCGGGGGCAGGCATATATGATGTAAAGCCTGTCTGGATTGTGAGGGGAATTGAAAAAAGCGAACAGAAAGAACAGGGCATTCAGACCATTATTGATGCACAGACGGCAAAGGAGATAATACCTTGAGAAAATTTTGCTATTATTTTAAAACAGACTTAAAGAGGTCTGTATGTTCGATGAAGCTTGTGATATCAATTGCATTAACGATGGGCGTGCTGCTTCTCTCAACACTGGAAGGCATTGCGTTAGATACAAATGTGCTTTATGTTTTTTCTATTGTCATGTATGGAATGCCGGCTATGATGATATTGGTATGCGGAGCCATTGCATTTGCGGACAGCTTTTGTGAGGATATAGAACACAAATATGTTATGCAGCAAGTGATTCGCGGGGACATTGAAGGGTATGTTTCTGCCCGGATATTCAGTATCTTTTCTGTGACGATGCTTTCTGTTACACTTGGTATATTTTTATTTGCAAATATAATGCATTTTAAATTAGCATGGGTGGATGTATCCGGTCTGCAATATGATCATATCATACATGCCGGGGGATTAAGATTTTTTTTAATACATAAATGGTACTCTTTGTATTATTTCTGTTACGGAATCCAATACAGTGTGCTTGCAGGAATTTTATCTTTATGGGCAGCTTATCTTTCCATGTTCATTTCAAACCGTATGCTTGTGTTATCGGCACCAATGGTTCAGTATTATTTTGTGGATTACATTTTGTCGACAGCTTCCTCTGGGACACTGAATTTGGCTGCGGTTTTTTCCCCTTCAAATAATATTTTCCTAAATGATTATTTGTCCTTGCTGCTAGTGGTTATGATAGCGGCTGTCAATGTGGTTTTGCTTAGAAAACTTTTAATTAGAAAGTTGAGGAGAAAAATCTGTGAATAAAACAAAACATGTGTGGCAGGATTTTGTGAATAATTTTTTTAGCAGGCGGTTGTTGTTTTTTTGTGTATTTCAGTTTTATATTTTACATTACTATATTAATTCGGTGAAACGATTTTCTGTTGCTGCGGATTATCCTGCATCGCCTTGGATATTGCCTTTTGTTGGACAAAATGTATATTTTCTATTTATATATGGAATCTCTGTAATTTATTTTTACTCTAATATACCTTTTATGCAAAGAAATGAAATGTATGCATTAATAAGGGAGGGAAGGAAGAAATGGGTATATGCTAAAATATTAAGAATTTGGATGTCTGCTGTTTCGCTTTCATTTATTGAAGTGGTTTTAAGCATATTGCCGTTGTTTCCATGTCTGGAATGGACTGCAGAGTGGGGGAAATTGTATAATTCGCTTGCTATGACAAATGCAGGGATGGAATACAATGTGAAATTATCTTTTTCTTATGAATTGATTATCGAACATGATCCCTTCATAACCATGTTGATATTTGGGATAATCCTTTGTATATCTACCGGATTGGTTGGAATGATTATGTTTGCTGTGAGTATCTGCGTGAACAGGACAACCGCTGTACTTATGGGAACTTTTCTTTCCGTTTTATCGGTTGTATTTGCCAATCTGTATTTATACCAGCAATGGATTAGCTTTATTTCGCCGTTTTCATGGATGAATTTGCTCCTGTTGTATGGAAAAGTATGTAAAAATGCGCCTTCCTTTTCGTCGGTAATTATTATGGCAGCAATTTCAGTATTTATATTAAGCGGCATTTCTTTGAAGAGAATATATATAAAAGATTTGGATTGGACGGATGAGGAGTGATTTTTATGAAGGATAAAAATATAAAAGTAAAAGATGTATGCAAATATTTTGGTAAAACGCAGGTGCTGGATCATGTCAATATGGAATGCAGACAAGGAGAGATTACAGGGATTATAGGGAGAAATGGCGCAGGGAAAACAGTTTTATTTAAAATAATATGTGGTTTGTTGTCGTTGGATTCAGGCGAGATTCTAATAAACGGTATAAAGCGGGAAAGACAGGCAGATGTTCTTCCTTCGGTTGGAATTATTATTGAAGAACCGGCTTTTTTAAAAAAATATTCTGGAATAAAAAATTTGGAATACCTATATATGATTAATAATAAGAATAACAGGCAATATTTAGAAAGTATCATGGAAAAAGTAGGACTTGATCCGAAATCAAAAAAACATGTAGGGAAATATTCTATGGGGATGCGGCAAAGATTGGCTATAGCACAGTCAATTATGGAAGAACCGGAATTTTTGGTTTTAGACGAACCGTTTAATGGACTGGATATTCATGGTGTGAATGAAATGAGGGAACTGTTTCTTGAACTGAAAAAAAGAGGAAAAGTTATTTTAATTGCCAGTCATAATTCAGAAGATATAAATATACTTTGTGACAATGTTTATAGTATGGAATCAGGGATTTTAAATGTTATACGCTAAGATTTATGCTCTTTTCAAAGGAGAATCTCCGAAAAGCACTGTCAGGATATTTGTTGAGATGTCCGGTTTCCGGTTCTGGCAGCTTCGTTTTTGGCTGGCTTAGAAGTTTTTTGTAACGCCTGCATTTTAGAATGGAGGTACTGTAATCGCTGTGAAGTTGTTCGGCTAAAATATTAGTTGCAATGATGAGTTACTTGTTTTTAAAGAGAAAAATTCACAAACACACTTGACAATACGTCTCTGACCGCATGTATTGGCAATCCATAACTTACTCCAATCCTCTCGTTTCGGTGAAGCTTTGCGCATGACACAGGATAAACTGGATTCTAAGAATTTTTATGCCTTTAATCCTGCGTTCGACAGGTGCGAAAACTGTAATGATACGCCGGACTGCGGCTGCAATAAGTAAATTTTATCATAGTGTGCCACATGTTAATACGGCATATTTCGGCTGGCGGCTCATGGATTATAAATTCATGGGCCGCTTTTTGGCTGCATTTTGTCTCAAATCGGGTAAATAGCTCTGCAATATTGTTTGAGAAAATGGCGGAAATTAATGTTACATGATGTCTGTGCAGGGGACATATATAACTGAATGGAAAAATTAGAATAAGAAATGCGATCGGCACCTTGCCGGAATATGAAAATGTATCTAAGGAAACGCTGATTAAATCAGCGTTTCCCTAAAAGTGAGATCATAAAAGTGCAATTGCATGATGGCAGTCGAACAAAGGAATATCACTGTGCAATTGCGGCGGCGTGGGTGTGAACAATACTGTCCGGGTAACAGTTCAGACAGCCCCTCCCGTGAAGTCAAAACCGTGTCTCTATGCGATTTTGCGAGACATGCGGGCGCCAAAACGCATTCTTTCCGTGTTTTGCGTGCATCTTGTAACGGTTCAGTGCCCAGTCTGAACTGTTGCCTGTCCGGATACGGATTACAAAATAAAGCAAAATATTACTTTTCCTCATAATCCAAGTATGGTATAATTTCTACGGTATTATTGTTAGAGTATTACTGTCAGTATTTTCATCCACGAATTTGATAAGCAGTAATGGGATAGGGTGTATTGGAAGTACAGGAAAGAAGGAAATGTATGAGCACTAAAAAAGCGCAAGGGAAGAAGTCCGAAAATCATATTACAAAAACCAACATTTTTCACGGAATGACAACTCATTTCCTGATAGGCAGTTTTTCTTTGCTCTTGTTGATCAGCATAGTGGCTTTTGCCTGTCTGGGACGTTATATGAGCAATGTGAGCGAAAAATCCATCGGTGAAGTGGGCGACATATATATGAAGGGGATCAATGATCATATTAGTGCTCATTTCAGGACACTTATTGATCTCAAGCTGAAACAGGCGGAAGCGATAGTGGAAGTTGTTTCGGAAGATATGGAAGACAAGGATATGCTGTACCAAGAGCTGATTTATAGAACCGGCGTCAGAAATTTTAATTATTTGGCGCTCTGTTCCGAGGACGGCTCTATGGAAATGCTTGACGGAAACCAGATACAGCTGGCGGATCCGGAACCTTTCTATGAATCCTTGCGGAATGGAGAGAAAAAGGTTGCGGTTGGAAAAGATATGCTTGGCAATGAAGTGGTCTTATTTGGCATCCATGCCGAATATCCAATGGAAAACGGTGAGAAAAGTATGGCTTTGGTAACAGCCGTTCCCATAGATTACATAAATACCATGCTGGGTACGGACGAGGAGAATGCACTGATTTTTTCCCATATTATCCGCCGGGACGGCAGTTTTATTGCCAGTGAGATAAGCGATGAATATGCGGATTATTTCAGTAGTCTCTATGAGAGATATCCGAGCGAAAACCCTGAGAAAATCAATACATATATTAAGGAATTATCTGCCGCAATGGAACAGAAAAAAGACTATGTAGGGCGGATGGATTTTGGTGAAAGCAGTCAACAGGTGTATTGTACAGTCCTTCCCTATTCGGAATGGCATCTGGTAACGGTTCTTCCCTTTGGTGTGTTGAATGAAACCGTAGAAAACCTAGATCGGAACCGGACTGTGGCAACCATGCTTGTATGTGCAATTGTTCTTGTTGTATTGCTTATTATATTCTATGTATACTTTAAAATGACCTGTCAGCAGCTCAATGATTTGGAAGTGGCACATCATGAAGCCTTGGAGGCAACAAAGGCAAAGAGCGTATTCCTTTCGAATATGAGCCATGATATCCGGACGCCGATGAATGCAATCGTAGGTATGACGGCAATTGCGACGGCACATATAGACGATAAAGAGCAGGTGCAGAATTGTCTCAGGAAAATCACTTTATCAGGAAAGCATTTGCTGGGGTTGATTAATGATGTGCTGGATATGTCTAAAATCGAAAGCGGTAAAATGACATTGACGGCAGAAAGGATTTCCTTGCGGGAAGTGGTGGAAGGAATCGTCAGCATTGTTCAGACGCAGGTTAAGGCGAAGGAACAGAATTTTAACGTACATATATACAGCATTATGGCAGAGGATGTGTACTGCGACAGTGTACGTTTGAATCAAGTATTGCTGAACTTATTATCCAATGCGGTCAAATACACGCAGGAGGGCGGGACTATACAATTGTCCATGTATCAGGAGAGCGCTCCCGCTGAAAAAGGCGATGAGTATATTAGAACCCATGTGATAGTGAAGGATAATGGCACCGGTATGACGGCAGATTTCGTGGAACATGTTTTTGATTCCTATTCCAGAGCCGACAGCAAGAGAGTGCAGAAAACCGAAGGAGCCGGACTGGGAATGGCAATTACCAAATATATCGTGGATGCCATGGGCGGAACCATTACCGTAAACAGCGAGTTAAACAAGGGAACGGAATTTCATGTGGCTTTGGATTTGGAAAAGGCTGATCTGCAGGAGACGGACATGATGCTTCCTCCTTGGAAAACGCTGGTGGTGAATGATGACGAGGAATTGTGCCGTACTGCGGTAGAGGCGTTGGACTCTATCGGCATACAGGCAGACTGGACATTGAGCGGTTCTAAAGCAATCGCTATGGTGAATAAACATCATCAGGAAAGAGATGACTATCAGATCGTACTGCTGGATTGGAAGCTGCCGGATATGGACGGACTTATGGTGGCCAAGCAGATCAGGAAAATCTTAGATATGCCCATTATTTTGATTTCCGCTTATGACTGGAGTGAGTTTGAGACAGAGGCCAAGGAGGCGGGTATTGACGGATTTATTGCGAAACCTCTGTTTAAGTCCACTCTTTTCTATGGCTTGAAAAAGTATATGGGTGTCGAGGAACAGCAGGACAAGGAAGAGAAGGATGCGGACTTATCAGGGCTGCATATATTGGCCGCGGAAGATAATGATTTAAACTGGGAGATATTGAACGAACTGCTGACCGATTTGGGGATGGAACTGGATTGGGCAGAGAACGGGCAGATTTGCGTAGAGAAATTCCAAGAGTCCGAGCAGGGGCATTACGATGCAATCCTTATGGATGTCCGTATGCCGATTTTAAACGGCTATGAGGCTACTCAGAAGATTCGTGCTTTAAACCGGCCGGATGCGCAGACGATTCCCATTATCGCTATGACGGCAGATGCTTTTTCGGAAGATATTAAACGCTGTCTGGACAGTGGAATGAACGCACATACGGCAAAGCCGATTAATTTGAATGAAATTATTTCTCTATTAAAGAAATACATTATGTAACATAACACGCTTTAGACAGGTGCCTTGTGCAGTCTGTGTGATCCTTTTAACTTTCGGACGTACAAATGTGGCGCTGAGGCTGTCTGTATCAGAGTCCGGGCGGGATATATGATTGGGAAGTGCCGTTTCTATGCGGCACTTCATTTTGTCTTTTTGATAAAGTATTAGAGCTTCTTTTCGGATATATCCGGACAGGCGGCGAGAAAGAGCTTCAGCATATCCAGAGCATATTTTCGGTTTCTCATATGGGCACAATCCAACATATTTTCAATAGCGGCCACTTCTTCGGTGTGCTGCTCTTTTTCTTTTTCGTTATTACTTTTTCCGTAAATAATATAATCCAATGACATATTCAGGGAGGAGGAAATTGCCATTAGAGTTTCCACGGACATACCGCAGCTTCCCCTTTCTATGTCGGCGTAATATTTGGAGGCTCGGTTGATCCGTTCAGCCATTTCATCCTGTGTCAGCCCCAGCAATATACGTTTTAAGCGAATTCTGTCACCGGCGGCAAGCCGGTCATATGTATCCTTTCTTATCATTTTTATCCTCCGGTTAAAATCAAGGGTGAATATTTTGGAAGTATGTCATATAACAGTAACCAATCGTAGTTGCTTTTTGCGCCTGCGCTATCTGCAAGAGGAGATCAGGCTGACGGATAGGCAGCATCCAAATTGGTTATTGTTCACTCCGTTTACGGCAACCCCAATTATGTTACTGTTCACTCCGCGACCAGTAAGGCATGCACAGAAACCGCAAAACAGCGGTTTCGCGCAGGTTGCCCTCGGGTTTGTCACGCAAAAAACGCGTGAAAACGCCTCGGGGTGGAGTGGGTGTGAAAAGCAACCCAATTATTCTCTATTTTTATTATCTTAGTAATAATATGTTGACGACACGCGTTTAGGACGTATATAATAATTGTGTTTAAAACGTATGTTGGTATAAAAGCAGGGAGCAAAAAACGCGGCAGCGGCAGAGGAAAATGAAGAAAATATTAATCATTACAACCATTGGCGGATTTCTGCCGCAATTTGAGATGAACGATGTCAAGATACTGATGGATCAGGGATATGAAGTCCATTATGCTTCTGACTTTTCCAATCCCGTATATGAGCTGGATACGGAACTGTTAAAAAAAATGGGAATCAGGCTTCATCCTATCGCTATACGGAAGTCCCCCTTGCAGTTCCGGCATAATTTACATGCGTTAAGGGAAATTATGACGATTGTGCGAAAGGAAAAGATTAATGTCATCCACTGCCATAACCCCATTGGCGGCGTGCTGGGGAGACTGGGAGCCGTGGCGCCGGAGGGGCTTCCGAAGCCATATGTGATATACACTGCCCACGGGTTCCACTTTTACGACGGAGCGCCTTTTTTAAACTGGCTGCTTTTTTTCCCGGCAGAGTTGCTTTTGGCGGGACGTACAGACACTATTATTACCATTAACAGGGAAGACAATGCCAGAGCCAGAAGATATATGTCGGGCAGGCTCAAGGCCATATACAGGATTCCAGGCGTGGGTGTAAAGACGGGGCGTTTTGCGCCGGACTTGAATGTGCGGCAGCGGGTGAGAAAGTCGCTGGGCATCAAGGAGGGCACTTTTTATATTCTGTCCGTGGGGGAATTGAACCACAATAAGAATCATGAAGTGATAATCCGGGCTATTGCAAGCCTGAAAGATCCGGATATTTGCTACGGAATATGCGGGAAAGGATACCGTTTGGAATATCTGGAGCAGCTGGCAAAGGAAAAGGGCATAGAACATCAGGTGAAATTTTTCGGATTCCGAAACGATATTCCCGAGATGCTTCAGGGCGCCGACTGCTTTGCATTCCCTTCCAAGCGGGAGGGACTTGGAATTGCGGCACTGGAAGCCATGGCAGCCGGACTTCCTATGATTTCTTCCGATTGCCGTGGCACAAGGGAATATATGGAAGACAATGTAACCGGATATGTGTGCCGCAGCGGAACCGTTTCCGAGTATGCCGGACTGATTCGGAAAATGAAAGAAAATCCGTCGAAACGTAAGGGTATGTCGGGGGCATGCAGGAAGGCAGCAGAGAGTTTTAACCTCGACAAAACGGACAAAATAATGCGGGAGATTTATGGGAGCCTTGAGTCGGAGAGAATTTAGGACAGGCTTTTATGAGAGGGCAGATATGGACGAGAGAAGTGCGCCGAAGGTCAGCGTTATAATGAGCATATATAACCAGTGGAACAGCGAATATTTGGATCAGGCAATTATGTCCATCCTGAATCAGACTTTCGGGGACTTTGAGTTTATTATATATGACGACGGCTCCGATCCCCTTATATGCCGCCTGCTTGAGAAGTATAAACAGCTTGACAACAGGGTCGTACTGATACACAGCGCGGAAAACTGCGGGCTGGCATATTCGCTGAATACCTGCATCAATGTGGCAAAGGGGAAATATCTTGCCAGAATGGACGATGACGATATCAGTGATCCGGAACGGCTTGCCGTACAATATAAATATATGGAGGAACATCCGGAGATTGCTTATGCAGGCTGCAATGCAAGATTGATAGATGCCGAAGGTGTGTGGGGGCACCGGGTCATGCCGGAGTTCCCGCTGAAACATTCCTTTTTGCGGTATTCACCCTTTATTCACCCGTCCGTGATGATCCGGCGCAGCATTTTTGACACACAGGAGGCGTACAGACATTCAAAAGATACATGGCGGTGTGAGGATTATGAGCTGTTTATGCGATTAATGCGGCTTGGCTATCGAGGAGCCAATATCCAGCAGGAACTGTTCGGCTACAGGGAAGATGCTGCTTCTTATCGAAAAAGGAAGTTCAGATACCGGATGGACGAAATGAAACTCCGTTATCGGAATTTTAAAGAATTGGATATGCTGTATCCGGCGGGCTGGCTGTATGTAATCCGGCCGCTGGCAGCGGCGGCTGTACCCTCGGGGCTGACTTACATGGCAAAGAAACTGTATCACAGGCAGTCCCGTGTCCGGGAGAAGAATAGAGAAGAAGTTCTTGCCGTGTCAGGCACGGCGTCTTCCGTATAAGGCAATGCTTTTGCCGCGGAAGATATGGCTGTCGTTGGAACCTTTTGCAGGCAGGACATTTATTCCGCAGGATATCTCCGTGTGCCGATTGTGCGGCGGGGGCATGTTGTGTCAGGACGGCATTTGAAAAGAATGGGGCATTAGACGAAAGAAATTGTAACACAGGTATAGAGAGGAATAGGAAAATGCAGAAGACAGTCGGTGAGAAAGTCATTAAAATTGCCGTTGGGATTGTAGGGCTGGCAGTAGTATTTTTTCTCGGAAAATGGATCAGTACACAGATATATCACAGACCGGCGGAGAGGACGGGCACGGACTCCCGATCAGAGGCAGAGGAGAATCTGCTGCCCCCGAAAGCAGCGTTGACGGAAGAAGAACTGGAAATGCTTTTCCGTACCATAAAGGATCCGTCTTCGGAAGCATCCGGAGAGGCAGACGCCGGCACATTATCCGAGGCCGATTCTGTAGAGAATGACAATAAAACCTCCGATGCGGCTTCCGAAGACAGCCAAACCTCCGAAGGCAGTCCGGAGGCTTCCGGGGAAATTGATTTTCCTTACTTATGGACGATTAACGAAGATATTATTGCTTGGATTACCATTCCGGGAACCAATATAGACTATCCTATTTTACAGCATCCTACGGATGACAGCTACTATTTGAATCATAATATAGACGGTTCTTACGGATATCCCGCCTGTATTTATACGGAAAGTTTAAACTCCAAGGATTTTACGGATCCGAATACGGTTATTTACGGGCATAATCTGAAGGCAAAAACAATGTTTTCCGAGCTCCATAAATTTGAAAATCGTGATTTCTTTGAGGAACACGATGAGATTATAATTTATCTGCCGGACAAAACATTGTATTATCGTATTTTTGCCGCGCATGTATATGACGACAGACATTTACTGTACAGCTTTGATTTTTCGGATGAAAATATTTATTCCGGTTTTTTACAGTCCATCTATGATATCCGGGATATGAATGCCAATATCAACCGGGACATCACGGTAACTTCGCAGGACAGAATCATTTCGTTGGAGACTTGTATGCCGAATAAATCCGATGCGGAGAAAAGACTTCTGGTTCATGCCGTCTTGCTGGAGGAGAAGTAAGGGATGAGGAGGGAAAAAGCGAAGCGGGAGCGTAAGGCGCCGAATCATAAGAAACGCATTTTAATAGCCACTGGTATTCTGTTTTCATTGCCCCTATTGCTTCTGGCCGCGTTTTCCGTATACCGTATGGCGGGAAAAGCGGGGCTGGAAAATCATGCCGTGACCATGCGTGACATAGGACGGGCAAATATAACGCGGTTTCCCGTATTGCAGCAAAGCGGCGGGGAAGGAGATCTGCCTGAGCTGGAAGAGGGACAGATTGCCTACCACGGGAAGGTATATGAATATAATGAGGATCTGCTTGTATTCTTATGTCTGGGAATCGACAGCAGGCAGGATATAAAAAAGGAAAAGGTTCCGGGTGAGGGCGGACAGGCGGATACGGTTATATTAGCGGTTATCGACCAGAAGGCAAAGACGCTGAAGGTCATTAACATCTCCAGAGACACTATGACCAAGGTCGGATTTTATGATACCAACGGACTGTACCTGTATGATAAAGAGGCGCAGCTGGCGCTGCAGTATGCTTACGGGGACGGAAGGGAGAAAAGCTGTGAACTGATGGAGCAGGCTGTATCCAATCTGTTTTACGGTATCCCCATCCACGGATATGCCGCCATAGATATCAAAGCGGTGTCACAGTTAAACGATGCCGTGGGCGGCGTGGAAGTGACGGTAATCGAGGATTTATCACGGTTTACGCCGGATTTGGCTCTGGGAAATACTTTGACGCTGACGGGCAGGCAGGCACTCCATTACGTGCAGGAGCGGCAGGTGGAAACGGAGGAATTAGGCGCCAACAACCTTAGGATAGAGCGGCAGAAGCAGTACCTTATGGCTTTTTTCGCAAAGGTAAAGGAAGGAACCAAGAAAGACATTATGCTTCCCGTGGAGCTGTTCAACACTGCCTCCCGGCATATGATCACCAGTATTACTGCCGATCAGGCGGCATATTTGAGCACCATTGTACTGGAATGTGTCTTCGGTGAGGATGATATGGTTTCCGTACAGGGAGAGGTGGAAAAAGAGGATGTGTATGAAGAATTCCATGTGGATGAACAGGCTCTTTATGATCTGATAGTCAATGTGTTTTATCGGGAAGCGGATAAATGAAACGGTATTATTATCGGTACGCCGGTATTAATATATAGAAACCAACTATAAAACGAAAGGAGGAAATGTCCAATGAAAAAGTTATACAAATTGCTGCTGGCAGCCGTGTTGACTATTGCTGTGGCGCTGCCTGTTATGGCTTCTCCCAGCCCTGAGGCCGATACGATAGAACCCAGCACAACTGTGAGCACAACCGTAAAGGATGTTGCCGTGGAGACGCCTTCTCAGGCACTGTCGGACGAGGTGGCGAAAGTCACTTCCAACGCGCAGGTTTTGAAGGATTTAAATGTATCCGCATCCGCACGTCTTGCAGCGGTTGCAGAAGTAAACTTCAGCGGTACTATCCCGGCAGGCGGAGTGCAGATTCCGTTTGACGCAAGCGCTTTTGCTAAAAAAGGCGATCTGGTGTACGTATTGCACAGACAGTCAACGGCCCCCTATTCATGGGAGGTTGTAGGTCAGGCTGTATTAGGTGATGACTTGACTGTAACAGGAACCTTCAAATCATTTTCACCGGTAGCGTTTATGGTAGTAGACTCTTCTAAGGTTTCGTCTTCAGGCGGCACAAAGGCTCCTAAGACAGGCCAATAGATGGAGAACAATGCCCGGATACGGGTGGTAAACCTGCGAAAATATCATGCATGATTAGTCATTAGTAGTATGGTTTCTATCAAGAGGATGCCTTAGGGCATTCGAAAGGGGCGTCCCTTGGGGCGCCTCTTAAAACAATAGGGGATTCCTGTTAAATCCTATTTTAACCGGGAAAATCGGAGTGTGTCTGAAAAATGCTTTTCACGGGGATGCAAACTTGCTTCTTCGTTCGGCTTTCATAAAGACTGAAAATGATTCTGCGTACTCTTAAAGAATAGGAAAGCACATTATGTCTAAAAAAGATTCAAAAAGAATTCGACTGTATAAAGAGTTGTCGGGAAAAAATTCTCTTATCGGTGTGGCTGCGCGGCGAACCGAAAATGAAATGGGGCTGTCTCCGGATACCCGGTTCTTCTTGTATGGTTTTATTCCGGCTGTAGTGGAATTTGCCGGCTGGGTGCTGGATAAAGCAGTGGAATCAGGCAGAAAACGGTTGTATTTTCTGAGCAGGGACGGATATCAGATTTATTTGGCAGCCTGCAAAATTGCGGAATTAAAGAAGCTTCCCGTAGAGTGCCGTTATCTCCATGTATCCCGTTATGCCATGCGTGTTCCGGCATATCACTTGGATCTTCACGGGAGTCTGGACAGAATATGTTCGGGCGGTATGAAAGTGACACTTGAAATAATATTAAAACGGGGCGGGCTTACGGAGGAGGAGGCTCGTGCGGTGGCAGACTCAATCGGTCGAAAAGACGGATACCGAAAACTTTTGAATCAGAAACAGATAACAAACTTGAAAATGATACTGGGCCATGAGCCTTTGTTTTTAAAATATGTGGAAGCGCACTCGAGGGAAGCATACGAAAATGCCATGGGGTATCTGAGGCAGGAAGGACTGCTTTCGGAGGATTCCTATGCCATTGTAGACAGCGGCTGGGTGGGGACATTTCAACAGTCTCTGCAGAGTTTGATTCACAGCAGTGCGCCCCATATTCAATAGAAGGATACTATTTTGGTTTGTACGAGCTTCCGCCGGAAGCAGATGCTTGCGATTACCACGGGTGGTATTTCACACCGGAGGAAGGGTTGAAAAGAAAGGTTTATTTCAGCAATTCTCTTTTTGAAGCTTTGTGCAGCGCGGATGAGGGAATGACAGTAGGATATTTCCGGCAGGGCGGCAGGTATCTGCCCGTATTGGATCCGGCAGGAAATCCCAACGGAGAAAAAATAAGGCGGAATCTGGCGGTATTGGAATGCTTTCTAAAAAACTACGGGGAAGTCCATGCCCTTACAAATAAGGTTCCTTTTTCTGCAAATACTTACTTTCGGAAGATTAAGAAACTGCAAAGAGGGAGCGCCGGTTCCACGGAGGACGGGATTGAATCGGTTAAAAAAAGTTTTACATTACTTATGGCCAAGCCTTCGGCAGTTGAAATGCGAAGCTTCGGAGCGCTATTATTCTCGGATGACGTGTTGACGGGGAATTATCAGGAAATGGCGGCAAGGCTCACCAAAGAAGAAATCAGGAATCTGTATATTTTGCCCAGACTGTGTATTCTCACCGGATTGAGAAGGGGAATCCTCCGGGAAAGCGCTTGGGTTGAGGGAAGCATTGTCAGGTGCGGAATGTGCGGCGGTCGTGGAAAGGCCAAGGCTCGGAAGTCAGGCGCCGGAGAAGCTATGGAATTCGGACGGGAAATCCATGGAACGGAATCGGTGGATTCTCTATACATAAGGAAAAGTTTGCGCCGCATCAGACGGTACAAATATCTTGCTTATGGCAGAAAACAGTTAAAAGCCCATCTGCATCAACAGAAAAACGGGAAAGAAGCGATAGTTTGAAAATGAAGGATAAAATAGAGGAGAAAATAGAGGAACGCAGACAATATTTCTTTGCAATCAAACAGATGGTGGCAAGGGAAGTTAAGAGAAAATATGCCAGATCTTATCTCGGCATTGCATGGAGCGTGCTGAATCCGCTGCTCACAATGGCGGTTATGTCCATGATTTTCTCTACTATATTTAAGAGATCTATCGAAAATTATCCTATATATTATCTCACGGCTTCCCTATTTTGGCAGCTGTTTTCCGGCGCCACGCAATCGGCTATGACAGCTCTTGTGGATAATAGGTCGCTGCTTCTCAAGGTGAAACTGACAAAACAATCTTTTGTGATTGCCAGAATTTTTACGGCGCTGACTAATTTCGGATATTCCTGTGTTGCCTATGTACTGATGCTTTTGATCTTCAAAGTGGAATTTAACATATATATGCTCCTATTTCCCATAGACGTGCTTTTTATGCTGCTGTTTTCCATGGGGATAGGGTATACCCTTTGTATTTTGTATGTATTTTTTGCAGACATTAAGTATTTATATTCGGTATTTTTGACATTATGGATGTACATGTCGGCTTTATTTTATCCGGTGGACAATTTAAGTGATATCATGCGGCAGGTAGTCAATGCCAATCCTGTGTACAGCTACATCCGGTTTGCAAGGGACATTATGCTGTACGGAAAGCTGCCGGAACCTATGGTATGGGTGAAGGTTATTGCGTGGGGAATACTCAGCTTTTTGGCCGGGTATGTGATTTTTAAGAAAAATGAAAATTTGGTCATGCAAAGGATTTAAGCGGAAATGAAAAAAAAGGGAAAGCAGAATACCCGTAAAAAGCGAATAGATAAGCGGCCCCAATATATGAGCGAACAAGGAAGTCCGGAGGATGGCCTTGAATATATAGACCTGCCCGAAGATCCCATGATGGAGAAAGGCTTAAATGCTTATGGAGAGTTGAATGACGAGGAAACTGCCCCGTATTCGGATACAGCGGAAGATTTTGCAAATTTGGACAGTTCGGGAAGAGAAGGGACAATTCCGGAAAATGAAGAGATTGGAGAAGCAGCCGATCCGGAAACAGCGGAAATTGAATATGTGGAATTGAGCTGTGAAACCGTAAATTATGAGGAATTTGATTATCAGATATATGATTCAGAAGACTTTGACTATGACATTAGCGAAAATGAAGATTATGACTATGAAAATATAGAAAGTGAAGTAATCGGCAGCGGAAACTTTTCAGCGGAAAGTCATAGGAATAGAAACTTAAATAATGGAAATTCGGATAATGACGCTTCCGGAAACGAAATGCAGGAGTCCGTTGCCTTTCAGGGCAGGAGTTCAGCGAACGTGATGTTTGAAAACGAAATGCAGGAGTCCAAGGTCTTTCAGGGCAGGAGTTCAGAGAGCGGAATGCCTGAGAACGAAATGTTTGAAAACGAAATGCAGGAGTCCGTTGCCTTAGAAAGCAGAAGTGCTGACGAAGATGAAAAGAAGATTTCTGAGAGCGTAGGTCTTGAAACCGAGAACAATAATAGCAGAGAGCGACAAAACGATACACAAGAAATTGCAAATATTGACAGCGTACAACACAAGGATATAGACAATCAAACGGAAAGCGGTGAAGGGAATGAACTGGAATACTTAGAGCTGGGGGAGAAAGTGAAACCTATTATCTCCGTGCAGGATGTGACAATGAACTTTAAAGTACCTACCAGCACAGCTTCCGGAATCAAAGAATATTTTATCCAAAGAGTAAACCGTCAGGTGAAATTCCGGAAACTGGTGGCACTTAATCATGTCAGTTTTGATGTTTATCCCGGTGAAGTAGTAGGACTCATCGGCACCAACGGTTCCGGAAAAAGCACCTTGCTCAGAATCGTATCGGGAGCATTGAAGCCCACAGAGGGACAAGTGCTCATAGACCGCAGAAAGGTGCAGCTTCTCACTTTGGGAACAGGATTTGATATGGAGCTGTCCGCAAGAGAAAATGTATACTTAAACGGTTCCATTATCGGCTATTCCAAGGAATTTCTGGACAAACATTATGAGGAAATCGTAGAGTTTGCAGAGCTTCAGGGATTTATGGAAGAGCGGGTGAAAAACTTTTCCTCCGGTATGGTATCCAGACTTGGGTTTGCCATCGCTACGGCGGGTGACGCGGCGGAGATATTGATTTTGGATGAGGTATTGAGCGTAGGAGACGAATTTTTCCGGAAGAAAAGTTTAAAACGAATCAAAGAAATGATACATGGCGGTTCCACAGTCATTATGGTGTCCCACGGGATGGGTACGATATTGGATAACTGCACAAAGGTCGTCTGGATTGAAAAAGGGGTCCTGCAGATGGTAGGAGATGCAGAGACGGTGTGCGGGGCATATCGGAAGATGAAAGGGTAGAAGATATTTGCAAAGTGTTGAATCCATATTGAAGGAATTAGATCACTGCAGCCATTGGCCGGGAAAAAAGCGTCTCTTGTACCGATTGAAGAAAATTCCGGATCAGGAAATTATGAATCAGATCAGTATGGCAGAAATGTCCAAGATCTTATTCGTTTTGAGGAAAAAACATCATAAAGAAATTGAACTCATCCCCATAGAGAATGACTTGATGCTGCGCGTGGGAACTGTCAATGTTGGAAATATGTCATATCTGGCAGTGTATTTGCATTTTTTGACAATACGAAATACAGTGCTGCATGTGGAGGGGAATATTTCCATTCCGGCGCCTTTGTACCCAAAGTCTGAATTTTATGCGAAAGTAAACGGACGGAAGACAAAGGCAATTATGTATGACGGCGGATTGGATTTATCGCTGGGCGGTGAGATCTACGAAAAAAGAACCGCATTCAGAATAGAGATTCCTTTGACGGAGCCATGTTTGGCCATAGAGTTTTTTCATAGTGTGAAAGGAAGGAAATGCACATTTTCAAGAATCAATTCGATGCGTTTTTCACCGGTGGCAGATGAAATCAAAGGGCAATACTGCTTTCTTTGCGGCTGGATCATACAAATTGCCGGAAATCAGATTCTGTGCCATAGGGCAGATGAAAGAGAACATGAAGAATATGAAATGGAGTACCGGAGCGCGCTCAAGTGTCTGCCAATCAAAAATGCAGACTGGGTCATAAATCTCCGTAATCAATATTTCCAACGGATCGGATGCAGAGCCAAACCGCTCTGGCTGATTATGGACAGAACCGACAGGGCGGACGATAATGGGGAAGCCTTTTTTAAGTATATGCAGCAGCACAAGGAAGTGGATACCTATTTTGTAATCAGGGAACAATGCAAAGACTTTAAGAGATTGCAGGAAATTGGAAATGTGGTGCCGCTGTACTCCGAGAAGCATTTTCTGTTAACACTGCTTGCAGAATGTGTGATATCGTCACAATGTAATGGATTTGTGGAGAATCCTTTTTGGGACAATGCAAAGTATTTCAGAGACTTGTACCACAGACCACATTTGATTTTCCTTCAGCATGGTGTGATAAAAGATGATATGAGCCCTACATTAAACAGATTCCATACGAATCTCAAGGGATTTGTGACAAGTACGGTGGCGGAGTATCAATCCATAATGGAATATCCCTACCACTACGGCGAAGAGAGCATTTGGCTGACAGGTCTGCCGGTATTTGATTCGTTACAGAATAATGACCGGAGATGTAATAGCTCCCACATGGCGGAAAGAATTAATGGTTCAGCAATGGAAGGAAGAACGGCTTGAAATGGTGTGGATTCCGAAAGGGAACATAGAATCTTCCGATTATTATAAACGGTATCGGGAACTGATAAGGGATCCGGAGCTGAAAAAAGCCTGCCGGGAAAATGCATACACACTGGTTTTCAAGCCCCATCCGTTAATGGAACCGTATCTGGGCGGTATTGTGGAAGATACGGAGGTGCGGTATATGGGAGGGGAGATCTCTTACCGAGATGTGCTCAGTATGGGAAGCCTGATGGTAACGGATTACAGCAGTCTTGCATTTGAATTTGCTTATCTGGGGAAGAGCACTCTGTATTATCCATTCGACAGAAAAGATTTTTTTGCCTCCCATACATACAGGCAGGGATACTTTGATTATGTCAGGGACGGCTTCGGCGAGGTCTGCAACAGTAAAAAGGAATTGGTTGGCCGGATTATAAGCTATATGGAAAACGGATGTACCGTAAAGGATAAATATAGGGAACGGATGCAGAAATTGTATCCCTGTCATGGAGGGGCCTGCAGCCGGATATATGAACATATAAGACAGCTTACAATAGGAGAAGGAAAATTGTGAGAGAGATAAGCGGTAAAGATTTGTTGATCAGAGATTTGAAGAAGAAACTGCGGAAATTGGAAATTGAGAACGGTGAACTCCGTGCGGAAATCGGCAGCATAAGGAAGGAACGGGACTATATACAGTATTGTCTCGACGAAACGAGGAAATCTTTCTCCTATAGGCTGGGATATCTGATTACCACTATACCACGAAAGCTGAGAAAACCGGGAAAATAAGCAAAAAGGGAAGAAAACGATGAGATTGCATGAGATTACGGATAAAAACTTTAATCTAAAGAAGGCCATTATTGAGAAAAAGGTTTGTCCTACGAGGACACTGAAAAACCCCCGCTTTTTTGTGGGAGTTTTTCTTTCTTCCATAACATAGTGTCAGAGATTACGATTCACTAAAAAATGCGGGCTGTTTTACCATCCGGCCAGTGCAATCAACTTCGTCATTCTCTTAATG
>CAJUTJ010000152.1 GCA_910589655.1 uncultured Acetatifactor sp. | reverse complement strand
CGCAGGATAAATTTTCAGTCTGCAAGGCGGCTGAACGAGTCGATGCGGTGGCATCGTCGAGTGAAGCCAACGCAGTCAGGTGGAAATTTAGACCAGCGAAACATAGGGATAATTTAGGTGGATTATACTAGAGCGTGTTTGAAAATTGCTTTCCGGCAGATGTGTGTCACAATTTGTGGGAGATTTGTGCCAAATGAAGGGCGCATAGCGGGCTATGTAACCTGAATTTGGCGCAAATATCACGCAAAGTGGAGCGTGCAGATGTCAGGAATGAATTTTCAAACACGCTCTAGTAAGAGGTTATGTCTATTCATTTTCCGCGGTAATTACCTCACAAATCAAAGTCAATATTTGAATCAATATTGGAACATTCTGAATATAACCGCATAGTTTTTGGGCTGCCACAATTCCTCATAAGAATAGCAGTATTTCATGCCTATCTGCCGCATGACACCGCCGCTTCTCGGATTGTTTCTGATAGAGCGCTTCCATATCGGTATCTTGAAATTTCCTTAAATACCAGTCTGTCCGTTTCGAGTCTTAAAGCTGCCATACTATTACCTCCATAAGCTTTTTTAAAATGGTGCGGGCAGCCGGGGAATGATTTTCATGCAAGCTCTAAATGATCGCCGGCTGACATGAATGTTCCGGCGGATATTATGCATAAAATGCAAAACCGGCTATACCGCTGATCAACAAAATCACAACGGGATTCGTTTTCCGCTTACGCAGGATAAACAGCATTGTCAAAAACAGAAATAACGCAGTCCAATTTAAGGATAAGAGATTAAATCCGAGAGGATTGCCGCCGTACAGCGCCAGCAGTACAATGGTCACGGCAGCCGAAATAATCAACCCTAACGAAGCGGATTTCAGTCCGTTTAGCACTTCCATCACGTAATCGGATTTTTGGTGTGTCCGAAAAAAATGGTATAACGTCAGAGAAATCAAGATCCCACACAGCACACCGCCAATCGTTGCCGCCACCGCTCCTGCCGGCCCGCCGATTTGCAGCCCCACAAATGTTGATGTGTTGACGGCCAACGGTCCCGGTGTCATTTGTGAAATTGTGATAATATCCGTAAACATTTTTTCGCTGATCCAGCCGTGTTTCCCCACCACCTGCTCCTGAATCAGCGGTATAATTGCATAACCTCCCCCAATGCTGAACAAACCGATTTTAAGAAACACAACAAATAATGTCCATGTAGTATTCATCCTTGCCCCCAAGCGCTTTAACCAATCTTGCAAACCGAAAATTACATATCTTCAATCAGAATAAATCCCCTCTCATTCGTGTTATTGAGCAATACAAACATTGTCGGCGCTCCTCCCACATTGATATAAAAGGGGAGCCAGTTTGTATGCAGCTGTAATAATAATTTACTGTCGGACTCCGTTTTACTGTGTTGATTAAAAGCAGGAATACCGCAAAATTTATCATGGTCAATCTGCTCAAATTCCGTCGCCAGTGTTTCTTCTACTTCGGTTATCTGAGGTATCCATATGTTTTTGCTGTCTACCGTTGGTCCTGTACGGAGATTTTCTACCTGTAAATACTCCGGAATTTCTCTGTCTGGCTGAATTATAACCGCAGTTTCTCCTTCGTCAGGATATATGATATCCGGATCGAAAAATGTATCGTTCCTGTCTTCCGGTTGTGTCATAAAAATATATACTAAGGATAATTTTTCCGGTTCATAATAAAAGCCATTTAACCGTATCTGCCCTATAAATTTTAAAGGGCGGTTATCCCACGCAAGACTGACCGGCCACTGAGGTTGTTCGATCCAATCCGGCTGTCCGCCAAATTTTGTTATAAAATGTTTATCCTCACTTTGGGAAATAAAACGATCTATTTTATATGCTTTCATTTCTGCCTCCATCTCCGGGAAATATCTCTCCTCTTTTTATAAAATACTTAGGCAATTGTTAAATTGCCAAACCCATTGATTTTACTGGGTTTTCTCATTGTTTCTATAATAAATTTTCTCTCCGCAAGTGGTATAATAGAAGTACCACCAGCCACCACACACACGGAGGAGAAAATTTATGACTGTTAAGGAAACGCTGATTAAATCATCGTTTCCTTAGAGCCTCCGGCGGATGCGCACGGATTTGCAGCAGTTTATGCTGCTCCGCAGCGCAAATCCGGCGCGGGAAACGCTTTAATCAGCGTTTCCTTAAATATAAATACCGCCAGATTTCTTTAAAAGAGGCTTTCTCAGACTGTCAGGACATTTTCGTTGATGATGCCACTTCTTTCTTCCAGCTCCTTAATGAACATTACCTATTATAAAATACTCGCAACATACATAAAATGCAGCAAAACAAAAGAATGAAAACTACATTTATACCAAATACATAATTTGCTACAAATGACAAAGGGATCATAGCTGACAGAAAAAGGGAACGTTTCTTTAAAATTGCGAAACACATATCCGCAATTATGTCAACCATTAATGCGGCAACCCCCGCTTCCATTCCTTTTAAGACGGCGGCTACAATCGTATTGGAAATAAATATCTTGTAAAACGCCGAAACAAAGGTAAGGATAACAAGCGGGGGAACGACAGCGGCAAAACAGCTGATCAAAGCTCCCGCTATGCCGGCCGCTCTGTATCCGGCCAAAGCAGAGAGATTGACGGCAATCGCTCCGGGCGTTGACTGTGCTACAGCCGCCATATCCAGCAAATCATCTTCCGTAAAATACTGTTTTTTTGCGACAAAAAAACGGCGCACCATGGGGACTACTATATAGCCTCCGCCAAAAGTAAAAGCGCTGATAAACAGATTAACTGCCATAAGCCATACATATATTTTTAGTCGTTGTTTCAAGAGTTCCAAAATGGTCTGTCGTTACTGTTCATTTCGTTCACACCAACCTATGCATAGAAATCGCAAAACAGAGCATGTCTGTCTCGGGTTTATCACGCAGAAACAGCGTGAAAACACCTCGCGGCGACAGCGAGTGAAAAGTAACGTCTGCCTCCTTTCCTTCTACTCAGCCAATTATAACTCTTGTATTGAAATCTGTAAAATGCTATAATTTTATACAACCCATCAATTTTATTCATGTCAGAAAGGAAAAAATGGTACTACGATATTTAGAAATATTGGAAGCAATCGCAGAAACCGGAACTTTCACAAATGCTGCGAAAAAGCTGTATATTACACAATCCGCAGTTTCCCACGCAGTGGCCGAACTTGAAAAACAGGCAGGAACAGCCCTCTTCGAACGTTTACCGAAGGGCGTGGCGCTGACCCCTTGCGGTGTTTCTCTTTTAGAGGAATCCCGCAGCATCCTGACTGCCTGCAGAAATTTGGACAGAAGGATAAACCATTTGGAAGAAAATACCCCTGTCAATATCGTATCCAGCATCACAATCGCCTCCTTCCTGCTTCCTGAAATACTCAGCGGATTAAAGGAACATATTCCTCAAATTCAAATCTCGGTGCGGGTGGTAAGCGCTAACGCCGCCATTGATATTTTACAGCGCGGAGATGCGGATATCGCTTTTTGGGAAGGGGCTGCTCCAAGAGGAAGCTTTCAGGCAATTTTCTTAGGATCCTATAAATTGTGTGCCGCCTGCGCACCGGATTTCCCCGTATCCGGGCAGACAATTTCGCCGGATAAATTATGCGGCTACCCCTTATTACTCCGCGAACAGGGAAGCGCCATCCGCGATACGTTTGACCATACGCTTGCACTATCCAATTTAAAAGCAGAACCGATATGGGAAAGCGTTAATTCCCTTGCCTTGATCAAAGCCGCCGAAGCCGGATTGGGTATTACTGTTTTACCGGAAAAGTTATTGTCGGATTCTCTGCTCTTAAAAAAGCTACGTCTCATACATTTGGATAACATCAACATGGAAAACCAAATGCTGGCATTGTTCCACAAGGATAAATATATTACAAAACCATTTAAAATCCTGACAGAACGGCTGCAAGACAGATTTGAAAGAAAGACACCTTCAAACACGCTCTGCAAAGCAGAGCTTTTCCCCAAACTGCAAAAGCAGTTAGAAGAATCGCAGTAGCGATTCTTCCAGACTTGCACCAATTCATAAATTGTTTGTGAACGAAAACTACGATTCCAGCTCCGCGCGCACACACATTAAGGAAAAGCCCAATAAATTCTGCCCCTTCCACTCCTGAATGTCAAACCGTTTTTCATCCTTCATCGACAGGCCGATTCCCCAGATCCTGTCTTGTACCGCACATTCTGCCAGAATAGAATCCCGGGTGGCAAGAAGCATGGTCTTTAATTCTTCGTTTTGGCGGAATTTTTCTCTCAGCCCTTTATAGACAATGACCTGCCTTAAGCCGTTCCATATCACATCATCATAGCCCTTTACGGCACGCCCTAATGCTTTTATTTTTCCCACATCCGATGTATTCAGAATCTGCTGCGCAGTATGTTTGTCATCAAAGAGCACTGCCTTTTGATACATCATATACTGCTCCATGGAAGTATATCTTATTTCACCCAGTTCGAAATCGGAAAGATACCAATTACTTAAATAGCCGTTTCTTTCCTCCGGATTATGAAAACAAACAATCTCCCTCATATCCGCCTCCTATATTAAATACACTTTGTAAATCATTCATTTTATATACGCTGCATGTGCTTTGTATATATTTTACATGTGCTTTGTATATATTTTACATGTGCTTTGTAAATACTTTACATGTACTGCCTGCATAGTTTTCAATTTCCGTACACCCCCTGAAAGGCTCGAAAAGTTTTCGCCATACCGGCTTCCATGTCCGTGTAGACAAGTCCCAGCTCCGCTTTGCTTTTTTCATTGGAATAGCAAAGTGTCTCCGATTCCTCCACCGGAAAGGGCAGAGGAATTCCCTGCTGCTGTGCTTCAAGGCATGTGAGCGGAACCTCCTTTACTTCCGAATCTGCCGCCGCAGACAAATATTGATAAAATTGGTGGTAGTCCGTCGTCCCGTCCTGACACAGATTGTATGCCTGATTATATGCGTTTTCGTTCAACAGGCACCGCTTTACCGCCTCGGCGGCATCTTTTACATATACAAACTGGAAGCTTCCTGCGGCATCCACAATATGGGGCAGAAGCCCTTGCTGCACCATGTACCGAATATATACGGACTCCCGGGGCGCATAGTTAAAGGGGCCGTAAAGGATTGCCGGGCGCAAAATTGTATACGAAATATTTTTTTCGCTGCACGCCGCTGCAAGCTCCTGCTCCAGCGCCACCTTTCCGGCAATATAGGCCCCCGCTTCACCGGGAAATGCCCTATGCTCCAGCGGCTGATTCTCGCTCTTTGCCTCCCCCTGCACCCGCTCATAAACATCCACCGTACTGATCAAGATATACTGTCTGATCTTTCCTCCGAAATTGTCTAAAAACAGCCTGATGTCGCCCTTCTCATACGCGCAGAAGTCTACCACTACATCAAAGTCTTCCCTTATGTTCTGCCAAAGGGACGGCTCATGCCTGTCGCCCACGGTCTGTCTGACTCCAAGGGCCTCCATAGAATAAGTCCCCCTATTTACCACCATGATATCATGCTCTTTTGCCGTCTGCATCACAAACACTCTGCCGAAGAAGTAGCTGCCTCCGATTACCAATATCTTCATTTTCTCTCCGTTTCCGCACTGTTTTTGCGCATAACAAGTATTGTTATCTTCCGTCGGCCGAATTGAAAATGCGGTCCGGCTCCCCGGAATTCCGGTCGGTATACATGTCCAGAAGTCCCACCGTCTCCGTAGCAGGCCTGCCGTAGCTGCTGCAGCATTTATGGGACACTTCCTTTTCTGCTTTCGAATTTTCGTCTATAACCACGCTCATCCGTAAAGCTCCCTTTTCCAATTCACTGTCCAAATGCTTCAAAATATCTTCCAGCATATTTTCGTCAACCGAATTGTCTCCGTTTCCATGGGTAAATTCACTCATACTCTCCTCCCGCATCTTTTCCGTATGATACCCTTCGTGAAATGCTCTTTTTCACACTTTCAGACATGCCGATGCCGACACAAACAATCAATGAATCGCTGCAAGTCTGGAAACATCGCGCCGGCGAATCTTCCAACTGCTTTAGCAGTTTGGGAAGAAGCTCTGCTCCGCAGCGTGTGAAATCACTTAGCGAGGTCTTTTCGAGCTTAGAGCGTATTTGAAAATTCATTCCCGCTTCATTATAATTGTATCATACTGCCCTTTATATTATAATAGTCTCGTAATGGTTCCCAGTCAACCTTTTCATGTTACTGTTCACTTCGTTCACGGCAACCTATGCACAGAAATCGCAAAACAGCGATTTCGCGCATGTCTGTCCCGGGTTTATCACGCAGAAACAGCGTGAAAACACCTCGCGGCGGCAGCGAGTGAACAGTCAACCTTTTCACCGCTGTATTTATCACACTTCCAGTCATGCCGCCATCGGTGGCACAAACACTTAATGAATTGGTGCAAGGCCGGAAGAACGCTGCTCTTGCGTTCTTCCAACTGCTTTAGCAGTTTGGGAGACTTAGCGTTTCTCTGCAAACAGCTCTTGCTGTGAGCGAAATAATTTACGAACAGGAAAGGAAACCCCTATGAAAACAAAATGTTTACTTTTTTCCTCTTTATCCATTCTGATTCTTACCTGCTGTGGTACGTCCGGCAGCACATATGCGGAAAATCCCGCGGCAGGCTCCTCCACTGCCGCGGTTCAGGAAGCAGACTCTCTGCCGGAGGATTCTCAGGCATCCGGCAGAGAATCCCTTGAAGCACCTCCCTCCGGCAGTTCCGCATCCGACACGGCGTCTCAGGAACACCCCGGCGCCACGGACACCGCGTCCCTCCCCGCTGCAGATGCGGCGGGTTCCTCACCGGATACGGCAGCCGACACAAATGCGGCATCCGGCACGGCGGACGGTGCCTCGGGCGCGGCAGACCACACTTTGCCACACCCCGGACAGGCTCCTGCGCCCGGCTCAGATCAGGCGGAAACCTTTACGGCGCTCCACGGAGCCTTGGCGGTGGACGGCTCCGATCTGGTGGATCAGAACGGAGATTCCGTCCGCCTTTACGGAATGTCCACCCACGGGATTACATGGTTTCCCCAATATGTCAACTACGACACCTTCCGCACCTTAAGGGATGACTGGAATACAAACTGCGTCCGGCTGGCCCTGTATACCGCAGAATATAACGGTTACAGCACCGGCGGCAGTCAGGAGGAATTGAAATCTTTGGTGAAAGACGGCATCGACTATGCCACGGATCTGGGAATGTATGTCATTGTGGACTGGCACATTTTAAGCGATCAGGATCCCAATGTGCACAAGGAGGATGCCATCGGCTTTTTCCGGGAAATATCCTCTCTTTATAAAGATTATACCAATGTTATATACGAAATCTGTAACGAGCCCAACGGCTATGCCACATGGGACAGCGTAAAGTCCTATGCCGGTGAAGTCATCCCCGTGATCCGTGAAAATGATGAGGATGCCGTGATTTTGGTAGGCACTCCCATGTGGTGTCAGAATATAGATCAGGCGGCGGACTCTCCGCTGGAATTCGACAATGTCATGTACACTCTGCATTTCTATGCCGCCACACATACCGATGAGCTGCGCAGCCGTTTAGAAAATGCCGTAGATGCCGGCCTGCCTGTATTCGTCAGCGAATTCGGCATGTGCGATGCCTCCGGAAACGGCGGAAATAATTTTGAACAGGCAGAGAAATGGATGGAGCTGCTCGATAAGTACAATATCAGCTTTATCTGCTGGAATCTTGCCAATAAGGCGGAGACCAGCAGCGTACTGAAATCCGGCTGTGAGAAAATTTCCGACTGGACGGAGGACGAATTAAGCGAATCCGGCCTCTGGATCCGGGAACGTTTCAAAATGTTTTAATGCTTGTATTACCTTTCATTCTTGTTTATAATTATTTTCAGGAAATTATTAAAGCGAACGGAGGATATGTATATGACAAATTTAACTATGTTTTCACTTGAGGGCAAAACCGCTCTCGTAACCGGCGCTAACACGGGGCTGGGGCAAGGAATCTGTTTAGCGTATGCAAAAGCAGGCGCCAATGTAATCGGTGTTGCCAGAAGAAGCTGTCAGGAAACGGCGGACAAGATTGCCGCATTTGGCGGCAGCTTCAAAGAAATCATTGCCGATTTGTCGGATACCTCCGTAATCCCCAAAATCGCAGAGGAGGCGGATAAAGCATTCGGCCGTGTTGATATTCTGGTAAACAATGCAGGAATCATCAAAAGATGCGACGCTGCGGACGTAACGGAAGAAGATTGGGACGCTGTGATAAATATTAACGAAAAAATGGTATTTTTCCTGTGTCAAACCTTTGCAAAAAAATGGCTGGCTGACCAAAAGGGGGGCAAGATCATTAACATAGCCTCCATGCTCAGCTATCAGGGCGGCATCCGGGTCCCCGCTTACACCTCCAGTAAGAGTGCAATCATAGGCTTGACCAGAGGACTTGCCAACGAGTGGGCGCGCCATAATATCAATGTAAACGCCATTGCTCCCGGATATATGGAAACAAACAATACTCAAAATTTAAGAAGCGACGAGCAGCGAAGCGAGGAGATTCTTTCCCGCATCCCCGCCGGACGCTGGGGCACTCCCGAAGATATCGCCGGCGCGGCTATTTTCTTAGCCTCCGATGCGGCTGCATATGTTCATGGATTTACCCTCGCCGTAGACGGCGGCTGGCTGGCAAGATAATCCCGCCCCGTTGCGCAGACTCCATGATATCCGGCAAATATCCGACAAAACTCCGCGGAATCGTCTCTGCGGATGCATCCTCCGGTCAGGAATCGGAGGATGTGCCAACCTTCTGAAAAGCGATTCTCGGGCTTCCGTCTGCAAGGGTAATCCTGCCGCAGTATTGGAAGCCCCTTTTTTTCAGCAATCCCCGCATGGGCTTATTGTCTTCATGGGTATCAATACGGATATTTCCCGTCTGTTCCAAGGCCCAGTTGAGACAAAACGAAGCCACTCCCTTGGTTCCTTCCGCGGAGGCGATGCGGTGGACGACGGCATAAGGTTCTTCATTCAGCCAATGCCCGTCCCGGATTTCCCTGTAAGCAGGATCATCTTCTCCGGCAAAATAAAATACACCCAGAATCTTATCCCCCTCCACACATACATGGCACTTTCCTTCCCCAATATCCTGTTTTATAAGTTCAACGGGAGGATAACTGTCTTTCCATTGAGTGGCGTTGCCGTTCTCTGCCATAAATTTTCTGGCATAAGCGTATATCTCCAATATGCGATCCAATTCCTTTTCGGCTGCTTTCTTAATCTCCATATGTTACCTCTATACTGTGAAGCATCGTAGTATTCTGCCAGCCTCCCGTTCCGGGAGTGCCCGTATGCCAGATCAGAATCCCTCCGTAAGGATTCCCCTCCGCCTCCGCCTCCAATTCCACTTTGGGAAGATAGCCTTTCTCCGCTTTTGCTTCCGGCTGCAATACCGCCGTGACAGCGGATGCCCTGAGCTTATTTCCTTCTAATGTTATCTTTATCGTACAATCCGTAAGGAAGCAGGATGTCCTTTGCAGTTCGGTAAGCAGACGGCTCCTGCCGTCCCTGTATTCCACCAGTGCCATAGACACCGCATCGGAAGCTTCCTTGCTGCGGAGGACTCTCAAGCAATAACCGGTCAGTTTCTCGGTGTCGAATTTGATGCCGAAATCCATATATTGTCCTGCGCTGCCGAATCCCTGTCCTGCCGTCTTGGCAGGATCCGCCTTCACCGTCATACTCATATCTCCCACATGCTCTGCCACAGGAGTATAACGAAGTCTTGCCCCCTGCGTATTCTGGTACAGCCCTATCCCTATACTGCCGTTGCCAGTCCTGCCGTACTTCCATGCGGAATCCTTCCTCTCCATAGTCCAGCTGCCGAAAGAGGCAGAGTCCGCCTTGATATCTTCCGGTTTTGCGCAGTCGAGAGTCCAGCATCCCTTCCGGAGCCGTGTATCGTTCTCATCCGGCAGATCCGAAAAGTCCGTGAATAAATAATTTTTCTCCACTTCGTTTTTTCCCACAGGTTCCTCCATGATAACCGACACCGCCTCTCCTGAAAGGCTTCCCTTTACTCTAGGCCGTATAACTGCTTTTATATACTTCCCCTGATCCGCCGCATTCAAACGGTACGTTTTTAAAGGCCGGTTCAGCTTGGTTACGGCACAGAGTACTATCCCTTCCGGAACCATGGTTTCATCCCACGCAGCCCCTTCCTCTCTATCCGCACGGCAGGTGCCGTCTTCGTCCGCACCGTCGCATCTGTACCAGCTGATTTCGGAGATATCCACCCTCTCTTGGGAAGAAAACTTATATTCCAATTGTACCGTTTTTTCCGTCTTTACCATACGTGGTGTTTCCGCAAATACCGGTGCCTGAATCAAATAAGGCTCCACCGTCACCGCCGCTGCCGCCTCCAAACCGCTCTCCGTGCGGGCACAAATTACAATCTCCCGTTCCTCCGGCTCGTGGCTGCAGCCTTCAACAACACAGGAAGCATCGGCATTTTGTATTAATTTGACATATGGCTTATCTTCCGGACTGACGGAAAAATATACTTTCTCCTTACAGGCTTCGTGCGAAAACAAGTACGCCCTTGCCGTGAGCGTTACCGAAGATTCGCCGGAAACCACCGAATCCGAATCCGCCGAAAGCAAAAGCAACGTGGGAATTCCTGTCTTTCCTGCACCCTCCGCCTGTTTCAGCACCTTCACGGGATCCCAGCCGTCACTTCCGCCCAAGAGATTTCCCACATTGGCACAAGGCTGTCCGTTTTGTTCAAACAAATACGCCTCCAGCGCCTTCTTCCCCTGAAGCTGTACGGTTTCCGCCGAATTCTCACCTCCGAGAACAATCTGCCGGCCGTTTTGACTCACATCATATTGGTAACATTTCAATGAAATTTCAGGATATTTCGTCCACCCCGTCTTTACGTTTTCATTGCTCTCATACCGGCAGCTAATCAGTGAGACAGACCCTCCCTCTTTTGTCAGATACTGATGGCTTTCCCCGTCGCCGCTCTTAATCTTACTGCGGAACAGACAGTCAATGAACACCGCCCCCGTCCCTGTGGCCTGAAAAACGGGTCTGTTGCCGTAAAAATCAAAATCACAGCTATATACACGGCATTCCCGTTCAATGCGTCATCCGTACTCTCAAAATGGCAGTTTTGATACAGCGCACGCCTTGCCCCGCAGACAGGCAAGAGATTGAGGCGGCTCACAAAACGGCAGTTTTGAGCATGAAGTTTTTCCCCTTGCTGCATCGCAAGCTGTGCCTGTGTAATTGTTTCCGTTCTTTTCGGATAATTCAGAGCGGGATTCAAGGGATATACCAAATCCACGCTGCAATAATTTCCTATGGTGAGATTGGATATGGACAACTCTTCCACCCGAAAATGTATCATGGTATAATTTCCATTGCAGGCATGGGACTGCCCCCTGTTCCCGGCGATGACCACATCCTCCGGATTCTCGGATAATCCTATGATATTCAGCTTATTGCCGGTTATGTACATTCCGAAGGGAAGAGAATATCCCTCTCTTTTCTGCATGGTATCCATGGCTTTGGGATCATCCATCCAATAGACATTGGGCGCCAGATACACAGTCACCTGTTCCGTTCCGCTCTGGGACAGTTCCGAACCGCTAAACGCTTTATGAATATCATTATATACATGGGGTCTGGCGGCAGTCTCTTCCTCCGTCAAGCTGCCGTCCAATAAAATTACTCTCTCGCTAAGAATAATCGTTTCACTATTATATACAAATCCATTCTCCGCCCATCTTATCTTCCATTCCATATTTTTTCTACATGCCTTTCCGGTATATGCGTCTGTTTTACATGATATCCGAACATTTCTGCTACGCCCGACAATACACTTCCTCAAAGCTTTCCACCTTCATAGGTTTTGCAAAATAGTATCCCTGAAACATATCACAGCCCACTTTCATCAGAAACTCTACCTGCTCTTTCGTCTCAACACCTTCCGTTATCACCGGCATACCCAATTCCTTCGACATGGTGATAATATTTTTCAAGATGGTGCTACTTCTCTTTACATTTTGAGTTTCCTGCAGGAAAATCATATCAATTTTCAAAATATCCGCATGGATATCTTTAAGCATTCCCAAGGAGGAATAGCCGCTGCCAAAATCATCTATCTCAATATCGTATCCCAGCGCATGTAAACCGTCCAATGTCTTCATATTTTCTTCTACATTTTCCATCAATGCGGATTCCGTGATTTCCAGCTTAAGCTTTTTTACATCAAAATCATATTTTTCCGAAATCTGCCGAAAGGTTTCGCAAATATCTAAATAGTAGAAATCCTTAGTGGATATATTCACGGAGATAGAAAAATTTTCCCGCCCAAGTTTTTTCCATTCTTCAAGCTTTTGGGCAGCGCTCTCCCACATATACAGATCCAATTTATGAATCAATCCGGCTTTCTCCAGAGTGGGAATGAAAATACCGGGGCTGATCATCCCTTTTTCGGGATGAATCCAGCGCACCAGCGCCTCCGCACCTACAATGGCACCGTCGTTGGAAATCTGAGGCTGCAAAAACATGCAAAACTGTTTTTCCGCCATCGCCCTGTCAAGCTCACCCAGAACTTCCTTCTCCTTCATAATATGCTCCAGCAGCTCATCCTCATAGTAGCATATGGATTGCTCATAATTTCCCCGTATCGTATCAATGGCCATAATAGCTTTGTCGTACATAGTCCATATGGGTTCCTTCACGTCCTGAATTTCATAAACTCCCACATAGTAATGCAGTTTAAATGAGCTTACCAAATTAAGATTCTTAAGATCCTCTATCTGCTCCAGCACTTCCTGTTCGTTAAATCTGCGCTTTGGCATTAAAATACAGAATTTGTCAGCAAATATGCGTGCAATGACCGTACTCTCATCTAATGCCCTGTTAATCATTTCCGCCTGCGCAATCAGAAGCTTATCCCCGATCTCCGCTCCGTAAAGCTCGTTAACCAGCTTAAAATCTTTAATATTGGAGCATACCATATAATAAGGCTCCTCCACATGGGCAAGCAGCTTCTCCGCCGCCTCCTCGAAAGCATTTCTGTTCAACAGGCCGGTCAGCATATCATGGGTAATCCTGTATTGCTCCTCCCTGAATCTTTTGACTATTTCCGTACGGTTCTCAAACTGAAAACAACAGCCAAGATTCCTCCCCTTTTCGTCCGAAAATCTCTGGTAAGTAACGTATATGTACTTCTTTTTATTGTCCCTTATAATGGTCTGCTCTTCCGCTATGACTGTCGAATAATCGTCTTGATGGGCCATCTCCCAATTCGATAAATACTCTTCCGCCAAGGCATGGATTTCTCCGTCACCGGGGAAAAATTTTCCCGCCGACCGATTCACTCCGATACATTTCCCGTTTTTGTCGTAGGCAATCACTCCCAGTACCGAATCTCCTATAACTGTTGCATATATTTTTTCAAGCAGCTCTCTGGGGGACGCGAACAATGTGAAATAGCAGATTGCTATTGCTATGAATGCATACAAAACCACGGAGTAGTCAAACTTAGTATCCCACACAGCACATAAAATATTTAATCCCACCACCGCCAAAGTCTGCACCAGAATCCCCCCGTATTTCTTTTTATATATAGAAGGTTCCTTGATAAAACGGTACAATAATATAAGCAGGCTGTATAGAACAATGGAATATACAAACAGTCGATGAATATAATGGGGTTGTTTAAAATGCACATTCCAGTAGCAGTCTCCCGCCATTCCCATCATCTCCGCTTCCAGTTCAAACATATGGCGGGTAAATGTATTTACAACAAAAGATATGGAATCCGCCAATGCCAATAAGACGATTATATATCTTGGCAGCTTGGTAGGCGGTTCCAGTCCCGTGTATGCCGTGGTAAACAGCAGCAGGTTTACCACCAGCCAATCCGTGGAGAGAAAATAAAGCCCGTCCATAAAGACCGCCAGTCCATAGTAATCGGGCGGAACCAGAAGAAAAGCTGTATAGCACGCTGCCGCTATGATAGCCGTCCAGATCAGGTGAACCACCTGACGACAGTTTTGCTCATCCCTTTTACCGGAAACAACAACACAGGCAACCATAACCATAATAAGCAGTATCAGCAAAATCACCAATGACCAAAGCATATTTTTCTCCTTTGCACATACTGTTTTCAAACAGAAAAAAGAAATAATAAATACATTATAACGCAATAGGAACTTTTTGACAATATAAGAACTTTTCTTTTTGATTTTTTTGGTAAAATTGACGTTACTGTTTACTCCATGACCAGTAACTCATGCACAGAGACTGAAAAACAGCGGTTTCGCGCACGGCTGTCCAAGGGATTATTCTAATCGCTTTGGTTCGATCACTCAATTAGAGCGTGAAAAGTAACAAATTGACAATTGGACAAAAAAAATCCTGCCGGAAACCCAACAGGATTCTCTGTCGATATTTTTTAATAATTCTGTGCACTCACCTCGAAATAGCTCTGGGGATGATTGCAGGTAGGACATACCTCGGGTGCCTTAGTGCCTACAACGATATGCCCGCAGTTACGGCATTCCCATACCTTTACCTCACTTTTTTCAAACACTGCCGCCGTCTCTATATTTTTGAGCAATGCGCGGTATCTCTCCTCATGATGCTTCTCAATGGCTCCTACCAGCCTGAACTTCTCTGCCAATTCCGAAAAGCCTTCCTGCTCCGCCGTCTTGGCAAATTCCTCATACATATCCGTCCACTCAAAGTTTTCGCCGCCTGCTGCCGCTTCGAGGTTTGCCTTGGTATCCCCGATGCCGCTCAGCTCCTTGAACCACATCTTTGCATGTTCCTTTTCATTTTCTGCCGTCTTTAAAAACAAGGAGGAAATCTGTTCATATCCTTCCTTTTTTGCAACGGATGCAAAGTAAGTGTACTTATTTCTGGCCTGTGATTCACCGGCAAATGCTGCCTCCAAATTCTTCTCTGTCTGTGTTCCCGAATACTTATTCATTACCTTGTCCTCCTGTTTTCGTTTCATTTTGTCACTGTTTTTCTTTTGATTTTATTTGAAAATGTTATATTCCGATTCCGCTTTGCAGCTGCTTTTCCGTATTAATTTTCCGTCTAAACCTTCCTTTTCTGGAACCGGAAAAATTAGACCGATCCTGAAAAACGGTTTATAGCGGTTTAAAATCACTGGCCGGATGCTTACACCATGGACAGATAAAGTCCTCCGGCAGTCTGTCTCCTTCATAAATATATCCGCATACGGTGCAGATAAATCCCTTCTTTTTCTCCTCCGCCTTGGGAACGGTCTTGATATTCTTCTGATAATAGCCATATGTAACGGAAGGCTCCTCCGACAGTACGGCGCAATCAGTTACGTCGGCCAAAAACAATGTGTGCGTCCCTAAATCAACGGAAGAAACCACCTTGGCGGAGATGTAGGCATTGCATTCGTTTTCAATATATACTACTCCGTTCTCTGCCCTCCGGTATTCAACGGCTTCCAGCTTGTCGGTATCCGCACCGCTCTGAAATCCCCAATGCTTAAAGGTGTCAAACTTAGAACTTTCCGTCAAGATGGACACATTGAACACTCCGGTTCTTGTAATCATATCATGGGTATAATTGTTTTTATTCACTGCAACAGTGATTCTGTTCGGTTCCGTAGTCACCTGTGCCACCGTATTTACGATGCACCCGTTATCTTTTTCTCCTTCTTTTGCCGTCAAAAGAAACAATCCGTATGTCAGATTGTACATTGCTTTCTTGTCCATATATTCCTCCGCTTATAAAATTTTAAATGTACTGTAACAGCCATTTTGTGCCTGCTAAAGCATTTAACTCAATCAGTTTCACATATTCTTCCTTGGGATCCGTGCCGCAGTAAGCACATTTCATCGCTATTGTGCGGATCGACTCTCCGAAATGAGGATGCTTAGAGCCCAAATCCAGCAGCTGGTTCAACGTTATTTTGACAGGTCTGGAATCCAACACCCCATTGAAAACCACTTCCGCGGTGTTCACTTTGAAATCCTTGATATACATTTCCCGCCAATCGTCAAATCCACATCTTACGGTCTGTTTTTCCGTTTTGTACCACATACTGTCAGGGTTCTTTTTTTTGAGCACCTTATACCGGTCTCCGAATACTCTCATAAGCTCATCTCCATCATAAAATATATTTGAAGCATTCTAGTTTTATTTTACCACAAAGATGCCCTGCTTTCTACCTCTAAATAATAATTATGGCAAACGGCTTCTAGCTTTCTCCCATCTTCACCAGCTTAGCCGTTTCGGTCAAACGACCAAACGGCTTCTAGCTTTCTCCCATCTTCACCAGCTTAGCCGTTTGGTCGGCGGCAATGCAGGCATCCAGAATCTCCTCAATGTCACCGTTCATCACTTTATCCAGCTTGTAAATGGTAAGACCGATTCTATGGTCGGTTACTCGTCCCTGAGGGAAATTATAGGTGCGGATTTTCTCCGAACGATCCCCCGTACCGATCTGGCTTCTCCGCAGTTCGGCTTCCGCATCATGTCTCTGCTGCTGTTCGATATCATAGAGCTTAGCCTTCAGCAGCGCAAATGCCTTCGCCTTGTTCTGTATCTGTGACTTCTCCGTCTGGCTGTAAACCACTATGCCCGTGGGGTAATGAGTCAGGCGCACTGCGGAATCCGTGGTATTGACACACTGCCCGCCGTTTCCGGAAGCACGCATTACATCAATTCTGATGTCCTTCTCGTCAATAACGATATCAATATCGTCATCCACCTCGGGCATCACCGCCACCGATATGGTGGAGGTATGAATACGTCCGCCGCTCTCTGTCTCAGGAACGCGCTGTACGCGATGAACGCCGCTCTCGTATTTCATCCGGGAGTACGCGCCCTGACCGTTTATCATAAACTGGACTTCCTTCATGCCTCCGATACCGATTTCATCCACGTTCATGGTCTCTACCTTCCAGCGCCGGCTCTCCGCATAATGTACGTACATACGGTATATTTCCGCCGCAAACAGAGCCGCCTCGTCTCCGCCCGCACCGGCACGGATTTCTACAATTACATTCTTCTCGTCATTAGGATCCTTGGGCAGCAGCAGAATCTTAAGCTCCTGTTCCAGCTCCTCTATGCGCTTTCTGCTGTCATTCAGCGTCTCCTTGATCATCTCGCGCATCTCTTCGTCATTCTCCGCCTCCAGCATCTCCAGCGAATCTTCCACATCCTGTTTGCACTTCTTATATTCCGTATAAGCTTCCACAACGGGAGTCAGATCACTCTGCTCCTTCATCAGCTTGCGGAAGCGTTCTTGATTGTTGGCCACTGTAGGTTCATGCAGCTCACTCATTATCTCTTCGAAACGTATCAATAAATCATCTAATCTGTCAAACATTTATATACCCATCTGCGCGCTGCGGCGCGCACTCAAATCAAAAGCTGAATACGCATTTTTATTCAACCTTCCCGCCATGCCGCTTTGCGGCACAAACAATCGGTGCAAAACCAAAAGATCGCCGCTCTTGCGTTCTGCAATTCTCTCCGGCCTCCATGTCATTTAAAACGAACGCACGCCGGAAACCACTCTGTCCAGTCCCCCATAGTCCTTTACGACCCGGATCTCCCGAAAGCCCGCCTTCGATAGAAGTCCGCTGACCGCCTCACCCTGATCGTATCCGATTTCAAAGTACAGCATACCTCCCGGCTTCAAATAATTTCCGCATTGTTCCGTAATTTTCCGGTAAAAATACAGCCCGTCCCCACCGCCGTCCAATGCCTGCAAGGGTTCATGCTCTTTTACCTCCGGCATCAGAGTCTCAATAACGTTGCTGGGGATATAGGGCGGATTGGAAACGATCCTATCATATACTCCGTTGACCCCTTCGAATAAATCGCTTTTCAAAAAGCGTATCTGCCTGTCGGAAAGCAGCTTCTCCGCATTCTCCTCCGCCACGGCCAGCGCCCCTTCCGAAAGATCCACCCCCAGCCCGGTACAATCATTGGAATACCGGAGCAGGCTGATCAAGATACACCCAGAACCGGTACAAAGATCCAGAATATCCATGCCGTCATGCAGCTCTCTCAGCGCTTCCTCCACCAGTATCTCCGTGTCCTGTCTGGGAATCAGCACATTCTCATTCACTTTAAATTCCAAGCCCATAAAGTCCTGAACCCCCAGAACATATTGGAGGGGAATCCTTTCCCCACGGCGCTCCAGCAGATTCAGATAAGCCTCCTGCTCTTGCCGGGAGACTTCCCTGTCCCCATGAGCCAGCAAATCATTGCGGCAGGTTCCGCAAATATGCTCCAGAAGCAGTCTTGCGTCCAGCTCCGACTCGTCGATTCCCGCTTCCGCCAGAACTCTTTTCCCTCTTTCATAGCTTTCTTTGTACGTCATCTGTCCTTCGGTTCTCTCCTCAAATCGTTCTCGTCTTGTTACTGCCGACTCCGTTCACGGCAGCCTATGCACGGAAATCGCAAAAAGCGGTTTCACGTTTCGTTTTTGTCCATCCAAGACTCATCCACTTCATAGCCAAAGTTATCGTACAGATACTGCTTCCAGTCAAAAACGGCTTCTACGGCCGCAATGGCGACCTCCGCCATACTCTGATCCGGCTCCTTAGTAGTCATCTTCTGAATCCACATACCGGGAGCGGATATAATACGCACAAAAATATTGTCGCTGCGTCCCGCAAGCCGGATAATTTCATAGGAAATACCTGCCACCACTGGCATCAGCAGTATCCGCAGTATTACTCTCTGTGCCACGCCGTCCACTCTGATAAAGAAAAACAGAATGATACTCACGAAAAACACAAAAAAGATAAAGCTGGTGCCGCATCTTCTGTGCAGTCTTGAACTTCTCATCACATTATGCACCGTGAGCGGTCTGCCTTTTTCCACACAATTAATACATTTGTGTTCCGCCCCATGGTATTGGTACAGTCTCTTAATATCCTTCATGACACTGATACCCCACACATACAGGATAAAAATGAGAATGCGGATAACGCCTTCAATAATTGCCATCAGCGAAGCATTTCTCACATACCCTTTCAACAGAGACGCCAGAAAAAAAGGAAGCACCACAAAGATTCCCACTGCCATAATCACGGCAATGACAGTGACCAACGCATTCAAAAGCTTTTCACCGCCTCCGCCGTTCGGCTTTTGGTTCTGTTTCTCCCCCTCCTCTTCCTCGTAGAAGGATGCGGAATAGTTCA
The DNA here is from genome assembly GCA_910589655.1 of uncultured Acetatifactor sp. Taxonomy (GTDB): domain Bacteria; phylum Bacillota; class Clostridia; order Lachnospirales; family Lachnospiraceae; genus Acetatifactor. The sequence goes on along the minus strand of CAJUTJ010000152.1, from coordinate 14,687 downwards.
AGGCTCTCATGCCCAGAATCAAAGAATCCACAAAATTAAAAATACCGCGGATAAAGGGAATCTCTTTCACCTTACTGCCGTGAAGAACCCCTTGGTAATTTTCCAGTTCCACACTGATTTCACCGTTGGGTTTTCTTACCGCAACGGCATATTTTTCACTGTTTTTCATCATAATGCCTTCCAAAACGGCCTGTCCGCCGATTCCGGAATAACGGTTACATTTCCTTCTTGCCATTTTTGCTCCCATCTGATATACAAATCAGCCCAAAATTCCTCTCACATTACCGGACACGGGCCAAGGGTATATGTGCAAAGGAATTTGCTTTCCATGTGGTTAATATTTTCGTGCGGTCAAATACAAAAAAGGTTGAGATACAGCACCTCAACCTTCTCTGACTTCTTATTTAACGCCGTACTTTCTGTTGAACTTCTCAATACGTCCATCGGCTCTGGCTGTCTTCTGCTGGCCGGTGTAGAATGAGTGGCACTTGGAGCAGACTTCCACGTGGATCTCAGGCTTCGTTGAGCCGGTCACAAATGTGTTGCCGCAGTTGCAGGTTACGGTTGCCTGATAATACTGGGGATGGATACCTTCTTTCATTTCTTTCACCTCTTTATAATAATTGCCTGTATGTTTCGTTCTCATCCGCACTGCCTATGGAACCACAAACAGCGGTATTATTGTAACATACGGTTTGTACCCTTGCAAGTCTTTTTTTGATATCTTTTAGATAAATTTGTTCTTTTTTACCAGCTGGACAAATTCGTTATTATTCCGAGTCTTGGAAAACATGTCCAAAATACGATCCGTAGCCTCATCCGGCTTCAATCCGTTCAGTGCCTTCCTCATAATATTGATGGCTTCCAGCTCATCACTGTTCAATAACAGGTCTTCCCTTCTGGTGCTGGATTTGGACAAATCAATGGCAGGAAAGATCCTTTTCTCGGACAGCTTGCGGTCCAATACGATCTCCATATTGCCCGTCCCCTTAAACTCCTCATATACCACGTCATCCATCTTGCTTCCCGTTTCCACAAGGGCCGTGGCCAGAATCGTCAGGCTTCCTCCCTCCCGCATGTTTCTGGCGGCGCCGAAAAACCTTTTGGGCATATGCAGCGCGGCAGGATCCAAACCGCCGGACAAGGTACGTCCGCTGGGGGGCACTACCAAATTGTATGCTCTGGTAAGACGGGTAATGCTGTCAAGCAAAATAACTACTTCCTTTTTATGTTCCACCAGCCGCTTTGCACGTTCAATTACCATTTCGGCCACTCTTTTGTGATGCTCCGGCAGCTCGTCGAATGTGGAATAAATCACCTCCACATTATCCCCGACAATGGCTTCTTTGATATCCGTCACTTCCTCCGGACGCTCGTCTATCAGAAGAATCAGCATATGCATATTGGGTCCGGAGCGCAGAATGGATTTTGCCACTTCCTTCAACAGAGTCGTTTTACCGGCCTTGGGCGGGGACACGATCATACCTCTTTGTCCCTTTCCCACGGGGCTGACCAAATCCATAGCGCGCATGGCCACGCTGCATCCGGGAGTCTCCAGCCGGATCCTTTCGTTCGGGAAAACGGGGGTCATGTCCTCAAAATTCATTCTCTTGGCGGATTCTTCCAGAGTGTAACCGTTAATAGTACGGATAAACAACAGCGCGCTGAACTTTTCCTGCTGGGTTTTAATTCTCTTGTTTCCTTTTAAAATATCGCCGGTCTTCAGCCCGAAACGGCGGATCTGGCTGGGAGCCACATAGACATCGTTCTCTCCGGGCAGATAATTTTCACACCGGATAAACCCGTAGCCGTCCGGCATCACTTCCAAAATACCGCTGGCTTCCTCGCCGCTGTCCAGCTCTTTGGGATAATTCTTCTCGTCGTATACTTCCGTAATACGGGTCGGACGGGGAGCCTGCTGTACCGGCTCCGGACGGGAAACGTTGTCATTCCGCTGGCTGCTGCCGGCCTCGGCACGGTAATTGCTCTCGTTCCGCACGCCCTGTACCGCGGCAGGTTCTGCTTTTCTGGGCGCGCTATGACGCACGGGCTCGCTCTTCGTTTCGCTTTTTCCCTCGCTCTTAGGGTCGCTTTTCGTTTCGGTCTTGGTGTCTTTTTTTACTTCGGTTTTAGTCTCGATATTTGTTTCGGTTTTTGCTTCGGTTTTTGTCTCGTCCAGCTGCTTTAGTCTCTCATCTTCCGCCAGCATAGCCGCCACCAGCTCGGCCTTTTTCATGGTAGACGTTCCTTTTAGTCCTCGTACCTTTGCAAGCTCCTTCAACTGTACAAGCGCTAACGATTCATATTTTTCTCTCATAAATTCCCTCCGATTTATAAAGCCGTAAAAACCATCCATAAATGTATTGTCTCAGATTCTTATGGTGGGGTCTGGCAAGATGTGTCATGGACGTGATTCCTTGACTTCATGATTGACGTATCATGTTCTTAGGAACATTATAATACAAAGCCATCAAAATAGGAAGCATTATTTTTATTTTCATCTCCACATACATATCGGGAGGTTAAGTTTCACGCGCTGCCGCCCCGAGACGTTTCCGCGCTTTTTGCGTATTCAAACCAAAGCGATTAGAATATTCCCTTGGACAGCCTTGCACAAAACCGCTGTTTGCGGTTTCTGTGTATCTGCTGCCGTGAAGAATTCCGACGGCGGGGAGACGGTGACAAAATCTTCGTAACAGTTCAGGCAGCCCCTCCCGCGAAGTCAAAATCGCGTCTCTATGCGATTTTGCGAGACATGCGGGCGCCAAAACGCATTCTTTTCGCGTTTTGTGTGCATCTTGTAACGGTTCAGTGACCTGTCTGAACTGTTACAAAATCTTATTTTAGTTTTTCAAACACTTCTTGCGAAGCGGCTGAAACTGTTATATGATAACAAGGTAAGTCTCCGCAGCGCTTTGCTTTGGGTATAAAATCAAGATTATTTACTATACAAGCTTAATATGATTAATCTATATAATAGAAGAAAGAGGTACTATCATGAATACTGATGAAAAAGCACTTATGATGCATGAACAATGGAAGGGAAAGCTGGAGATCACGTCCAAGTCTCCCGTCAAATCCCGTGAGGATCTATCCATCGCCTATACTCCCGGGGTTGCGGAGCCTTGTAAGGTCATTGCCGAAGACAAGGAAGCCGCTTACAAATATACCATGAAGGCAAATACCGTGGCCGTAATTTCCGACGGAAGCGCCGTCTTGGGTCTTGGCAATATCGGCCCCCACGCCGCTATGCCCGTCATGGAGGGAAAAGCCGTTTTGTTTAAAGAATTCGGCGGTGTCAACGCAGTTCCTATCTGTCTGGACACTCAGGACACAGAGGAAATCATTCAGGCCGTCACATGGCTGGCTCCCGCCTTCGGAGGGATTAATCTGGAGGATATTTCCGCTCCCCGCTGCTTTGAAATCGAGGAGCGCCTAAAAGCATCCCTTGATATTCCTGTGTTCCATGACGACCAGCACGGTACGGCTATTGTGGTTCTGTCCGGAATTATCAACGCTCTAAAGGTCGTAAATAAGAAAAAGGAAGACTGTAAAGTTGTAGTTAACGGTGCCGGAAGCGCCGGAGTAGCTATTACCAAGCTCCTATTAACATACGGATTCCCGAATATTATCATGTGTGATAAAGTGGGAATCGTGTCCAAAGCCACCGAAGGACTGAATTGGATGCAGCAGAAGATGACCGAGGTGACAAACCTCAACAACGAAACCGGTACTCTGGCCGATGCCCTAAAGGGCGCCGATATTTTCGTAGGTGTTTCCGCACCGAATATCGTGACTTCCGAAATGGTGGCTTCCATGAACCATGATGCCATTCTCTTTGCCATGGCAAATCCCGTTCCCGAGATTATGCCCGACGCTGCCAAGGCCGCAGGCGCCCGAGTGGTAGGAACGGGCCGCAGCGATTTCCCGAATCAGGTCAACAATGTGGTGGCTTTTCCGGGCATCTTCAAAGGCGCATTGGAGGGAAGGGCTTCGCAGATCACCGAAGAGATGAAGCTGGCGGCGGCAGAAGCCATCGCCGGACTTGTACCTGCCGAAGAATTAAATGAGAACAACATCATGCCCGAAGCATTTAACCCTAAGGTTGCCGAATTGGTTGCCGAAGCGGTAAAGTCCCATATCCGGCCACGTAACTAAAGCCAATCACGCAGAATGCAAAAAAAGGAGGACGCAATTGCCGCAGGAGGCCCGGAGCATGTTTGAAAAGTGCACGGTCAGTACACCGAAACCTCCAACGACAATAAAATCAGCATGGACTGGCATGGCAAACCTTATTACTCACTGGATGCATGGTGCAAAAATACCTTGCACAAAAAATGCTATAAAATAGCCCTGAATGCCCATATGACCTGCCCCAACCGGGACGGGACAAAGGGCACTCGGGGCTGTATCTTCTGTAGTGCCGGGGGCAGCGGTGAATTTGCCGTTTCCGCTTCCGGAAAATCCGTGGAAGAACAGCTTCTGGAGGGACAGACCCTCCTCTCCCGGAAGATCTCGCTGCCGGAAGACAAGCCTTGTATTATCGCATATTTTCAGGCATATACCAATACCTATGCCCCTGTGGAATCTCTGGAACGGATTTTTTCCCAAGCCTTATCCTCCCCGCGGGTATGCGGTATTTCCGTTGCCACCAGACCGGACTGTCTACCGGAGGAAACGCTTGCCCTCCTTGACTCTTTGAAAAAGCGCTTTCCGGACAAATTTATCTGGGTGGAGCTGGGCTTACAGACCATTCACGATGCCACCGCGCATTTCATCAGACGCGGATATGACCTGAGCTGCTTTGAAGAATCCTATGCCGCGCTTCAATCGCTGGGGATTCCGGTTATTATCCATATCATTCTGGGACTGCCGGGGGAAACTCGTGCCCAAATGTTAGAAACCGTTTCTTATCTGAACCGCCTCTGCCCTTTCGGTGTAAAGCTGCAATTGCTTCATGTGCTTCAAGATACCGATTTGGCACAATGCTATGCAAGGAAAGAATTTCAGGTTCTGGAAAGAAAGGAATACATTGCCCTCGCGGCAGACTGTCTGGAGCGTCTCTCTCCCCGGATTGTGATTCATCGTGTCACCGGAGACGGCTCCAGAAAGCTGTTGATTGCTCCTCTGTGGAGCACGGACAAGCGGGGAGTGCTGAACGAATTGCACCGGACGCTGAAGGAACGCGGCTCCCAACAAGGCAGTATTTCGACAATGTAGCAGAACTGCCGTCAAACGGCCTTACATAGGAGCTTAAGCTCGAATTGTCTCAAGAAGCCCAAATTGCCTCATGGGACACAAATTGCCTCAGGCAGCTCGAATTGTCCCTTGGGACAATTGAATATATTAATAAGGAGTAGGAATATGTTGCAGGATTCTTTGACGATTAATAAATTGATTGTGCTCTATATGCTGAACCGCGTCAGCTTTCCCATAACCATCGCTCAGATCAGCGATTTTATTCTGGAAAGGGATTATATGAATTTCCTCACCCTTCAACAGGTGATCAGTGAGTTGACGGAAGCAAATATGGTTTCTTCAAAGACTGTGCGAAACCGCACCCACCTCTCCATTACCGAGGAGGGACGGAGCACTTTAAATTTTTTCGATAACCGCGTCAGCGATGCAATTAAAGAAGATGTCAACAATTATTTTCTTGAAAAAGAATATTCCCTGCGCAACGAGGTTTCCGTATTGGGAAATTATTATAAATCCACCCTTGGGGAATATGAGGCTCATCTGACGGTAAAGGAAAAAGGCGTCCGGCTTGTGGACATCACCATGTCCGTACCCACGGAAGAAATTGCCGCCGCCATTTGTGATAACTGGCAGAAAAAAAATCAGGAAGTCTATCAGTTTTTGGTACGGCAGTTATTCTGAAACCGCTTCCCCTTTGAGCTTTTTCATATGCTCCCGTATTTTGACTTCATACCCGTTTCCTGACGGCCGGTAGAATTCCTGTCCGTTCAGTTCATAGGGAAGGTACTGCTGTTCCACATAATGATTGGGATAATCATGGGCGTATTTATATCCCGTTCCATGTCCCAGTTTTGCCGCCCCCTTATAATGGGCGTCCTGAAGATGCGTGGGAATGGGCAGGTTTCCTGTCCGCTCCACTGTCTGCATGGCTTTTCCGACAGCCTCACAGGCGGCATTACTCTTAGGCGCACAAGCCACATAGCTGACTGCCTGAGACAGGATAATCTGAGCTTCCGGCATTCCGATTCTCTCCACCGCCTGAGAGGCGCTCACGGCAACCGTCAGCGCGTTGGGATCCGCGTTCCCTACATCCTCCGCCGCGCAAATCATAATTCTGCGGGCGATAAACGTCACGCTTTCCCCCGCATACAGCATTCTTGCCAGATAGTATACCGCCGCGTCCGGATCCGACCCCCGCATACTCTTGATAAAAGCGGAAACCGTGTCATAATGGTTATCACCCGTTTTGTCATATCGAACCGCTCTCTTCTGAATACACTCCTGCGCCACATCCAATGTTATATGAATCCTGCCGTCCTCGCCGCGGTTTGTGGTCATAATCCCCAGCTCCACCGCATTCAGGGCATGTCTGGCATCCCCACCCGACAAATCCGCCAAAAATTCCAAAGCGTCTTCCTCAATCACCGCATTATAAGCTCCCATTCCACGCTCACAATCTTGAACGGCGGTACGGATAAGCTCCTTCACCCCTTCCACGGGAATCGGCTTCAGTTCAAAAATTACGGATCGTGAAAGCAGCGCACCGTTTACCTCAAAATAGGGATTTTCCGTGGTGGCTCCGATCAGAATCAGCGTTCCGTCCTCCACAAAAGGAAGAAGATAATCCTGTTGGCTTTTGTTAAATCTGTGAATCTCATCAATAAACAAAATGGTGCGCTTTCCGTACATTCCCTGTACTTCCTTGGCCTTCACCACCACTTCTTCCATATCCTTCTTCCCGGCAACCGTTGCGTTAATCTGGGTAAATTCCGCGCTGGTAGTATTGGCTATTACCTTGGCCAGTGTGGTCTTTCCCGTTCCGGGAGGACCGTAAAAGATCACGGAACTGATTTTATCTGCTTTAATTGCACGGTACAACAGCTTGTCCTTTCCCAGAATATGCTCCTGCCCCACCACTTCTTCCAGCGTGCGGGGACGCATTCTGGCCGCCAGCGGGGATTCCTTTTCCATATTTGCAGATCTCATGTATTCAAATAAATCCATATGTATACCCCTTTACATACTATAGCGTGCCTATTGATCCATCTCACATTTGTGTACATTGCTTCTCAATGTATTTATGTTCCGTTTTCAACGCAGCCCGTTATTTTTTCAAAGTAACTTTGTTTTCACGCACCGTCACCGTCTTTAAGCTGCGCAGGAAACTGGAAATACGGCTGTATCCGAATTCCTTTAAGTCCAACTGCCTGTATTTTTTATGCAGCTCGTCGTTCAGAGTGGAAAGGTTGTCGATTACGCCGCCGCTCTTTTCTATCATACGGCAGATTTCCTTTTCCAGCTCTTCCTTGGTCAGGGATGACTGTCTTTTTGCATAAAGCTGGTTATCTATTTTAACCACTTGAATGTCTGCAATTTTTTCACTGATAAAAGTGCTCAGTTTAAAGTAACCGTAATTACGCACGTCAAAGTCCGAAAACTTATCGTTTAAACGATTCCCGATCTGTGCCAAATCAACCACGCCTTCATCGTCCTGATTAATCAAGGTCAAAATCACCTGTCTAACCTCCGAGATAGAGGTTACGTTCTGATCCTCCGCACTGCTCTCCGTCTCACCCGTGGCCTTATTCTGCTCCGCCACCAGATTTAGGTGAATAAACTTGTTACAGGCTCTGGTCAACGCCTGAGGCGTCTTGGATTCCCCCATTCCCAGAACAAACATGTTCTCCTCCCGAAGCCGCATGGCAAGTCTTGTGAAATCACTGTCACTGGTCACAAGGCAGAAGCCCTGAACCTTATTTTTGTATAGAATATCCATGGCATCAATGACCATAGCCATATCCGTGGCATTTTTCCCCGTTGTGTAAGAAAACTGCTGTACGGGCATTATGGAATGCTCCAGCAGGATCCCCTCTGTCCACCCGTTGCCCTTGGACCAGTTCCCGTAGATTCTACGATAAGTGGATAAGCCGTAATTTTCCAGCTCCTCAAAAATGGTAGCCGCATACCTTGAGCTGACATTATCCGCATCAATCAACACGGCCAGCTGCATTTTTTCCAAACTAATCTCTGTTATTTCCGTCATTTTTCTCTCCTATTCCAGTTCCGTTTCTTCTCTACAGTGCCCCTTGTAATGGAAGGATTTTCACCCGCTGGCGCGTCTGAAATTCCTTCCGGGCACTTTCGTTTCGAAACTGTTTTTTATTCCAGTTCCGTTTCTCCTCTACAGTGCCCCTTGTAATGGAAGGATTTTCACCCGCTGGCGCGTATGAAATTCCTTCCGGGCACTTTCGTTTCGAAACTGTTTTTTATTCCGGTTCCGGTTCTTTTATTCCGGTTCCGTTTCTGTGGTTTAGTGCCCTTCTCCCTTCGTTATAATGCATACATGATAGGTTCCGGAGCCTGCATATGCTGTCAGGGTGTTGTTTTCATCCACATGGTATTCTAAACCGTCAAAATCTTCCACAGAAATTACGTGGTCGAGGCGGATATCTGCCGTAGTGTTTTCGGGAATACGGTATTTGACTTCAAGACGGTTTCCGGTGAGCTTCCAGCTGCACTCCACCTTGCCGTACTGAGATTCGTAACTCCCTGTAACGGCAGTAAGGCCCCCTCCGGGCCGGGGATATAATAACGCCCTATGGTATCCCGGCTCGCTCTCCTGAATCTCCAGACCCGCAGCCACTCTCACCATCCACTCGCCCACTGCGCCGTAAGCGTAATGGTTAAAGGAATTCATGTCGGGGCTCCACATGCTGCCGTCGGGCTTGATACCGTCCCAGTGTTCCCAAATGGTAGTGGCACCTTGCTTTACCTGATACAGCCATGAAGGGAAATCCTCCTTTAACAGCAGTTCATAGGCTTCCTTTAAATGTCCGCTGCCGCTGAGCGCATGGGTAAAATATGGCGTCCCCACAAACCCCGTCACCAGATGGCCGTTTTCCTTGGCCAGCAACTCCGTCAGTTCTTTTATGGTCTGCTCCCTGTATTCCTCCGGCGTTAAATCAAAATACAAGGCAAGGATATGTGCCGTCTGAGTCTGCACACGCATCCCCTTTGTGTCCGGATCAAAATAAGTTTCTCCAAAACCTTTCCTGATGCGCTCTGCCAATGCCCCAAAATATGCCGCATCCTCCCCGATGCCTAAAATTTCCGCAATTTTAGCAAAAATCCCCGTGGAATACGCATAATATGCGGAACAGACCAAATCGTTGGGCGTGGCGCCGTAATAGCTGCCTTCTTCCGCATCCAGCGCCACCCAGTCGCCAAACTGCAGTTTATAATTCCACACGATCCCTTCCCCATGAGATTCCATAAAGCAGATCCACGCCCGCATACTCTCATATTGATCCTCCAAAATCTGCCTGTCGCCAAAAGTCAGGTAGAGATTCCAAGGATTCAGCACCGCCACATCCGCCCACGCCGCCGCGGAATGCGAGCCCTGACTTAAGAGCCAGTCCTGCGTCTTTCCCAGATTGGGGGTGATAATATCCGGCACCACATGGGGCACGCCTCCCTCCGGTGTCTGGTCAGCCGCCACATCCCGAAGCCACTTTTCGAAAAAGAGATACGTATTCATAATATAGCTTGCGGTTCTGCAGAAAATCTGGGCATCCCCTGTCCACCCTAATCGCTCGTCCCTCTGAGGGCAGTCCGTGGGAATATCAAAGAAATTGCTCTTAAGCCCCCAAGTAATATTAGACCAAAGCTGGTTTAAGTCTTTATTGGAAGATTCAAAATACCCGGTCTGATCCATTCGGGAGTACAGAGCGTAAGCAATGATATCCTCCGCCTTCATCTCACAAGGAGAGCTTATGATGTGGGCATACCGGAATCCCATATAGGTAAAATGGGGGCTGAACCGCTCTCTGCTTCCGCCCTTACAATAATAAGTAAAACCTGCCTTTGCTTTCCGCAGATTCTCCGTATACACATTTCCGTCCTTATCCAGAGTCTCAAAGCATCTAAGTTCCAGCTTGTCCCCTTCCTTCGTGTCCGAAAGGACACCGCAGACCCATCCGGACATATTCTGCCCAAAATCTACCACCAATTCCCCTTTGGGAGTGACAAAGATTTTCTTTGCGGGAAACCGTTCCATACACCCTATTTTTCCCCCAAACTGAGATGTTAAAGCACTCTTGTCAAAGGGAATCACAGAAACGCCCCGCCATAAAACATTTTGTGCGACAGGGCGGCACCAGTCCTCCCTCTCCATACGGGCATCATAAATCTCTCCGTCATAAATCTCGGAAAAGAGCACCGGCGAATCAAGCCCTTGCCAGCTCTCGTCCGTACAAATCTCTTCCATGCTTCCGTCCTCATAGTAAATCCGAAGCTGACAGAGCAATGCTGTTCTGGTTCCGTAATTATTGCGGGTATGCAGAAACCCCATCTCCCCCTTATAATACCCCGCTCCCACCAGAGCGCCGATACAGCATTCTGCCTCCGCTTCCCGAAACTGTTTCGTCACATCATAAACTTGGCAGCAGAGATGCTTTTGATAGGAAGTCCATCCGGGAGTCATTTCGTCCTGCCCGATCCTTTGACCGTTTATATACAACTGATATAGCCCTAAAGCCGTAGCGCAGACATAGGCTTCTTTGACTTTGCCCCGTTTCCCGAACTGCTTACGGAGATAAGTTCCCTTCGAATTATCCTTGTCCTCCTCCGTCTCCGCGGAAACAAACTCCCCTTTCCACTCTTCCTGCCCCAGCAGTCCGGTGACAAAGCTTCCGGGAGCGCAGAAACCGCTCCTCTCCCCGTGGTTATCGGTTATCTCCACCCTCCAGTAATATCTGGTCAAGGATTCCATGGAAAAATCCTCAAATCTTTCATGAACGGATCTGTCCGTCTCCTTCGTCACTTCAAGTACTTTCCGGGAAAACAACGGATCCGATGCTATTTCCAGATGATAAGAAACCTGTATTGTGTTTCTGTGATCAGATGCCATAACCCATGAAAATCTTGGCCGCCTTGTAATACCGACGGGATTCTCCGTATAGTCAACCGTAATTTTTTCTATCCGCAACATAATGATCTCCTTATCCGCTGCTGCCTGAGAGTGTTTTCCGTTCAACACCGTTTTCTTTTAATATTCGTCCTCATAACCCTCACGATACCTGTATAGAATACGGCGGACCACATGGTATATCGCCCGGATAACGGAAAACACGAAAAACATGAATATAAAACCGACCACCCCGAATACAATGTCCGCAAAATCCATAGCACCCGTATTAGTCACCTTCTGCCCGATCTCAATGGCAAAGGTAATTACGATAATCAATGTGAACACATAAATCCAGCTGATTACCATAATATGATTCGTCCTTACCAGCCACTTAAATACGGGATGAACGACAAAAATCATTGCCATTCCCAAGGCGCCTATAATGAGAAAATGCAGCTCCTTATCCGAAAAATTATACTCAAAAGAGTCGTTCAGTTTTAACAAATAATTATGTATTTTAGCAATAATCTCTACAATTGCATATAAAAACCTGCTCATTTTGTACTCCTGTCATTCATCTTTAGATGGTCACGCATATTACGTTATCTCTGCCTTGACTGCCACACAAAAGCTTCCGTGTCACCGGGCGCCTTACATGTAGGTGTCTTCGAATTCGCTGATGGGCATCGGTTTGGCAAAATAGTAGCCCTGAAACAGCTCACATCCCATGGCAGTGAGACGCTCCACCTGCTCCTTTGTCTCCACGCCTTCCGTCACCACCTTCATATTCAGCTCTCCTGCAAGCTCTATAATGGTCTGAATAATCGCCCAGCTGCGCTCCGGCTTTTTGCTGTTTCGCAGAAAGCTCATATCCAATTTCAATACATCCGCACTGATATCCTTCAACATACTCAGAGAAGAATACCCGCTTCCAAAATCGTCTATTTCTACTTCAAAGCCATCATCCCGCAGCTTTTGCAATGCCTCCAGCTGCCCCTTGGCATCCTTCATCAGCACTGTTTCCGTTATCTCCAGCTTAAGCTTAAAGGGCTCTATCTTATACTTCTCCACCAGACCGGCAAAGGTCTTATAAACATCTAAATGATAGAAATCCCCCGGAGAAAGATTCACGGAAATATGCCAATCCTCTTTTGAGGCAGACTGCCATATTTTCAGGCGCCTTGCCGCCTCTTCCCAGACATATCTGTCCACCTTCCAAAGCATACCCGTATTCTCAAAAACCGGAACAAACTCATTCGGCAGAATCCATCCCTTTTCCGGATGACGCCAGCGGATCAGAGCCTCTGCCCCTACCACATTTCCGTCCCCGTTTACCTGAGGCTGTAAAAAAATGCAGAATTGTTCTTCGTCCAGCGCCTTTTCCAGTTCACTGATCAGCCTTCTTTCATTTAATGTTTTCTCCAAAAGCTGCTCGTCAAAATAGGCAAAAAAGGTATCGTATTCCCCCTTGATGGAATCTATGGCCATTTTTGCTTTATTGCACATCTGGGCGGCAGATTCCTCCCTGTCCTTTATCTCATACACCCCGGCATAAATATGCATACGGTAATGGGAATTGCTGAACTCATTCCGCATGGTAAAGGTATGCCTGCTGATGACATCCTCGGAAAAATTCTCCTCTGCAATCAGCAGACCGAACTCGTCGCCTGACAGACGCCCGTAGATTTCCATGGCGCCGGTAGTCTTCCGCAGCAGCTCCGCCTGCGTCAACAGCACGTCATCACCGCTTGACTCCCCGAATAACTCGTTGTACACTTTGAATCCGGAGATGTCCGTGCACATAAGATAATATTTCTTATCCTTATTTTCTTTGACAGTATTCTCTACCTGCGCATAAAAATATTCTCTGTTATACAGTCCCGTGAGCTCGTCATGGGTCATTCGGTAGTGCTCTTTCTGAAACGCCTTAATCTCCTCGGTCCGGTCCGTCACTACAAAGAAATAGCCGATGCATTCATTTCTCGAATCTACCAGCCTGTGATATACATTTTCCAAATGCCGGATTTTATTGTCGATGACCCGCTTTTCCATCCACTGCAAGGTATCCTTCTGATCCTCCTCACGGTTCTCATACCATGATTTAAATTCCTTCTCCGCCACTTCTTTCACATCCATGTACTGAAAGTCAGCCGTAACTCTTTTATTTACATAGATACAGTTTCCCCACAGGTCAAAACAGAACACGAATTCACTCATATCGTTTATGGCAAATGTCATCATCCGTTCAATCAATCCCTTGAAAACATAAAATAGGGAAAAATAGCTGATGGCGGCCGACATAATAAAATACAAAAATATGGACGGCTCAATGAAACTCTTTAGCAGCCAATTTGCCAAGCTTGCTGCTATGGTCAGCAGGAACAGCCCCAATATGACAAGGTACTGCACACGGTAAAATCTGGGGGTTTTTACCACCTTTACAGCCAGCGCCCCGACGCTGAACAGCGTCAAAACATATGCCACTATCATGTGAAAAGCAAAGAATCCCCGAAAGTCCACCGCCATATAGAAAGTTTCATTTCCCATGCGGACAGGCTCCACCTTGAACAGAAAACCCAGAAATACATTGCACGCCATAACCAAAGTGTCTGCCAGCGCCGCTCCGTAGATAATGCTTTTGGCTCTTTGATTTTCCCGGAAGGTCTGGGTATATTCTTCCATAAAATGCAGCAGGCAGATCAGCGTCCAATCAATACAGGCATAATAAGCATTTAAGGCAACGGTTGACAAAAAATAGCTTGTAGAAATCACTAAAAAGGCATTCACACCCAAAAGCAGTAACATCATACGCAAAAAAGAGGTGACTGTTTTAGCCAGCCTGCCCTCTATCTCTCCGGTGCGGTAAATGCTGATGCATGTCAGCAACATCATAATCAAAAATACGGCTCCTAACAATACTTTCATCTCTATATTTCATCCTTCCAAATCCTTGTTTTGAGACGTGAAGCAGCACAACAGACTGCAGGAATTCCTTTTCAGGCATACTTGAATATATTTTACCATATCAGCAGGAAATCAAGCGCTAACGCAGTGAGCATTTGATTTCACCTGATATGGTAACGAAAGAATCTTTCAGCGCGAAGCGCGGCAGACGCGCAGCGGCTGGATTCTTGAGTATATTTTACCATATCAGCAGGAAATCAAGCGCTAACACAGTGAGCATTTGATTTCACCTGATATGGTGACGAAAGAATCTTTCAGTGCGAAGCGCGGCAGACGCGCAGCGGCTGGATTCTTGAGTATATATTACCATATTTACCGGAGAGTGTGAAACAGAATTATACAAAACTTTTAACTATCACGCATTTTATTGTAACGTTACACCCCACGCCACCGCGAGGCGTTTTCACGCGTTCTTTAAAGATTTCATTACACTATTTTAACCCTTTCCTTCCAAATGGCCGATAAAAGATATAATTATTAACTATAAATGAGCAAGTTTAAAAAATTGCACAATAAACCTACGCCACTAAAGCTATAACCTGCTCAAAGCCAATGTGCCTGGCTCCACATTGGTAAACGAAACGAATCCGTTCTTCCTGGATGTGGCTATAAATAT